>NZ_CP077107.1:2776202-3084669 GCF_019263745.1 Methanospirillum hungatei
TGTACGAATGAAGACAATTATGTGCTCATGAAATTCGCCCGGGGAGTATTAAAGACAAATAATCTGGATCATTGTGCACGATTATGTCATGAAGCAACCATGACCGGTCTTACTCTCTCGTTTGGAACTGGAGCCATGACGAATTCAATCCCGGATATCGGGGAGTCTGAGTGTGTCTTTTGCCTTGGTTCCAATACTTTTGAGCAGCATCCTCTTATTGGAAGACAAATTGTCCGTGCACAGGCAGCCGGTGGGAAATTTATTTATGCTGATCCCAGGTATACTCCGACAGCGATTCAGTCAGATTTGTTTCTCCAGTTTTTCAGTGGAAGTGATGTAGCGGTTCTGAATTGTATTATGGGAGAGATTATCCGGAACGGCTGGGAAGATAAAGAGTTCATAGCTTCCCGGACACGGGAATTTGAGTCACTCAAAAAGGTAGTATTACAATCCCGGTACAGTCCCCAGAATGTCAGTCTTCTCACCGGTGTTTCAAAAGAAGATCTGCTCCTTGCTGCACAGTGGATAGGGACCTCTGCCAGTTGTACGGTTTTATATGCAATGGGTCTTTCCCAGCAGAGTGGTGGTATAAATAATGTTCGTGCTATTGCCAATCTGATGATGCTGACTGGAAATATCGGACGTCCGGGAACCGGGGTGAATGCCCTTCGCGGCCAGAATAATGTACAGGGGGCCTGTGACATGGGCTGTCTTCCTGGCTTTTTCCCAGGATACCAGCCGGTTACCGATAGCCTTATCCATAGAAAGATCGGTCGTATTTGGAAGTTTCCTGATGGGATTTGTCCACCGAAAGAAGGTCTGAATATCACGAATATCTTTCAGAGAGCCGGTGCCAGACAGAATGGGATTAAGGCATTGTTTCTGGTCGGAGAAAATCCCCTGGTAACTGAACCTGATCAGAATACCACTCTTCATGCAATCCAGAATGTGGAATTTCTTGTGGTTTCTGATATCTTCTTTACCAAGACGTGTGAATACGCCCATATTGTCCTTCCTGCAGCATGTTTTGCCGAAAAGGATGGAACGGCTACTAATACGGAGCGACGAGTCCAGCATCTGAGCAAAGCCATCAATCCACTAGGAGAAGCAAAACCTGACTGGGAGATTATCACAGATATTGCACGGGTGATGGGGTTTGAAAAACAGTTTCCCTACCACTCACCAGAAGAGATCTTTGGGGAGATTACCGAGGTCTGTGAACCATATCATGGAATGACGTATGTCCGTATCCGTCATCCGGATGGGATTTGCTGGCCATGTCCATTCGATGACCATGCAGGTACCCCAATCCTCTATAATGACAGATTTTATCACCCGGACGGGAAAGGAGTGTTCTGTCCGGTGGAATGGAAGGAACCTTCAGAGATCCCCGGTAAGGAGTTCCCGTTTCGTCTTACCTCTGGTCGGATTATCTGGCACTGGCATGCAGGGGCAATGACCCGAAGGAGTAAAAACCTGGCTGATGAGGTGAATGAGGCATATATAGAGATTCATCCCTCGGATGCATCATCTGCCAGAATTGTTGATGGTGATATGGTTCAGGTCAGATCTAGAAAAGGCCGGTTGTCCTGTAGAGCCAGGGTCGTGTCTGATATTAAGGAAGGCATGGTTTTTATGCCACTTATCTTTGATTCTGCACTGAACCGGCTTATAGGACTTCCTGATGATGTTCAAGCCGGGATATCTGAATATAAACCGATTTGTGTTGCCATTGAACCAGCTGGCGAAGAAGAGGAGGGATCATGAACGGGACTATGTTTTATGGCTGGTCTGTTGATGAGCAAATCCGGGATTCTGCAGCATCCGGCGGTCTTGTCACGGGCCTTCTGATATATCTGCTTGAGTCAGGGACGGTAGATGCGGTATGTTGCATGCAAAAAGGTGAGGATATCTATGATCCCCGCCCGGTCCTGATTACAAATCCTGATGAGATTGTATTATGCTCAGGATCCTTGTATTGTGGAAGTCTCCTGACTGCAGACTGGATTGTTCAGGCGGTCTGTGCCAATCCGGGAATGAAAATTGCTGCTGTTCTCAAGGGATGTGATGCAAAGGCAGTTATTGAACTTACCAAACGCAGCAGACTGGATCGGGACGATCTCTTTCTTATTGGCTTGAATTGTAGTGGTACGATATCTCCAACGAAGGCCCGGACTTTTATCCGGAACATATGTGGCATTCATCCTGATCTGGTTGATTCTTTTATTATCAGAAATGGAAGGGCTGTTATCCGTGCAGGCGATATCTCCCGTGAATATTCCCTGGAAAGTATTGAAGAGGAAGGATTTGGCCGGCGTGATTCATGTAAGAGATGTGATACTCCGATACCTCGCCAGTGTGATATTGTCTGTGGATCCTGGGGTCTGGTTGGTGAACATGCAGAGAATGCGACATTTGTTGAGGTATGCAGTAAAAAAGGATCTGTTTTCCTGGACGAGGCCAGAAAGAACGGATACATCACGATAATTCCTGCTGACCCTAAAGGCATTGAGGCACGTTCACGGGTAGAAGCAGCAATGCAGACATTATCTGAAAAAAAGCGGAAGATAATGTTCTCAAAAATAGGTTCAGGCCTTTCCCGGCTGACCTGGATAATGAAGGAGACCTCCCGGTGCATTAAATGTTACCAGTGTTCCCAGGCATGTCCACTCTGTTTTTGTCAGGATTGCCAGACAAAAAAGCCATGGCTGGTAAAACCTGGAGAGATCCCGCCTCCGCTGATGTTTCACCTGATCCGGTTTTCTCACATAGCTGACTCATGTATTAATTGTGGTCAGTGTCAGGACCGGTGTGCAATGGATATTCCGGTATCACTGATGATGCATGCATTACAGGCAGAACTTGAACTGATGTTCGGGTATCATCCGGGAAAACCTGGGGGAATGCCGGTGCTTGCGAAAGTAAACCAGCATGAGGAGTGGGAGCATTACTACGGAAACCGATATTATGAGATGATACGGCTTTTTAGCCAGAATGTCCTGCCTGTTGATGATGAATAAAGCAGAGCGTCCTTATTCTTCTTTTTGAAAGAGTTCTTTTGTTGATGGGAATCCGCAGACTTTGAGGACGTCTTCCTGGGTTACCAGTCGTGACTGCTGCCTTTTTGATGCGAGATCAGAGAGGTAAAAGATTGAGAGAGGAATTGAGAGCCCATAAATTTTTGCATAACTGACTTCCGGGATGTCACGGGAGAAGAAGTTCCTGATGGTGCCCCTGTCAACCACAACTCCCATTTCCTGAAGAATTCGTGCACTATGATTGAATGGATGAGCCCGGGCCAGGGTCAGGCACAGGTCGATAACTGGTGATCCAAATTTTGTATTCGGGTAAAATGGTGCCTGTGCATAGCATAATTTTCCGCAATTTTTGCAGTAATATCTGGTAACCAGGACATTGATGATCTTCTTCTCGCCATCAATGATGACGGTTGCGAACCGTTTCTTTCGCATGTCATGGTACCTGACCTCGCCATTACAGTAGGGACAATGGTCAAGCAGGGTAAATTCCATCCCCTCAATCCCTGTTAATGCATTCAGGACTACTGATGAGATAAGGGATGGAATTTTTATGCTTTTCACAACGGACCTTCCGGATATGTTCCTATATCATCTGGACAGCGGGAGTATTGAATTATCCAGTTTTGACAAGGAACCAAAAATAGTTCAGGGGATGTCTTCAATTGGATCCGGAGGGGTTGAATCATCCGTATTTGGTTGGTTCTGTTCATCATGGGTTGGAAGTTTCAGGAGTAAGAGTCTCATGATTCCTCCGCATGATTTACAGAGATAATACTCATCATGCCAACAGGAACTACATCCCCATCTTCCGCAGATGACACACTGACGAAGACCGGATAAGGGGCCTGATGTGTGACAGAGATCGCATACATACCGGGAAAACGATTCCATATCCCGGTTTGGGGGTTCATTGTCCTTCCGAACCCGCATAACCTGGTTTTTCAGGGCAGCAAACATACCGCCTGATGTATTTTGGTCGTTACTTTTTCGATTCAAGGGATTTTTCAAGTGCATCAAGTCGTGCCTCAAGTTCGGAGAGGTTTTCAATAAACTCGTTCTCAAACTTTTTCACTTCTGCAATCTTCATCTCATCTGCATCAAGGGTTGATCCCCGTTCTTCTTTGAACCGTTTCAGTTTTGGTCTGCGAACGACTCCCCATTCCTCAACAAGCTGGGCAAACCGACGGTCAAGATATTCATCCACCCTGCTCTCAACCGGTCTTCTGAGTGATACCCTGCCAGATGATCCCTGGTAGAACCAGAAGAGCAGAAATGCAACAATAAGGACGATAAGGATGATTAAAAGAATCTCAATAAGCGTCATTTCATCTGCTCCTGAAGGGCTCGTATCCGTTCCTCCATCCGATCCATCCGGTTATGAGATTCACGCTCAAAGGTTTTCAGAGAGTCAAGATCCTGTTTTACCTTGCGGTATCGTTGTGACAAATCCCTGATATCGGCAGTGGTGGAGAGCTGCCAGTCATCAATCATCAGTTTCATCCGGCGGTCAAGATATGAACTTAGGTAATTATCCATGTTCATTTTCTTGCCTCCAGGTTTGAAATTGCTTTTTCAATAGAGTCTGCACGTTTTTTAAGGAGGTCTTTTTCTATATGCAGTCTACCTACCTCATAACTTAAATAATCAAGTTTTCGTGCGTATTCACTGAGATCTGACTCGGTTACAAGTCCCCATTCTTCGATGATTGTCTCGAAATTCCGGTCAAAATATGAGTCCAGTGTCCGGTCAAATGTCGGGACTTTTGATGTGACCGGGGTGTCAAAATGGGGAATATTTTCGAAGAATTTTCTGGTACTTCCTGATGTTTCAAACATGTAACTTCACCTAAATCTTTTTTTCTTCAGATTCAATCCGGTCTATCATCAGGTCTAATTTTTCACGCTTGACATAATTTTCAAGACGCTTCAGCCTTCCCTCAATTGTCTTTTGTTTCATGAATATATCGGTTTCAAGGGTAATATTTGACTCTTCAATCTCCTTGAGTGCAGATATCTGGTCGGTTGTTAGACGTAATGCCGGCTGGACTGAGGCTGCATTGTCCTGTTTGAGGATCTGCAGTTTGTCACGTTCAAGTTCTAATTCGAGTTTTCTCGTATTCGTTCGCATCATTCTGATTTCCCTGATCATCAGGTAAATCATGACAACGATGACAAGCAGGATTGCAATCCCGATAAGGCCGTCCTGACTAAAGGAGATCTCCACAGGTTATCCCTCCAGCATCCTGGTAACAAAGCTAATCATATCAGAAGGGCCGCTGCAGTATGCAATATCGCCTTCTTTAAGGATTATATCAGGTTTTAATTCAAGTAATGCGGTTCCCCGCTGGATTGCAACCAGGTTAATCTCCGGTGGGATTGTCAGATTGCCAAATGACCGTCCGGAAGCAAATTTTACCGGGACAGCAGCACTTACTCCTTCCACGCCGGTAAGAAAGCTCCTGATCTTCTTTGCATCCTCCTGGCTTAAGGCTGAGAGACCTTTCTCAATCTCAGGGGCAAGTTTTCCGATCGGGATCTTATCCCGGATTGCATCTGCAGAACTCTTTGCAGCCTTGGTTACCTTTTCTCCGATAGGTTTTGTCTCTTCTTTGACCTTGTCGGTTAGCTCCTTTGCCTTCGTTCCTAACTGCTCTGCTGTCTCTGCTGCCCCTTTCTGAATCTTTTCTGCAGTTTCAGACAGTTTGGTTCCGATGTCCTGGGCACCTTCCTTAATCTGGGTAGCGGCAGTTTCTGCAGCTGTCCGGACCTGTTCTTCAAGAGGGATTTTTCTTTTTACATGGACATTTCCACCGTCAGGAATGCCAAGTTTTTTCAAATCTTCTCCACTGATTCGAATTGTACCCTCATCTACAAGTTCGTCTGCAAAAACCGTCAGATAAAGGGTCGCCCCTGCATCTGTACTCACTTCCACCTCAGTCTGATCCTCAATTCCCAGGATTGAAATGAGTTTTTCATGAATGCGGGCTCTTCCGTGACCGGGCATAGCCCGTTTCACTGCCTGCAGGGTAGCTTCCTCCATGTGGTTTAATCAGGTCATAACCTTTTTCAATCTTTCGGTTTATTTCAGGGGATTGTCTGGAAATAAAATCGCAATATATATTGGTTCTTCAGATCACGATCATTAATCCTTATGTGATAAGGACCCTGGGAGATTTCATATGGGAATCGAAAAGTTAATGGAAGGAAATCAGACCTTCGTCGAGAATGAATACGCAGAGAACATAGAATATTATAAGGCACTCCTGAAGGGGCAGAATCCGCATGTCATGATGATCGGGTGTTGTGACTCGCGGGTTGCCCCGGAAATTACCTGTCATGCAAAACCCGGGGAAATATTTGTTCACCGGAATATTGGGAATATCGTTCCTCCGGGAGACTGGAATATCGGAACATTTCTTGAATATGGAATTCGTCACCTGAAAGTCAATACCCTGGTCGTGTGTGGACATGAAGAGTGTGGTGCCATGAAAGCACTTGCCAGTAAGAAGAGTGGTGACGATGTTCTGATTCCGGGATGGCTCAGACATGCACATACTGCACTCCATGCAGTTGAGAGTAAGGGAGAAAAGCCGGCAGACCCAGAAGAAGCTCGTAAGTGGCAGTCTGAACTTGAGATTGAAAATGTAAAGTTACAGCTTGCAAATCTTCGCACCTATAGTGTGGTAAAGGATGCAGAAGATGCAGGAAAACTCCGGGTTGTCGGACTCTATTACCGGCTGTCAACCGCTCAGCTTGAGGTCGTCGATCCAGGCAAGCCATTAAAACAGGAATAAATCTCTCTTTTTCCCCTTTCAAGGGGTATTGGTATGTAATATTGAAAAAAGGTTTAGATTGAACCTGCCGGTGTTCCGACTGGCTGTTTCAGCTCAATGAGCATCTCTTCAATATATCCAACGGTTTTAATGGTAAGATTATTCTTTTTTGCTTCTGCAATGAGGTTTCGTGACTCTTTTGATGAGCCGTTCGAGAGAATCAGAAGATGAGTGCCGTATTCTGCCATGTGCGCGTCACGGACCAGACCTGCAGCGTTTAAATTATCCTGCCAATTTGGCTCAAACTCTTTGTATGCGATATTATTGTCCAGGGCATACTGCTTCGCAATCAGGTCTACACCAGTTGAACCACCGGTAATGATTTCATCGACACCATTCAATTCTGCGATATATTTCTCGATTTCTTTAGAAACCGTTGTAAATTTCCGGCATGTACGAGGACCGGAGATAATTAATTTTTTCATGCCCTTAATAATTATCATATCTGGTATATATGTTTTCTATTGGTTTCATCTCCAGATGTACCTGTCCCAGGAAACCTTTATCGTGTTTTTTTGTTAAACTGTAAAATCGGTTGTAAAAAACACTTCATCACAACCTTAATTTATTCTTCCATTGATTTTAGACGATATTGAACCTTCGAATGTGATGTTATGTCAGAAATATTTCTATTCATCCTGCTCTTGTATGCTCTTGCAGGTATAGTCCCTCTCTGTATACGAAAAAAACGAATATGGGAGATATCATCCCTGATAATGGGGGTTGGTGGTCTTCTTCTTGTTGTGTCCTGTCTTTTCGCTGCCCTGCACAATTACAGTATACCGGTTTTGAAGATTTCTATATCTGCATTATACCCGGTAACTTTGGGAATTGATCGGCTTTCTGCTGTTTATTCTGTTCTTCTTGGTATCCTTACTGTGGCCGTCAGTATGTACACTCCTGGATACCTTGACCGGATGCATGGAGACCGGAGAAAATACCTTGTCTCATCATTGATTCCCCTTTTTCTGGTGAGCATGCTTCTGGTCATCTTCTCACAGACTCTTATTGCATTTCTGATATTCTGGGAGATCATGGCAATTCTTTCCTTTTTCCTCGTGCTTACTGAGTATGAGGAGGCCAGGACACGGTATGCTGCTATTTTTTATCTTGCAATGACCCAGCTCTCAACCGTCTTCATCTTTTTTGGTATCATCCTGCTCAGGCTCATCACCGGTTCTTTTGCATATCCTGACAAGGTGTCCGGAAGTGATGTCCTCATTCCAGTCTCCTTCTTCTGCCTTTTTATTGGTATTGCCATCAAATCCGGGGTCATCCCATTTCATAAATGGCTGACGCATGCCCATCCGGCAGCCCCATCTCCGGTATCAGCCCTGATGTCTGGAATGATGATCAGTACAGCATTGTATGCCCTGGTCAGGGTTCTTACCCGGTTTTATGAGACTGATATATCCTGGGGATATGTCATGCTGGTCTTTGGCTGCCTGACAGCGGTTCTTGGGGTTATGTATGCCCTCAAAGAACAGGATTTGAAAGGATTGCTGGCATACTCTTCTATTGATAATACCGGAGTCGTCCTGATAGGTCTCTCGCTCTGGGTCATTTTTGCCTCATATGGTCAATTGGATATAGCGACGATGGCACTTGTCGGTGCAATCTTTCACTCAGTTAGTCATGGCATATTCAAAGGCCTTCTTTTCCTTACTGCAGGATCTGTCTGTCAGGCTGCACACACAAGAAATATTGATGAACTTGGTGGAATTCTGGTCCGGATGCCTTCCACTGGTCTGCTCTTTTTCATTGGCATTCTCTCAATATCAGCCATTCCTCCGTTTTCAGGGTTTATTGGCGAACTTCTTATTTATCAGGCCCTTATCGGCGGCCTTATGAGTCTTGATCCATATGCACAGGTTGTCATGATCATAGCTCTTGCCCTTTTCGGCCTGACCGGAGCATTGACTGTCACTACATTTGTGAAAGCCTTTGGTCTGACATTTCTTGCCCTTCCCCGGAGTTCTGGAGCAGAAAATGCCCGGGAAACCCCATTCTTTATGGTGGCAGGCCCGGCCGTACTTGCAGGGATGAGTATTGTTCTTGGAGTATGTGCCTATCACATTCTGGGGATTTTTGGATATCCTGGACTAATGCCTGATTTAAGCACGGTAGCTGTCCTCCTCCTTATCACCACATGCCTGGTGTATGGGGCAGTGTATGCCGGTGCTTCTCAAAAGACCAAGATCTCCCGGACCTGGGATTGTGGGATGCATGCTCCAGGCAGTATGAACGAATATACGGGATCTGGGTTTACTGAACCGGTTGTCAGGTTTTTCTCTCCGGTGTTCCGGACAAAAATCACTGTATCAAAACAGTACCATGATTCATTTCAGTGTCTGTTCCGGACTGGTGAGGCTGGAATTTATCTGATGAAATTCTTTGAAGAATGTCTCTATCTTCCGGTTGCACGGGGAATTGACCGGTATGCCGGGTATGTTAGTGGTCTTCAGAATGGGAGTGTTGATCGGTATGTGCTCTATGTCTTTCTCATGGTAATTGCCCTTATCATCGTACTCGGGTGGTCGTCATGAATTTCATCCCGGTTGTGTACGGGGTGCTGAATATTCTCCTGGTTCTCGGTCTGGCTCCCTTGTACATCACGGTGGTAAAAAAAGTGAAAGCACGGGTTCAAGGACGAAGAGGTCCCCGGATAATCCAAGGATATCTCAACCTTGCCAAGCTCTTCAAAAAAGAGGTCATCTACTCTGAGTATGCAAGTTTCATCTCACGGCTTGCCCCATATGCCTCACTCTCGATTCTCCTGGTTGCAGCACTTATGGTCCCCCTTGTCTGGGTACCGGATCTGGAACCGGTGACGGGGAATATCATCGTGTTTCTTTACCTGCTTGTAGCGGGCCGTCTGCTCCTGGCTTTGCTTGGTCTTGATGCAGCGAGCAGTTTTGGCGGGATGGGCAGTTCCCGTGAGATGAGCCTTTCAGCGATTATCGAGCCGGTAACCGTACTGGTCTTTGCGGCTCTTGCCTTTGTCATGGGAAGTCTTTCAATACCTGAGATGTTCCGTCATGCAGCTCTTGAGTCTCCCTCATGGTCTCCGACGATCCTGCTTCTTTGCATCTCGCTGTTTATCCTGATAATTGTTGAAACCGGTAGGATTCCGGTGGATAATCCGGAAACTCATCTTGAACTGACCATGGTTCATGAGGGGATGCTTCTTGATACCTCTGGAAGAAATCTGGCCCTCTTCGAACTCTCTCATGGAGTAAAACAGGTGCTCCTAATGGCATTGCTCATCAATATTCTGGTTCCTGCTGGATTGATGTTTGAATTTTCAGTTCCTGCCCTTATTATTGGGTGCATCCTGTTTCTTCTGAAAGGAACAGTCCTGTCCATTGGTATCGGACTCTTTGAGTCATCTTTTGCAAAAATGCGGTTCTTTCAGATACCAAACCTCTTCATGATAGCGTTCTTCTTCTCCATTCTTACGATCTTTATCGAGGTGATGATATGATTACACCCGAATCAGCCCCTGTACTGGTCAGGATCTCTCTGGTCCTGGTATTAGTATCGGCTGCATTTCTCCTCTCGTCACGAAACCTCCCTAACCTAGTCAGGATCTATCAGCTCCAGTCACTCCTATTGGTTATCATCGCCGTATTTCTGGCCGGAATTGAAGATCATGCACTATTGTTTCTGGTAGCAGGACTGACCTTTATCTCCAAAGTGTGGGGTATTCCAACCTTTATCCGGATGATACAACAGCGGATCCAGATACACCAGGATATCAGGTTCTCATATCTTCATCCGGCAGGTGCCCTGATAGTGAGTATCCTGATAATTCTCCTGGTATACACCTGTTTCTCCAGGATTCTTGATTCATTATACGAAAGCAGCAGTCTCTTCTTTCTGGGTAGTGTAATCGGAGTATCCATGGTCCTGATGGGGCTTATTGCAGTCTTCTCCCGGAAGATGGCAATTACAAAAGTCATCGGGTACCTGTCTATGGAAAACGGGGTTCTGTTGTTTGGTATGTTTGTAACCGAACTTCCCTTTATCATCGAGTTTGTCATCATGGTTGACCTGATAATCCTGGTGCTCCTGACATCGATTCTCACCGTCGGGATTGACTCATCTATTGAGGAGTATAAGGAACGAATGCAGGAGTTTCATCTTTTCACCGGTGAGGAGGCAGTCCAATGATAGCAATGACTTATCTGGTTCTGGCCGGAATCATCCTGCTGTGCCAGTTAATACAGAAGAGACACACATGGTTGAGTTATTTGAGTGTCATCCATGCTGCTGGATCAGTGCTCATAACTGTTCTTTTGATTCTCTCCCCGAATGAGTGGGAAAATGAGACTTTTTTCCTCATTGATCATGTGAATCTGTTTATCATGCTCATCACCGGCATTATCTTTACGAGTGCCAGTGTGTATGCAGTGGGGTATATTGATGGTCTTGTCAAATCAGGTGACCTTGAAAAGAGAAGTCTTCGGATTTTTTATTTTGGATTATCAACCCTGCTTCTGGTCACGACGATGGCGTTATTTTCTCCAAATGTGGCCCTGTTCTGGATATTTGCCGAACTGACGACAGTGCTCTCTGCCCTTTTGATTGCAATCCTTGCTGTCAGGGCGAATATCGATGCATCCCTGAAATACATCTTTGTCTGTTCTACTTCCATGCTGTTCTCATTTATCGGGATTATTTTTCTTTTTGAGGCTGTTCAAAATAAAACCGGGATGGGAAGTCTTGATTGGGCGGTTATTGTCCAGGAAGCTGCCGGGTGTGACAGCGGGATGATATGGATTGCCTTTGTCTTCTTCTTTATCGGGTTTGCTGCAAAGTCAGGTATTGTTCCGTTCCACACCTGGCTTCCTGAAGCCCATGCAAAGGCACCTTCAGCGGTCAGTGCGGTCCTCTCTGGTGCTATCCTGAATGTGGGAATGTATGGTATTCTTCGGATGACCGGAATAGTCCACCAGACTGAAGTTTTTGATCAAGCCTCTCTTCTTCTGCTGGTCTTTGCCATGATCACCATGTCCCTGGCCTGCCTGTCAATGCTCAGGCAGAAAAAACTCAAAGTCCTGATCGCTTTTTCGTCGATAGAAAATATGGGTTTTATTCTGCTTGGTATCGCTATTGGAGCTCCAGTGGCTCTTTTCTGGGCATTATATCATATGCTTGGTCATTCCTGCATCAAGGCCGGATTATTTTTATCTGCTGGAATACTGCATCGGCAATATAAAATTCCGACAAAAACCGGGGAAGATGAGATTGGTGATCTCTTCAGGCTTCAGCCATATGCAGCTCTCACCCTTTTTGCAGGATTTGCCGCTCTTATTGGTATGCCGGTGTTTCCCCTGTTCCTCTCAAAATTAGGAATACTCATGGCATCGGCTGAAGTCTCGATCTGGATACCTGCAGTAACGCTTCTTCTCTTTGCAATCGCGGCTACAGCCCTGGTACGATATTATCTCTCCATTATGGCCGTCCGGTTTTCAGATGGGGAAGGACCACAGCCATATCGGGCACCGTTCTCGATGGCAATCCCTATTATTGCTCTTCTTCTCCTGTCTGCTGGTATCGGGATTATCATGATCCCTGGAGAGGAGGCATTTCTCACCGCTGCTGTTGCTGATTTAGGAATGGGGGTAAGCCCATGAGTGTGATGGGATCACCTGGCCTTCCTTCATCATGGCTCATAAAATCAGATGCCACCGCGGTATATTACTCTGTGCCAGCGGAGGACCTGAAAAATATCCTTACCGCAGAACTTGCCCGTGAGTCCAGGCTTGTCTGGATTTTTTGCACCGATGAAAGCAGGACAACCGAGGTATTCAGACTCTGGTACGTGATTGAAGAGGCAGAACGGCCAGAATTTATAGTTCTTGTTGTAGATACTTCCCACCCGGAATCAATTGCCTCTCTCTATCCGGTTGCCTCGTATTTTGAGCGGAAGATAGCAGATGAGTTTGGTATCAGGTTTGAAGGATCTGTTGACGAGAGAAGACTGTTGCTCCATGAATGTTACCCGGAAGGATTTTATCCACTGCGAAAAACCACAAAAAATGGCCCGGTTCAGACTACTGAAAAGACTGCTCCTTATGAATTCAGACAGGTACAGGGAACTGCTGTGTATCAGGTTCCGGTCGGTCCGGTTCATGCCGGGATTATTGAACCTGGTCATTTCAGGTTCTCTGTCATTGGTGAGACAATTGTCAACCTTGAGCTCAGGCTTGGGTACCTGCACCGGGGAATTGAAAAACTGGCTGAAGGATCCGATCCTTTCTCTGGGATCCGGATTGCAGAATCCATATCCGGAGATGAATCTGCGGCACTTGCCTGTTGCTATGCAATGGCTATAGAAACGATTGCATCCATCCGTATTCCTGATCGGGCTGCTGCTCTCCGGGTTATTCTGCTTGAACTGGAACGGTCATACTCTCTCCTTTCTGATCTTGCCGGAATGGTGACCGATGTTGCATTCTCTGCAGCAGCGGCCAGGTTTTTAATCATCCGGGAAGAACTCCAGCGATCATGTGAAATGATCACCGGTTCACGGTTTTTAAAAGGTATACTTACAGTTGGTGGCCTGTCACGGGACATTCCGGATGATCTTCTTATGGCACTCAAAGACACGGTCATACAATCTCTCGTGGATCTTGATGAGGTTTTTACCTGGACATTATCTGTCCCATCGGTGATTGACCGGTTTTCAACAACCGGTGTTGTCAGAGAACCTCTGATTGATCCACTTGCTCTTTCCGGACCCATTGCACGGGCAAGTGGAAGAGCATGTGATGTCAGGGCTGATCACCCCTATGGCTGGTATCTGGCTCATCCGCCGTGCGTTATATTCAAGAGGGATGGCGATGTGCTGGCCCGGTTTTCAGTTAAAGGAGAAGAGATTCGTGCATCTCTTACCCTAATCAAGGAGATGATTCCTGATATTCCAAAAGGACCGGTTCATGTTACTGCCACGATTCGGGATGGATTTAGCTTATCAGCACTTGAATCTCCCCGTGGACGGACCCTCTTCTGGATTAAAGTCATTGATGGCAAAATTGACCGGTTTGCGGTCTCAACCGCGTCGTTTTGTAACTGGCTTGCAATTGAACATGCAGTTATGGGAAATATTGTCCCTGATTTCCCGGTGATAAACAAGAGTCTGAATCTATCGTATGCAGGGACTGATCTGTGAGGATTACCATGAATATTCTCTCACTTTTACTCAAAAAACCAAAAGTCACCAGGTCAAATACCACAGATCTGGTATTTGAATCGACAGGATTGATGCTCAGGCAGGAGATTGATCGCGTATTTGGGAATAGTATTGCGATCCGGGAGGTTGACTGTGGAAGTGACAATGCTGCTGAGATTGAACTAGCAAATCTTTCTGCCCCGCATTACGATGTTGAACGGTTTGGTATCACGTTTGTTGCATCACCCAGGCATGCAGATGTTCTTGCGGTCACCGGTGTTGTTACTCATGCCATGAAAGAAGCCCTGATAAAGACATATGAAGCAACCCCTGAACCAAAATTCGTCATAGCAGTGGGTGATGATGCCTGCACCGGCGGGATATTTGCAGAAAGTTATGCAGTTTTGGGACCGGTTGATTCTGTAATTCCTGTTGACCTGAAGATTCCGGGAAATCCCCCGACACCTGCTGCCATCATGAAAGGACTGCTTATGATGATGCAGTCGGCGGAAAAAAGGTAATTTTTAATTATTTAGTAAAGCGTCTTTTTGGAATATCAGACTGCTTTCTTCCTCTTTTTGCAACAAGCCTGATTCTTCCTATCTGGGCACCGTTCAGGACATCAATGACATCCTTGACCGAGGGTTCAGGAACATCAATGTAGGTGGCAGTCTGTCCGATCCGGATGTTTCCAATATCGTTCTGAATATTTCTACCACTGTTTCTGACAACCTGGAGAATATCCCTGACCAGGATGCCATCCTGCCGACCTGCTGAAAGCCTGACAACTGCCTGTTCTCCAAGATATTTCTCAAGTTCGTCTTCTTTTTCAGTTCCGATGCCGGCTGCAATCATAAGCAGGGATGCTGCAAGGGCAATTGGATCAGCGCCTCCTGCAATCTTCTCCTCTATCATCGGGCGACAGAATGAGAGATCCCCGGTGTTCATGAGTGAATCTGCATCAGCAAGGGTGGTGATGGCTTTCTTGCCTCCGATTTCTCGAAGGGTCGGAATGGGGAGTGGTTCAGGTTCGGCTCGTGTGCTCCGTCTGACATCCCGGAGTCTGTACCGTTCCCGGGGACTTACAAAACTGATTGCACGGCCGGTTCGTCCTGCACGTGCTGTCCGGCCGATCCGGTGCACATAATATTCATCATCCTGGGGAAAGTCGTAGTTGCAGACAAGGTCAATCTCTTCAACGTCAATTCCACGGGCAGCCACATCAGTTGCAATCAGAATTTCGAGTTGCCCTTTCCGGAATGCATTCATGACTTTGTCACGCTGGGCCTGTGCCATACCGCCATGAAGACCGTCAGCCATGAATCCTTCTGCCTTGAGAGCGCTTGATACTGCATCTACGGCAATCTGGGTGTTACAAAAGATGATGGTCCGTTGTGGCTGGTAAAATTCAAGGACTCTGATAAGGGTGTCTGACTTAGCCGGTTCCCTGACTTCAATATAGTACTGTTCAATTTGTGGAACGGTCAGTTCCTGGTGAACCATCTTGACATCAATCGGATCTTTCTGGAAACGACGGGAGATATCGAGGATTTCAGAGGGGAATGTGGCTGAGAGAATGACAGTCTGATGCTCTTTTGGTATGTGGGAGAGTATTTCTTCTATATCATCACGGAATCCCATATCAAGCATCTGATCTGCCTCGTCCATTACGACCAGTGAGACCGAATCAAGGGTCAGAGTTCCCCGTTTAATATGATCGATCACTCTTCCCGGAGTTCCGATAACGATATGAACCCCGCGGGAGAGAGCCTTGAGTTGTCGTTCAATTGGCTGACCACCATATACCGGAAGGATTGAGATTCCTTTCCGATGCATTGCCAGTCTGTTCAGTTCAGTTCCTACCTGTACAGCAAGTTCTCTGGTTGGACAGAGGATGATGGTCTGAACTTTCCGATTTGCAGGCTGACACATCTCGAGTGCAGGAATACCATATGATGCGGTTTTACCAGTTCCGGTATAGGCCTGTCCTGCAACATCGTTGCCGGCGAGAATTAATGGGATAACTTGAGACTGTATTGGGGTTGGTTCTTCATATCCGATATCACGGATGGCTTTAAGGATTCCAGGTGAAAGCTGGAGGTCTGAAAAAGAAGGTATTTCCATCGCATATTCTGCGTCCCACGGGGATATAAGGATGATGGTTTTATCCTGAAAAAGAACCGGGAGGATTCTATTTTTAATTTCTCTTGGTATTGTTTAAATCAATCGCGGCAGTTCAAATAAAAAGAGTTATCTTTCATAATAAAGTAATCAGCATCGCAACAACCCAGGGAATGATCAGGTTATCATCTACCGGACTTAGGAGTTCGACAAATCCTGCAACCAGCGAGATGAGAATGGCATAGACTGGTGGCGAGATAAACAGGAGCAGGGCTGCTGTGATGATGACTCCTCCGAGAAATCCTTCCAAAGTTTTTTTATTCCATATCCGGTGCTTTCCAAACCTGATGCCAAATATGGTTGAAAATCCGTCCAGCACGGCAAGTACTGCAACAGATACCGCAGCAACCACCGGCGGGAAGAACATGAGGGTTACGAGGGCACTGAAGACAAAGAAGAACGCCCCTTTTCCTGGAAATTCTCCCTCCCGTTCCATATGATGGATAATCATTGAAATCAGGGGTATCTTGTATCCTTTCATACACAGGTCAATGAGGATAAGACCGACGTACAAGGAAAATCCGATGATCATCGCTGCCTGGTATGTTGGAAAAATCAGGATAACACCGGCGACAAGGAGTCCGAATAACAAGTGGGAAGTCTTGCGCAGGTACTCATTCATGAGTACACGATGTCAGATTACGTGATAAGGTGATCCTTTCCGGATGGTTTCCGGAAAGACAGGCTTCGGTGCGAAAAATGGAGGGATGATTACTCATCCTTGAATATGTTGATATAGATGGAATCAGTTCCGGTAGCATCAAGCCGGGCACGCTCTGCCTTCTCCTCAACAAACGCGTGGATTGGCGGGGTCATGTCAATACCTGGTGTGTGCTTGAACTGCTTCTCAATCTCAACCTGTTGTGAGTGCATGAAGAGTGCATTCCGGATGTCCATGGAACAGAGTTCTTCACACTGACCACAGTTGATACAGGAGTCAGAAATATGTGCAAATCTGATCAGGTGGAACATGAAACCTGGCGGGAGCTGACCTGGAGTGATGTACCATGGCTTCTTGGTTGAACATTCAACACAGTAACAGATGGGACAATTCTCAACACAAGCATAACACTTGATACACTTTGAGGTCTCATCCATCAGAAGTTTTAAGCGTTCCTTACCCTTTCCAAGTGCAGTAAAGTCTTTTGCACGCCACTCGTCACCGAGCTTAAGCATGGCCTTCTCGACTTTGCCACGGATTTCAATACCCTTTGGATCGGCTGCTGCAACTTCAACAGCACCTTTTGCCTGTGCATCGGAGAGGAGCTTTGCACCCTTCTCTGAACAGACTTCAACAAAGGTTGCCTTTCCTGCCTTGTCTCCGATGACTCCCCAGTTCCCACATGCAAGGTCTGCCTGGCGGGGGACTTTCATCTTACAGCGGCGACAGTTTGAACGGCGTCCGTATCCTTCTTCTTCAAGTTCATCAATCTTGATGCCCTTGTGTCCGCCTTCGTACTCAATGATAAACTGACCCTTGTCGATCTCTTCCTTGTGGACGGTATCAGGGTTTACACCGAACTTTTCAGAGATCATCTTCCGGGCACTCACCGGGCTTACCGAACCACCACAGTTGACACCAATCATGACAATATTGTCAAGATTTATCTGGTTTCTCTTTGCAAGCTCGTAAAAGGCCATGACGTCACAACCCTTGCAGGTTACGGCGATCTTCATGCCCTTTGCACCGTCGGCGTAGTTCTTTAAGATCTTTGGAAGCAGGAGCGTTCCACAGTGTAGGGATCCTGCAGTGGATGCAACTTCTGCCGGATCGGTGATGAATGCCGGGACTGCATCATAGATATCCTGGCCTTTTCTGACGGCAAGGACTGCGTCTACAAATTTACTTTCCAATGCATATTTCAGGAGTGCAGTGACTGCTCCACCACATTCTCCCTTATCGAGGATATCTTTGTCTTTTGCCCAGACATAGCTCATATCGCCTTTTGCTGCCATGTTCAGGCCTCCTGTATCTTCTCAACTTTTATTGCACATGCCTTTGATTCCGGAATCTTTGCAATGGGGTCAAGAGCATTGATAGTGAGCATATTTGCTGCACACTCGACAAAGTGGAACGGTATGAACATAACGCCCTTTTTGATGGTGTCAGTGATACGTGCCTTGATGGTGATCTCGCCACGGCGGCTGATTGCTTTTACCATCTCGTTGTTTTTAACTCCCAGAGCTTTTGCATCCTCAGGGTGCATCTCAATCCATCCGGTTGGTTCTTCACGCTCAAGACTCTCGGATCTACGGGTCATGGTTCCGGTGTGCCAGTGCCAGATACATCGTCCGGTGGTCAGAAGGATTGGATATTCAGCATCCGGACGTTCCTGCTGGTATTTGAATGGAATAGCAGTCATCAGACCCTTACCGTCTGGCATACCGAACTTCTCGATATGGAGGATTGGGGTTCCCGGGTGTTCTTTTGTCGGGCATGGCCAGTGGAGGGCTTCAGGTCTGTTGAGTCTTACATAGTCCATTCCAGCGTAGGATGGGGTGAGTGCTGCCATCTCGGTAAAGATCTCTTCAGCAGATTTCCAGGCAAACTGTTCTCCATATCCCATTGCCTTTGCAATTTCAGAGATGATCACCCAGTCAAGTTTTGCCTCTCCTGGTGGATCCTGGGCTTTTCTCCACATCTGAACACGGCGTTCGGTTGAGGTCTGGGTTCCATCCTTTTCTGCATAACAGCAGGAAGGCAGGACAACATCTGCAAGGACACCGGTCTCATTCATAAAGATATCCTGAACGACGAGGAATTCAAGTGATTTTAATGCATGCTCGACGTGGGTCAGGTCAGGGTCAGAGATCATCGGGTTTTCACCCATGATGTACATACATTTGAGTTCACCTGGCTTGTCAGTCAGCACGTCCATCATGACCGTGACTTCGTACCCGTTCTTCCCTTCTGCAATGCCATCAGGGAACTTCCAGGCGTCAGCGAACTTTTTGTGGGCAGCTTCATCAATGACTTTCTGGTATCCGGTAAAAACAACCGGCAAAGCTCCCATATCACAGGCACCCTGCACATTGTTCTGTCCACGAAGGGCGTTGACACCGGTTCCTGGCCGTCCGAGGTTTCCGGTCAGCATCTGGATATTACCAACCGATTTGACATTGTCAACTCCGGTGGTGTGCTGGGTGATACCCATCGAATAGAGGATTGTACTGGCTCCTGATTTTGAAAACCATTCGGCGGCGGTCTTGATATCATCGACCGGGACGCCAGTGACAGATGAGACATTCTCAAGACTATAGTCATCTTTCATGACCTCTTTCTTGAGTTCATCAAAGCCGTTACAGCGCTTTTCAATGAACTCTTTGTTCTCCCAGCCGTTTTTGATGATCTCCTGCATCATACCATTGAGGAGACAGACATCAGTTCCGGAGTAGAACTGTAAGAAGAGATCGGCCTGCTTTCCGGTTGGGGTCTTTCGGGGGTCAACATAGACGACTTTGGCACCATTCGATTTTGCCTTCATAATCTGACGGCCGATGAGCGGATGGTTTTCAAAGGTGTTTGATCCGATGACAAAGACGCATTTTGACTCTGCAATATCCGGAATGGAGTTGGTCATTGCCCCGGAACCAAATATGTTTGCAAGACCTGCAACGGTTGATGCATGGCAGAGACGTGCACAGTGATCAATATGCCGTGTCTTTAAAACGCCACGGGCGAATTTCATCATGGCGTAATTTTCTTCGTTGGAGACACGGGCTGAAGAAAGAACAGCGCATTCATCTGGCTTGTAGGATTTGAACTTATCAGCGATGAGTTTTATTGCCTCTTCCCAGGAAGCTTCGACGAATTTACCATCTTTCTTTATCAGTGGTTTTGTCAGACGGTCAGGGCTGTTAATGAATTCATGGGCATAGGTCCCCTTTGGGCATACCTTTCCTTCATTCACTGGAGAGCGGTGATAGGGAGCAGTCCCTACAACCTTACCGTCCTTTACCACGAGGTTAAATGAACACCCGGTACCGCAGTACGGGCATGTAGTCTGGACATACTTGAGATCCATTACGATTCCTCGGTAACAAAAGGTTCTGGATAAGGACTGATAAGTCTTATGAAAAAAATCTCAAAGATGGTGATTTGTGGTGGACTGATTATGTACAATGATCGGGTATCTTCAGAACCGATTCTTAAATGTACATCACTTCTGGTTAATTACGTGCGCATGCTAATATGTCGAAAAAAAGAAACAGAAAATGAAAGAATCAGGGCGCATCAGAATGGTTCACTTATCTCTTTTTGCCTTTGGAAGCTGAAGATGGTGAACTCTTGACGTTGGATCTGGTAACCCTGATATCCACACCATTGACGATCGGATCACCATAGAAGATGTATCTCTTGATGACCTGTCCGTACACCTCAACTACGTCTCCTTTGTTGATATCATTCTGAGGATTTGTAAACATCTTCACTGTAGTAACACCGGTCCGGTCACCAATAATAAAATGCGGCCGGTTTAAGGATTTGAATCTGACCTCTTCAACAAGTCCCTCGATTTTGATAGGTTTTGATATCATGGATTCATTGATCTCGCGTATCTTCACGTCTTTCGCCGTTGTTTCATATACCGGGATAAGGTCAGAATACTGGCTTTGTGAGATATAGGTCAGACCCATGGGGATAAGAAGAAGACAAATCAGCGTTGGGATACCCCAGATAAGCATACTGGTGTCTCCGGTTGAAAATACATAGATACAAATCAGGATCAGAAAAAACACAAAGACAAGGATGTGCAGGATTGACGGTCGTATCTTTCTTGGAAGAAACTGCATAAAAAAAGAAGGGTGTTTAATTACTCAAGTGCTTCGATCTCTTTCTTGAAGGCAATCCAGTAGATGATACCTACAAAGAGCAGACCACCGACGATGTTTCCAATGGTGACAACGATGATGTTGTTTGTCCACATCGTAACCCAATTCAATGTCGCAAGTTTTTCTGCAGTAATAGTTGCGACTTGTTCTGCGTTCAGGTATCCTGCCGTCATGATACCGGCGGGTATGAAGTACATGTTGGCAACACAGTGTTCGAATCCGGTTGAAACGAAAGCCATGATCGGGAACCAGATACCGAAGAATTTACCAATTGCATCATCTGCACAGATACCAAGCAGGATAGCGAGGTTAACGAGCCAGTTACATCCGATACCCTTCAGGAATGCAGCCCACAGACCTGCCATTCCAACATAACTGACTTTTGCAATACCGATATTTACTGCCCGTAATCCAAAGGCATTCACGGTTGCAAGACCTGCAGCGTTCCATGAGACAAACGGTCCGTTTGCCATTATATATGCATAAAAGATTGAACCGATAAGATTTCCGATATAAACCCATATCCAGAGGTTCAGGACTTTTCCCCAGCTGACCTTGTGAACAAATGCTGCAAGTGGTGCAAGCATTGCGTCACCGGTAAAGAGCTCTGCACCGGTAAGGACGGTGATAATAAGCCCAACAGGGAACACTGCTCCCAGAATAAGCTGACCAAAACCAGCTCCCAGGTTATCAGCGACTGCAGTAGAACAGACGCAGGCGAGGGCACCTCCCATTGCGATGTATGCTCCGGACATGAATCCACGGATGATCATGTTCCACCATTCTAGGCCTGCTTTATACTTTCCAGCGCTCGCTCCCTTGGCGATTATTTGTACGGGTGGATGAAATACCATAGTTAGTTACACCTTCACAGAGTCTGCCTGATTCAAGGCCACACAACACGCCTTGCAGGCTTAAACATTAAGTATTTTGTGATAGTATTAAACACTTTTGAAAATAATCCCGGCTTGAAATGCCTTATTATCCAAAAAAGACTCGAGGATATGAGATTTTATTTTTGTTATACGAAAAGTGACCCCCTCATCGGTGATTGCCGAATGAGAACCCGGATCATAATCCGGACATTTCATCATCCATTCCGTCTCAGGATAAGGATAATGAATATTGACGATATTTTCCCTATCCGAAACCTTACGGTCCTCCAAAAGGTTCTATGCGTCCTGTCACTTGTTCTTCCCTGGGCAGGAATTGGTTTCTCCTATATTCTTCATTCTATGGCTATAATGGAAAATGAAGGGAGTTTTATCTGGGGATGTGTTCTTGGTTCATTTGTGTTAGCTGGTCTTGCGCTTCTGTTTGAAAAAAAGGACATCGTCTCTATTATGACCCCGATATATGCCTTAATCATATTTTTCAGCATGGAAATTCCCTGGACTATCTTACTCCAGGTTCTGTATTCATGTACGCTCACGATTCTACTCTGGCGACTGCTGACCAGGTATGGACCATCGAATACAATGCAACATCCTTAAACACCGGTCAGGTTGATTGTACTATCCTGTAGATGCGTCGCCAACCGTTTATTTCCCCGATTATTGCTGACCTTGTCTATCAGGCGGTAACCGGAGTTTCAGGTGTCCAGTTTACTGACCCCCTTCCCTGTCCGAATTGTATGGGAATGGTGATCAGTCATGACATGAAACAGCGGCGTTTTTCTACCGTCTATTCTCCGGAAGGGGAAAAACATATTTACGTATATGTCAAGCGCTTTCATTGTCGTGATTGCGGGCAGCTCTGTTATGCAAAAGCGCCATTTTATGATAAGAGCCGGTTCGGATCACCAATTGTTGATCTCTGCCTGTCTCTTTCCGAGGATCATACGTTTTCTTATGCGGCTGTTCTCATGAACAGGATGGGTATTGCCATAAACCGGGGGACGGTCAGGAAAACAGTTCAATCACATACCCATGAGGTACAATCGACCGACTTGTTTGGTTTGAAATTACCCGACTCAGTGCTGGCCTTGTCAACCCTTGTTACCACAGCAGATCCATCGCAGCCACTCCGAGGAATTGATGTCCTGGAGGCCTGTAGAATGTGTCCTGAATGAAAGGTGAATTGCTTTCAGGTATCAGATCGAATTCACAACCATTATTGGTCTGACTGATGACCTCTTTCTGAGGAACCGTAATGGAACTGAACGGTGTACCAATTGATAACACATTTGCTGAAGGATTTCCAATATGGGTATCACGGGTCATTATCACCGGTGTAACCCGCGAATGGGCAATGACTGCGGCCACAGAGGCAACAGGATTTGCAACATCTGCTATCGGTTGTCCATGTGAAGCAGGAATAGAAGGATTTGTGAGTGCTGATGAGACCCCAGACGGACGTCCGGGTGTGTCAATTCTTATCTGTGCATCAAAAAAGAAGGTTCCAGAACAGGTTATGGAACGTATCGCTGAGTGTGTTCTTACCGCAGCTACTACCTCAGTCTTTAATGGAATGCCAGATGCAGAAGAGAAGTTTGATATCAAGATTCACTTCTTCGGAGACAAATTTGAGTCCAAGGTTGAAGTTGGCGGACGCCAGTGCTGGAAGATCCCGATCATGGAAGGAGACTATATCGGAGAAGAGGTCTTTGGGATGGTCAAGGGTGTCGCAGGTGGCAACTTCTTTGTCATGGCTGACAACCAGATGACCGCTCTCATGGGAGCAAAGGCCGCTGCAGATGCAATTTTAGACGTAAAAGGCACCATCACCAGCTTTGCAGGTGGCATTGTTGCTTCCGGTTCCAAGGTCGGAGCAAAGAACTACAAGTTCCCGATTCCGGCAACAACCAATGAGCAGTACTGCCCAACCATCCGCGAAAAAGTTCCGGATACAAAAGTCCCCGAGGGAGTAAAATCCATCTATGAACTTGTCATCAATGGTGTTGACGAGGCAGCAGTCAAGAAGGCAATGGCAGCAGGTATCAAGGCTGCAGTCAAAGTTCCAGGTGTTTCATTCATCAGTGCTGGTAACTATGAAGGAAAACTTGGACCATTCCAGTTTAAACTGGCTGAACTTTTCTAAACAATACCTTTTTTATCGCGCTTCCATCAACCTGATCAAAAACCGATATGCAAGGTATATGCAAAAAAACAGTTTTGATCGAACTTCTCAAATTAATTTGAAATTCTCTGGTTTTTAGTAATTATCAGATTTTCTGGGTTCGGGGTAGTTAAACATAGTCGCTTCTTTTTTCTCCGGGAATGTATGTGGAAACAGAAGATGGCAATGATCCTGCGTAATATGAAAAAAACAATTTGGAAATCTTTAATAGAAATTCCATCAATTATCAACATGTTACAACGGTAAGCTTGTGATGTGTGGTTACCATGAGAAAACAGATGAAACCCTATAAATGCGAAATTTGTGGATATATCTATGATCCGGTGAGAGGCGAGCCAAAGAATGGAATCCCACCGGGTACAGCATTCGAAGACCTTCCAGATACCTATGTTTGTCCGGTTTGTGGAAAGGCTAATATTACGAAGAGAGAGTTCGTCCCCATGGAAGCACCATCAGGGCGGTATCGCTGTGTTGCATGTGGATACCTGTATGATCCCAAGAGAGGCGAGCCAAAGAATGGGATACCACCAGGAACCTCCTTTGAAGATCTCCCCGATACCTATATCTGTCCGATATGCGGGGTTTATGCAAAAATTGGTAAGAGTGAATTTATAGCTACTGAATAATCTCTCTTTTTTTCTGATTTTTTATGGTTTTTCCTGTTGATTCGGCTTTTCAGTTTTGTGATCACTATCTTTTTTACCATACCCGCTTGTAATTATTATTTGCCCTCAGGAGGGTGGCTTATGAAACTGGAAGAATATAAGAAGATCTTACTTGCTGCGATCGACAAGGAAGTTGATGCGTATGCATTTTACATCTCGCTTTCAGAAAAAGTCAAAGATCCGGCTTTGAAGGGAACGTTCAAAGAACTTGCCCAGGAGGAGACGTATCACCGGAAAACTCTCCAGGAATATCTGAGTGGTGCCAAAAAAGAACTCAGGTTTGATGAAGTTAAAGATTATCACCTGTCAGATACCATGGAAAAACCAAAACCATCCATGGATTTAAAACCCCTCGAAGGTCTGCAGGTTGCAATCAAACGGGAAGAAGAGGCAATGCAGATGTATGAGCAGTTTGCAGCCGCAAGCATGGATGCAGATCAGAAAAAGGTCTTTGAGGAGCTTGCAAAGATGGAGCGCGGACATAAAGCCCGTCTTGAAGATATATATACCAACAGTGCCTTTTCAGAGGCCTGGTAATTTCATTTTTTCCGATACAAGATTCTTTGATATTTGCATACTGCCATTTCCTGATTCATTTTCTCTGACCTGACCGGTGGGGTAAAGGGATGAGAGAGTGAAATAATTAGTGGGATTCGTGGGGTATGAAGGCGACCAAGGCTTCTGTGTGGGACTTATATAATGGGGCAAAGCAATACAAAGTTCCATTATTTCAACGGCCTTATGTCTGGTCACGGCAACAATGGGAGCAACTCTGGTCTGATATCCGGGAGCAATACCAGCTCATGTCTGGTCAGGATACCAAACACCCTGCCAGGTTTCTGGGTTCTGTTGTTGTTGTCAGGGAATATGAAAAAAATCTTGATAAATATGTAATTATTGACGGTCAGCAACGAATTACCACCATAAGTATCATTCTTGCAGTTATCAGGGCATTTGCACGTGAAAAAGGATTAACAGAACTTTATAACCAGATATCTGATTTTTTGAAAAATGCTCCGAAGAGTGGTGAAGGCCAGTATGTGGTGATTCCTACCCGCGTTGATAAAAACGCGCTCTACCATATTTTTGATGAGGACTACGTTTTTGACCAGGACTCGCGGATTGTTGAATGTTTTGACTATTTCTGGTGGCAGCTTGATCGGTCAACTGAGATGGATTTGAATGCTCTTCAACAGGTAATCACCGAGGATCTGTGTGTTGTCTATATTGAACTGGATGAAGGGGAAAACCCAAACCAGGTATTTGAAGCATTAAATTACCGGGGTGTTCCCCTTGAGGAGTCTGATCTCATCCGGAATTTCTTCTTTGCCCATCTTGAAAGCCAGGAGATTGCAGAGGCTCAGTACGATCTGTACTGGAAACCGATGGAAGAGCGGCTGTTAAATGATCAGGTTCTCATCTCATCGTTTATCAGGCATTATTGTATGAAAGAGGGCCGGTTCATTCGGCATGGTGAAATATTTGAAAAGATCCGGAAACGGTTTCAGAATGCTTTACCAGATGAGGTCTTGTATCTGCTCAAGGACATGAGCAGGTCATCAGAATATTATCGCCGTATTCTGTTTCCAGATTCGGAAGAAGGCACAAGCCGGGAACGAAAGGAAATTCTGAAGTCGCTATTCCGAATCCGGAGAATTAGTAATAATACTCCAGCTCCCTTTTTCCTTCTCCTGCTGGCTGCCAATGATACGGATAATGAGAACGGTGGAAAATTATCTGACCAGGAAGTGTTTGAGGTTCTCAGTTGTATTGAGAGTTACTTTATCAGGCGTATGGTATGTGGAAGGCCTGATACAGTGTATGAGGATGTATTTGAGATCCTTTGCCGTGCTGCATCTGATGGGAATGGGTATCTCTCTGCAGATGAGACGAAATCTCTTATTGCCTCCCTCCAACCTCCGTTTGATCTCCCTGATGATGATGAATTTACAGATCATCTCAGGTACAGTGATCTCTACCATCCAGAGACTGAGAACGAACTTGCTTTCGTTATTCTTGAGCGACTTGAGGAGTTCTTTTCAAGCCAGCCACGAGGGCTTGAGCCTGTAGCATCATATGCCCTCTTTGAAGATGAATCAGAAGATCTGATGATTGATCATATCATGCCGGAGTCTCTTTCGGATCACTGGATAGAGCATCTTGGGTCTGACTGGTCATCAGTTCATACAGATTTTCTTCACCGCCTTGGTAACCTGACCCTGACTCAGGAAAATTCATCGATTAAAAATGGCGCCTTTGAAGACAAGAAGGCATGGTATGCCTTAGATAATCTGATGCTCAACGCGGGAATGAAAAATATCCGTTTCTGGAGACGGTATCAGATTGATCAGCGGTCAGGAGTGCTGGCGGCATTCTGTGTGAAAATCTGGCCTCGATGCGAAGTTCCTGAAATAGAGATTGCAAAACCATCCGTAGTTCCTGCCGGGTGTATGCGTTCAGGTGAGATCCCAAAACAGGCACGGCCATCAAACCTGAATATTGCCGGAACGGTGTATCCGGTAAAATTTTGGTATCAGGTTCTTGAAAATACTATCCGGGCTATTTATGAGAAAGAACCCCAGAAATTTGAACGTGTTGTCCGGGAATATCCTGGGTATTTTTCCGATGATCCGGCCCGGTATAAATCAAATGTCGGAACGTATTCATTTAAGTCACGATTTGGCCGGTACCAGATCCGTGATATGTGCCTGAATATCATCAAACTTGTCGGGTGGAATGAGGAAGTCTGGTGTCTGACTTGTGAATAAACCGATGGCCTGGATACCATATGAGAAGATATTGGTACCAATCAGGATTGTGACCGGTCCTTGTGTTAATCACAGTCATGGAATTGCTTCCACCCTCTACCTGATATTTAAATAGCCCCTATTTTACTTCCTCTATTTCAATACGATAATCTCTCCTCACATGAAAAATGGGAATGCATAACAAAGGTTAAAAATATATACCATTTTCATGGTGTCCGCTGAGGTTATCCTTTTCCGAAAGACTATCGGGTTGTCTATTCTTATAGGCATAATCTCTGGATTTGGTGCACTTCTCTTTTTTGAGGGAATTAAATTTGCAAACCAAATCATCATGGGGGATATCTGGGGCTATAGATATCCGGTGGATGGCATGTCTGCTGAAATGATTGCATCATGGTCTCCTCCAGTAAATATCTGGATGTTTCTGCCAATCATCTGTTTAGGTGCATTAGCGTCCGGATTTCTCGTGTACCGGTTTGCTCCGGAAGCAGAAGGTCATGGAACTGATGCTGCTATCGCCGCATTTCATACGACTGGGCGGATTAGAAGACGAATTCCTGTCATTAAAGCACTTGCTTCTATTTGCACCATCGCAACCGGGGGAAGTGCAGGCAGAGAAGGACCTACGGCTCAAATAGCAGCCGGGTTTGGATCCATAGCCGCTGATATTTTAAAACTACCTGATAAAGAACGACGAATAGCGATTGCTGCTGGAATTGGTGCTGGAATCGGAACGATATTCAAAGCTCCTCTTGGTGGAGCAATTCTTGCGGCAGAAATTCTCTATCTTCGCGATTTTGAATCAGATGCAATTGTACCTGCTTTTCTGTCTTCAATTATTGGATATGGCATTTTCGGTTATTTTGAAGGATATGAACCCATTTTTGCGAAAGGAGATCTATCCTGGTCTGTTCCAGAGATACCTCTTTTTGTTCTTTTAGGAATTGTCTGTGCAATTGTTGGAATAGGATATCTGGAAATATTTCAGCGTTCCAGAGTTTTTTTCAGGGATATATGGATCAAATACAATCTCCCTATTTATTTAAAACCAGTAATGGGTGCGGCATGTATTGGTGTACTTGTCATTGTTCTGGCATGTCTCTCCCACGAAACGTTTCTCATAGCCCTTGGTAGTATTGGGTCCGGATATGGGTTTATTCAACTTACTGTTTACAATATGCTCCCACTTTCTGTTTTGTTATTTATTCCTCTTGTTCGGATTCTCACGACATCATTGACTATCGGTTCTGGGGGGAGTGGGGGTGTTTTTGCCCCCGGTCTTACCATTGGAGCGACGACAGGGGGCGCATTTGGTATGGTGATGCACATACTTATCCCCCATATTGTCCCTTTAAGTTCTGTACCTGTTTTTGCTATTTGTGGTATGATCTCTCTTTTTGGAGGTATCTCTCATTCACCGATTGCCTGTCTTATCATGATCATCGAGATGGTCGGCGATTTTTCTCTGTTTGTACCGGCGATGGGTGCAGTAGCAGTGTCCGTGATATTAGTTGGGAACAGAACGATATATGGCTCTCAAATTTCTAATAAAACATTATCCGGAGCACATAGGGGTGAGTATGATTCACATGTGCTTCAGGTGATTCCCGCAAAAGATGCCATGACTCCCGTGGAACGGGTTGTAACTTTAACACCCGAGGATCCATGTAGTAAAATCCTCACTCTCGTTGAAGAGTCTACTCATTATGGATTTCCTGTCATTACTCCTGATAATGTTCTTGTCGGGTTTGTTACCTTGAAAGATTCGAAAGGGTGCTGGGATAATAGAAAGGTAAGCACAGTTATGATGACTGATCTGGTTACTTCCAGCCCAGATACAGACCTCGAGTCAATTTTAAAAGACATGATTGCAGTAGATATCGGACATGTCCCAATTGTAGAAATTCAGGATGATCTCCCATACATGGTAGGCCTCATTACAAGGAGGGATATTACGCATGCATATGCTACAAAAGCACAGCAGGAGTGTAAGTACTTCTTGTGATATTCACTTTTTATTATTTTAATTTCTTATTGTGTTCTAAATTTTCAATTTTACCATTCGGGGACGAGAATCAGATGAATGAGATGTGAGGAGAGGTTGAACATCCTCATAGACAACACTTATACCTATTGGTGCACCATGTTTGTTGACGAAATTTTCGCCAACAAATATCCCCTGTCTGGAAAAATTTCTGGAGCCCGGAATGTCTGGTATATCAGAGCCATATATTATCCATTATCCATGGATTTGCGCAGTCAGCGATGATGCAGGAAGCCAGGTTGAACTTATTGAGTGCTTTGACTGTATCGGTGGTGCCATGTGGGTGAAAAAGCACTATGCACAGTCCCCTCTTGTAACCGATGTCAGAACCGTCGGGTCCATGAACCGGTTCCTTCTTCGGACCGGAGAGGTTGACCTTGCTCTTGAAGGATCCAAATTTCCGGCTGGTATCTCAAAAGTCAGTGTAGAAGGGAATGAAATCGCGATCTCCTATATTGGTATGGGTGGTGGCGGAGTCGGCGCCACTATATGCCGGGCAGGTGCCGAGGGGGTACTTCGATCAGAATATGACGAATCAGGCGGGGGAAAAGTTGCTGGATCGACTATAGTCCTCTCCCGAAAGAATCGTGTGCTTATTGGTGTTGATGATACTGATACCCCGGAAGAAGGAGCAACATGGACCCTGGTTCACAATATTGCCCGGACGGTTGCGAATGAACAGCACCGGTACCTCTCCCATACCATTGTCCAGCTCTTTCCGGTTCCCTTCAGGACAAAAAACTGTGTTGGCGTCGTGGCTGAATTCGCAACCAGCAATCCTGACGATCTGGCCAGAAAGTTTTCAGAACTCCTGATGCAGTATACGCTCTCTAAAGAGACTGGCATGGCGGTCTTCACTGGATTCTCCCCCGATCGTCTTCTTGAATATGGGTGGCGGACAAAAACAGGACAAGTCTCTCCGGATGATGCCCGGGCACTTGCTGGCGATGATCTGAAAATTTGGATAAACGGCCGGGGTATAACCGGGGCAATAGCAGCGATCCCGTTTTATACCCGGTATGATGAGGGCCTTCGGTTATGTGGGCAGAGCTGAAAGCCCGGCTGCTCAATGCAGGTACTGTATATATCACCGGAGTTTTTGCAGACGAATATATCGCACGATCCCGTGCTGGTCCAGGGGCAGGAAAGGCCGGGTCGATATTTTTTTCTATGGATGGGCGCCGGGTCAGGCTTACCCTTTCAGATACTGGGTTTGTAGAAATACAGCATACCGGGAATGGACAGGCCCTCCTCCGGTACGAAGGAGAGGAATATTCAGGCATACTTGAAAAACCCGGGCTCCATTGTCCACGTCAGGCTTATCTGACTATCACCGGCTCCTGTATCTTTCAGTGCCGGTACTGTAATGTGTGGAAAAGCCCTGGACCCCGGCGGAGTATTGATGAGATAGAGGAAATGGTTGCATCTGTATTTCCTGATATTGATGCAATATCCCTGACATCAGGTGTTCTGACCGATATTCATGAAGAGGAACGCTATACCCTTGAGGCTGTCAGACGACTGCAGAAGTTTCACCTTCCTATAGGGGTATCTATCTATCCTGACCCGGAAACGCCCCGTCGTCTGAAAGATGCTGGTGTTTCAGAAGTAAAATTCAACCTTGAGACGGCAACCGACCATCTCTTTTCTGTCATGTGTCCGGGTCTTGTCAGGGACGATGCACTTACTGCCCTTCGTGCTGCAGTTCCCCTGTTTGGCAGGAACCATGTCTTTTCAAATATCATCCTCGGCCTAGGAGAGACTGATGAGGAGATGACTGCTTGTATTGAACAACTGTGCCAGGATGGAATCCTGCCGGTTATCCGGCCTTTGACTCCGGGTGGGGATCTGATTGATCTTCATGCCCCTCTACCAGACCGGATTATCAGGATAGCCCGGATTCATGAAGAAATGATCCGGAGATATGGGCTTGATCCCAAAGAAGCCCTGACTATGTGTCCGTCATGTACCGGTTGTGACCTGATTCCGGGGAGGGATACATGATCTCCGGATTAGGGGATGCTATACTAGCATATGCTGATTCGGTATATGCAGTGCCTGGATACCCGGTAACAACTCTTATTGAAGAGACCGGGGCAGAGCTGGTCATAAATGAAAAAGTAGCTCTTGAGTATGCCCTTGGAGACTCGCTCTCGGGGAAACGGTCCTGCGTAATAGTCAAACATGTCGGGATGAATGTGCTTGCCGATACTCTGGTTCATGCAACCGTTCAGGGTCTGACCGCCGGGGTAATTATTGTCGTAGGAGATGATCCCACGGCATATGGAACCCAGACCATTCAGGATTCCCGGATCTATGGCGAAATTGCGATATGTCCGGTCATTGATGGTTCGGGTTCTGACCCGGTTGGAGAGGCTTTCCGTGCATCAGAGCGGTTTTCCCGTGTTTCAATTGTCCGATTTATCCCAGATGATCTCAACAGACCGTCGGACAAGATGGGATATGATACGGGGAGAAAAACCGGGTCACTTGCCGACCCGGATCTGACCATGTATGGACGTTCAGTCTGGGCATATGAATCTGTTCCAGTAATGCAACAGGAAGGGTACCTTCCATTCCCAGTCTCTCCCCTGACAACCGGCGACATTCCACAAAGCAGGCGGGAACGTGGTTCCTCGCGAATGTTCTGTCCGGATTGTCCGTTTAAGTTTGTCTTTGACCTTCTGCAGGATAGGAATGTCCCGGTTATCAGTGATACCGGTTGTAGTCTTCTTTCCATGATCCCTCCATTTGCATTTGGGATTGCCAATTATGGGATGGGGTCTTCAATTGGTGTTGCAGCCCAGTCCACCCGGGTTGCACTGACTGGAGACTATGCTTTGCTCCATTCTGGTGCTCAGGCCTTGATTGATCTTCATGCAAAAGGCAGACCTGTGCTTTGTATTGTCCTGCAGAACCGGTGCATGGGGACAACCGGCCGACAACCGGTCCCGGACATAACCGATTACATTGGATTTGCACAGCCGGATGTTGTAGATGCGGCTGAACATGAAAAAATTTCAGAATATATTGTCCCTGATAACACCTTCCGGGTGTTCGTCATTCAGGGAGTATGTCCAGAGGAGAGATCCAAATGAAACCATGGCATGTTGAAATTTGTGATGTAACCCTTCGTGATGGCGAACAGACCCCGGGGGTTTCATTTACCCCTGAAGAGAAGAAGGATATTGCAACCAGACTTGATGCAGTTGGGGTAGAAATAATCGAAGCCGGATTTCCCATTGTATCTGTCCATGAAAAAGAGATGGTCAGAGATATCTCCCGGCTTGGTCTTTCTGCAAAGATATGTGGTCTTTCACGGGCCTGTCGGGAAGATGTTGATGCTGCCCTTGATGCAGAAGTAGATATGATTGGACTTTTCATTGCCCCGTCTGATCTGCATCTAAAGTATAAACATAAAAAACCCCGGGAAGTCGTGGTTGCAAACGCCATTGAGCAACTCGATTATGCAGTTGATCACGGCCTTATCGTCCGGTTTGGTGCAGAGGATGCATCACGGACTGATCCTGATATTCTTGTAGAGATCTACAAACAAGCCGCCGAACATAAGGCATCGTATGTCACATATGCAGACACAACCGGATGTCTGACACCGCTAGAAGTTGCAACGGTGATGAAAGATATCGTTCCAAGAACCCCCATCCCAATTGCAATCCATGCTCACAACGATCTTGGCTGTGCAACGGCAAACACGCTTATTGCTGCTGAACTTGGGGCGTTTCAGCTTCACACAACAGTGAATGGTCTGGGTGAACGGGCAGGAAATGCCAGGCTTGAGGAGGTTCTGGTATCCCTTGTTCTCAAAGGAGGAATAGCCCGGTATGACCTGACTGAGATTCCGGCACTATCAGAGCAGGTTCAAAAGTACACCGGGATTTATATGCCGATTACGAAACCAGTTGTCGGTGCAAATGCGTTTGCTCATGAGAGTGGCATTCACATCGCTGCCATTCTTGAAAATCCCGAGACATATGAATTTATTCCACCTGAACTCCTGGGACTTGAGCGGCGGTTCATTTTAGGAAAACACACTGGAAAAAGGGCACTTGTCCATATCCTGACCACATTTGGGTATCACATTACTGATGATCAGGTTACTCAGGTGCTTGAGCTGATTAAAGACAGAAGTGAGGATAAATGCAGTATCAACCAGCAGGTTTTGCGGGAGATAATCTCGCAGGTGACCGGGGAGGATGTCATCAATGGTAACACTCTCGGAGAAGATTCTGGGTGCCCAGGCCGGCACGTATGTTGACCGGAAGGTAGACAAGGCATTTTGCCATGACGGGACCGGGATTCAGGCAAAAATCATTTATGATGCGATAGGCGCTCCCGGCCTTGCCAATCCTGATGCCGTCTATGTCATCTATGACCACATTGCTCCGGCAAACAATTCCCAGACCGCAGAGCTGCAGGCAGAACTCCGGACTTTTGCAGAGAACGGTGCACATTTCAGGGAGATTGGATCTGGTATCTGTCATCAGGTTATGGCTGAAGGTCTTGTTCATCCAGGTGAGGTCGTAATAGGGGCCGATTCACACTCATGCACTCTAGGTGCTCTGGGAGCCTTTGCAACCGGTGTTGGTGCGAGTGATATGGCCGGCATCTGGGTATCTGGCGAAACCTGGCTTCGGGTCCCTGATTCAATAGGGTTACATCTGAGCGGATCTCTGAAAGCCGGAGTTGAATGGAAAGATGTGGCATTATCATATGTTGCGGAGTTAGGGATGGACGGTGGAACATATGATGCCCTGGAATTTACTGGTGAGGCAGCACCATCAGTTCCCATGGAAGGACGACTGACCCTGTGTAACATGGCAGTAGAAGCCGGGGCCAAGACCGGACTTTTCTATGCAGACACAGAAACCAGGCGGTACCTTGCTGGGTATTCGGTTCCCTGTCACATGCAGCTCCCGGAAAATCCTGTATATGTCCGAGAATGTGATCTTGATCTCTCTTCCCTGGAACCGGTCTGTGCTGTACCTCACCGGGTGGATACCATTCAGCCGGTATCACAATTAGCCGGCATTGCCCTTGACCAGGTCTTTATCGGAACCTGTACAAATGGCCGGTTTGAAGATCTTACCCGTGCTGCCAGGATACTGAAAGGACACCGGGTAAAGGTTAGAACTATTGTTGTTCCGGCTTCAGAGCGTGATTATCTGCAGGCGATTACAACCGGTGTTGCTGCAGATCTGGTGAAGGCCGGATGTATTATGGGACCACCGGGATGTGGACCCTGTCTTGGGGCTCATATGGGTGTGCTTGGTGAGGGTGAAGTTGCTCTTTCAACGGCTAACCGGAACTTTAAGAACCGAATGGGAGTCGGAGCCTCGTACTACCTCTGTTCTCCATCAACCGCTGCAGCCAGCGCCCTTGTTGGGGAGATTGCAGATCCACGGGAGGTACTATGACAGCACTCAAAGGTTCTGGTCCGGCTGTCTGCATTGGAGAAGATATTGACACAGATCTTGTAATCGCTGGGAGATACCTGAGAACCAAGGACTGGAGTCTGTGGGCAAAACATGTGTTTGAAGATCTGGATCCCACACTTGCATCAAGACTACAGGGTTCTGTCCTTGTTGCCGGGAAGAATATGGGCTGTGGGTCCTCACGTGAACAGGCAGCACGGGCTTTGCATGAAGCCGGGGTTCTTGCTGTTATTGCTCCGTCATTTGCCCGGATATTTTTTCGGAACTGCATCAACGTCGGCTTGCCGGTTCTTGAATGTAATATCCCTGAGTGCCGGGATGGAATGATGGTTACCTTTGATTGTACCGAGGGATGGATAACCGTTGATGGAATCCGCCATGAATTCCTGCCACTATCTTCCCGGATGCAGGAGATTCTCAGCAACGGGGGTCTCGTGGAATACTGGAAACGGAGACTAGAACGATGATTTTTCCCCCTCACTGCAAATGTATCGGGTATGCAGGTAACAAACCGGTAGGGGACCGGGTTTATTTTCTATCAGAATATCTGATCCATGAAGTTCCCGGTGGGTTTGAAATATTAGCCGTAAAGCCCGCAGATGGGGATGGACTGATGAGGGATATTGAATCGGTAACCCAGATAGCTGGTCCGGATGATGTATATATGTATCCTGAACCGGTGGTGCTTCATAACCGTGGAGACCTTATTAAAAAGGCTTTACAGACCAATAAACGATGCACTATCTTTACCGGGATTGAGGAGCATATGATTTTTATTTGTGATCCGGATCCTGCATCACTCCTTACAGTTCATGTATATGATGTAACTCCTCCCCGGCCCCATCTTGCCGGAACTGTTCAGACACTTGATGAAGCGGGCATTTTTGGAGAACTCGAAATCACGTTTCAGTATCATGTCCGGGATATCAGAGAAACCCAGGCTGATGTATATCCCTGCAAAGCAGGTGGTTTTTCCCGCACGATCGACTCAGACCGGTTAAAGGGAGATGAGCATGTTGCCGGATGTATGACAGCACGACAGGTTCTCAAAGACTGTTATGGGCATGATTTTCCGCTCATTGATATCTGTCCGGCCAATGCTGTCACAGAGGAACCTTTTATCGCACGATGTTGTCGGGCAGAGCGAAGCGGGGTACAGACGTTGAATGGAAAAAAGGGCGTTGTAGTCCATTGGGGTGCATCACCAAAACAGATTGCCGATGCCCTGTATGCATGTATACATGAATGGAGGAATGGATGAAGCGGGTTGTTATTGCTCCTGGTGATGGTATCGGACCAGAGGTCATTCCCTCTGCACTTGAAATTCTTCGGTATTATCACCCGGAATGGGAGTATATACCAGTATATCTTGGATATGAGTGCTGGAAACGAACTGGTGATGCATTATCAGATAAGACTCTTGAAACTCTCAGAAAAGCGGATCTCATTTTGTTTGGTGCAATTACAACACCCCCTGATCCCAAGTATCACAGTGTCGTACTCCGGATAAGAAAGGAATTAGACCTCTATGCAAATCTTCGTCCGGTGTTTGGTGAAGGATTTGATATCCTTATAGTTCGGGAAAACACGGAGGGGCTGTATTCGGGTATTGAATGGCAGGAGAAGGACCGGGCATGTACTCTTCGTGTGGTTAGCCAGGAAGGATCCCGCAGGATTGCACGGTTTGCAAGTGCCTGTGCCAAACGGAGAAGACGGCATCTTACCATTGGAAACAAGGCGAATGTTTTGAAGTCTGATGTGTATTTCCTTGAAATTTGTATGGAAGAGGCTGAAAAAGCTGGAATCTCTATTGATAAAAAATATATTGACTCTCTTGTCCTTGATGTTCTTCAGCATCCGTCACGATATGATGTGATTGTGACGACGAATATTTTCGGCGATATTCTCTCCGATGCAGCGGCATTTCTTGAAGGTGGGCTTGGTATGCTTCCAAGTGCAAATATCGGCAGGCATCAGGCACTCTTTGAACCAGTTCATGGGAGTGCACCTGACATTACCGGAAAAGGGATTGCAAATCCGATTGCAGCCATTCGGTGTGTTTCTCTGCTTCTGAAGTATGTGGGAGAAAAACCCCGGGCTCTTGCAGTAGAGCGGGCGATTCAAAAAACTATTACTGATGGAATAAAAACGCCTGACTTGGGTGGGACAGCAACAACAGATGATGTAGGGCGTGCAGTTCTTCGAAATTTACAGGCAGAAAAAAAGGCAGAAGTTCCGGATCTGTGAGATCAGGAAACCCTGTTTATCTCTTCAAAGAGACGACAGAATCTGTCAATTGTCTCTTCATCCAGGTTTTGTGGAGATTCACAGATCCGATCAGAGAGCAGCTCAGCAACCCGCCAGCGTTCAAAGTGTTCTCCCTGTCTTCGCTCGACAAGATCTGCAATCTGGAATGCAATTCCCCGCTCTTCATTTCGTTCTGCAGGACTTTTTTCTGGTACCTGACCAAGTGGCAGATCCGGGTAAATATCTTTGACACACCGATAATAGAAATCAGGAGAGAAGAGATCTTCAATCCCAGCTCCTTGACGATTACCAAATGCACTATAAAAGAGAAGACCGTTTCCTTCACTCAAATGCATGGATGGGAGTTTTTCAATTACCCCTACTGGCACATTGTTTCCTGATAAAAGCACTGCTGCAGGTTTTTTATGTGCAGTCATCATCAGGGCGAGTGGAAGTAGGTTTGCTGCTCCTCCTGCTGGTGTAATTCTGATTTCAGGAGAAAGTCCGGGCTTTCCTCTGTTCCGAAGTGCATAATTCATTGCCTGTAACAGCCAGAGATCCAGGGTTTCTTCCACGATGAGCTGGTTGCCTCCGGAGAGGGTTTTTTCAGCAATCCGGGTGGCGAGTGCTGCCTCAAGCGGGAACAATGAGTCACGGTCAGCCGGCCATTCTGAAACAGATACTTTTGTTGTCCCTTCTGGCCCTTCATAAACTGTTCTGACCCTATCAAGATGGTCAAGATCTATCATGAATGGTGAATGGGTGGAGAAGAATATCTGGTTCTGATGGGATATTCGCTCAAAGAATTTAACTGCATGTTGTTGTGCAGTCGGGTGGAGCTGGAGTCCGGGTTCATCAAGAAGCAGGATGCTGTCATGGTATGCATCTCCTGATTCAACCAGGAATATCAGGTAAAATGAGAAGAAATATTGGAGCCCGGCACTTCTCTGTTCGAGTTCAATCTCTGACGGATCGAGGTCGTCTGATACCCATACTCTGAAATAATCTCCGTCAATGTCATATCTGAACCGGATCTTTCTCTGTCCCCACCAGTCTTCAAATTTTTTTGACATTAGGTTGGATGCAGTGGAGAGGAGAATTGACCGCTCATCAACCTGTCTTCTGATGATTGGGTTGTCATCAACTGCATTTTTGTGTGAACCAAGCCGGTCAAGCTGGTCCAGGTCCAGGTTTACATGACGGAAGAGACAGTGGGTTGCACGAAGGCCTGGTGTTTCAGGGTGAGATTTGAGTGTGGCGATAAAGGTCGGAATGTGTATGGCACTCTCAATAACGTTATACTGGTCAAAATAGACAAATTTTGGCAGATGTTCAATGATGTATCGGTTTGCTGCCATGAGACCCTCGAAGATCTCCATCTGTCTGATAAGCCGGTACATCGGTTCTGTAACCGGATTAAGGATATCATGTTGCCAGGGTTCATTCGCCCTGCTTTTAATTGCATTAATCAGGTCTGAAATATGCCGCTTCTGAATCTGCCCATCTATTGGAATTCCATTTTTTTGTTCTTCCAGAAATGCCAGCAGACCTTCTTTTATTCTTCCAAGGTCTTCTCCCTTTCCTTCTGGTGCAATCAGGTTTCTGATGTGCTCAATTGCACTTTCTATTGCATAAATCAGGTCTGGTGGAGTTACCAGGTCAACTCCGACGTCCGGGTGATATGTAATGCTGTAGGTTCCGGTATAATGCCTGGTTACCTCAACACTATGAACATCTCTGCACAGCTCAGATATCGCGGCGATATCCCGTTGCTCATCTGGAGTAAGGATAAACCTGCCTGATGCAACAGGCCAGTCTGTCCGGGTTATCTCTGCGGCATACCGTTGCCGTGGAAATTCCTTCAGGCCGTCGTATCCTTCCCCGTCTGAAGAGTTGAGTTTTGATAGTGCCCGAAAAATTGCTGATTTTCCTGATTCGTTTTTTCCAACGAATGTAGTGAGGTTCTGGACTGGAATCCATCCGGTATCCTCTATAATTTTATAATTCTGGACCCGGAACTCGGCAAGTTGCATAGGATATCTCTCGATTTGTTATCCTATAAATGTTCTTGGGTGGTTATTCATAAGATAGGTTAAAAATAACGGCTGATCGTGTTGATTTCATTGATTTTGATAAAAGTATCTTCTATCAAATCACCCAGATAGCGGCAGACAGGTAATGTAGGCGATTAACAAAAATCCGTGTACCCGGGCTTTATATTCGATGAAGTCTTACAAAATCAATGCTAAAACATACCTAAAGTCATGGTATATACAAAATGAAGGCAGTGAGGTATCCGGGTATCATGGTGGATACCTCCTCTGTGAAGTCTCCCATATTCTGGTACAGTCGAAAGCTCAGATTTCAATGAACAGGTATCTGGCCGCCGACTCATGCACCACACGATTTCATATCGGATTGGCACTATAAATGGTTTCTCTTTTCTTTCTAAAAAATGAACAAAGATTTTCTGTAAATCACTGGCAATTATCGCTTTTGGAAAGATTGAAACAGTTCTCCGGTTTTTATCTTCTCTAAAAAGAGGTTTAATTCAAGTTGGTCCCGGTGGAAGTACATATGGGCTGATATGCTGATGGTTTCAAGCCATCCGGTCGTGATATCGTTGCCATTTCCTTTTCTTTTCTGGTTAACCTGGTCACAGATATATTTTTGAAGATGTGCAAGACCGTATGCATTCTGACCCCAAGCAGAAAGCATGTCATTGCTTCGAAACAGACAAATCAGATTCAAATGATTCTTTTTATCGATTAATCCCTGAACAATCTGAAGACAGGGAGGTTCATCAGCAGTAACATCCCTAACCGGAAACCAGGTTATTGCGATTGCCCGCCTGCTTTCAGGATTGGAAACCAGTCGATTGATAATACTTTTCTCAATCTGATCGATACCACCATAGTTCCCGTCACCTTTCCAGGTCAGGTTACCGCATGCGCTGGCCGGAACATATCCGAGTTTTCGAAATATCCCGTCGATGGCTTTTTTTATAGTACTTCCTGATGAAAAACCGATTTCAACCTCCGGTGCCGGATAATCCCGCAGACGGTTTCCATAGGTATATACAGCATCGGTTCCGTCATTGCGGCGCGGTGTGATGGTGTATAATGATGCCTGGTACTGTTCTGAAAATTTTTCTCCAAACAGACTGGCCCCTGATCGCATCGGTTCTGAAAATGGCTCATCTACATGAATGCAGATCGGCTCTTCCGGATCCCAGGTGTATTCTCCATCTTCAGTAACCCGTACCTGACCTTCACACCGTTTGGCTATCTCCCGTATTACCTCCTCATGAGCCTGTCCTATGCTTCGTTTTCTGATCAGTATCATGGCTATATCCTCATGGTCTAGTTATTACTGGCCGGATGTCTGGTACTGGGCAGTACAGATCCACCAGCTGCCATCAACATCCATGATAAACCAGAATGCACCGGTTGCAGGATCAGTATACAGGCCACCGCCAGTGGTTGCCATATCCCGCATCATTCTTACCTGGCCTGCATCATAGTCATCCTTGATGAATTTGGAACCAACCTCTCCAGGTACTTTCATGTTGGCTAAGAGGGTTCCATCCATGTCGTAGGCAATGACATATCTGCCCTTTGTGCTGAATTGTCCTGACGGGTTAGAAAATTCTGTGATTGCCTTTTCTTTACCATTTTCAAGAGCGAATTCACGTGCAGCAAATGCCAGGTTCATAAGTTCTTCCTGGGGGGAGATGTGAATTAGGCTCGTTGTATTTGTTTGGTTGACATCTGGCGAACTATTTGTCACAGACTGGTTATCAGCAGATACCATACATACTGTAACGAGTGCCAGGATAATGGATAACAACACGTAATTCCACAACTTCATTGTAGATATGTTTTAAGACCGCAAGGTATGTGATTTTTTGTATTTTTTCAGGCGATATTGATAACCGGGTACCAAAAAAGAAATGATATGGATAGTGCTACATCAAACTAATTGCTTCATTTTTACCTTCTTCTGCTTCGGTAAGCCCTGGATCAAGAATGAGTGCTGTATCATATGAACTAACTGCCTCATCATACCGACCAAGAGCCGCTAATGCAATACCACGGTTCAACCAGCCCCGTGCATAATCAGGTTCCAGGATGGTTGCCTGATCCGCTGATTCCAGTGCTTCTTCATACCGTTCGGCTAAGTTTAAGCACCATGCCAGGTTACTGTAAGCTTTTCCATACTCTGGATCAATCTTAATTGCTTCGTCAAACATGGCGACTGCTTCGTCATATTGTTCAAGATATGTGAGCACATTACCCTTATTATTCCAGGCTTTTTTATATGTGGGATCTAGAGAAATAGCCATGTCATACTGTTCTATTGCTTCTTCATATCTGCCAAGACTTTTCAGGGTTTTCCCTTTTCCGTTTAATGCCTCCAGATTATCAGGATCGAGGGCTAATGCCTTGTCCAGAATAATGAGAGCCTCATTGTACTTATCCGCATCATAGAGGGCATTCCCCTCTGCTGCAAGTTCATCTGCGGTTTCTCCTGCTACTGGCAGTGCACAACAGACAAAAAAACACAGAATTGCGATGTATATAGATTTCATCATTGCTATCATTCTCCGTACGACGTTATCAGGTACCCGGTGAGTGTTCAAGAGTCTGGCCGTACTTTGATATAACCGGGTATCGTACCACACTATCAGGTATACTAGTCAGGTTCCTTGATGATATCAGTTCTGTATGTTGATGATGACGAGTCCTTTTGTGGATTTTTTAAGATATATCTCCAGAAAATGGGAGATTTTTCTGTCACCACCGTACGGTATGGTCATCAGGCTCTTGATATGATCCTTGATGGCTCATATGACATCGTAGTTTCTGATTACCAGATGCCAGGTATGACCGGTCTGGATCTTCTCAGAGCCTACCGGAAAAAAGGGGTAAAAATTCCATTTATTCTCTTTACAGGCAAAGGTAGGGAAGAGGTGGTCATAGAAGCAATCAACGAGGGTGCTGCTTTTTATCTTCAAAAAGGTGGTGATCAATCATCACTTTTTGCCGAGCTTGCTCATAAAATCAGGCAGGCTGTCCACGCCGAAGAAGCGCAGCGGGCACTTTTAGAGAATGAAGAAAAATTCAGACTTCTTTTTGAAACTGCCCGTGATGGAATCATTCTCATATCGGATTGGTTTATTCGTGATTGTAACAACCATGCAGCATTGATGTTTCATCTGGACCGAAGTCGTCTTCTGGATTCTGATTTTTTCTTACTGGCACCTGAAATACAGCCAGATGGGGAATTAACCCGGGAAAAGGCAGAAATTGTTTTTAAAGAAGCCTATCGTGCCGGGGGTGCTTTTGTTACCTGGAAGTTTTCGCGTCTTGATGGAACTGAATTTGATGCTGAGATGAGTATTAGCAGGCTTGACATCAAGGGGAGGGTTCTTTTTCAGGCAATAATTCGGGATATTACTGAACGGCTGCTTTCTGAAAAAGAACTGGGGCAACGAAACGCTGATCTGCATACTGCTTACCAGGAACTCATGGCATCAGGAGAAGAACTGAAACGTAAAGTGGAGGAGTTACGCCTCTCTAAAAGTAAGGTCCGGGAAAGTGAAAAAAGATATAAAGATCTTGCTGACCTTCTCCCTGAAGGAGTTTTTGAATGTTCTCTTGATGGAACTATTACGTATGTGAATCATCAGGCTTTTACGATGTTCGGATTTGATCCTGCTCAGGGATTGAATAATATCTCTGTTTTTCGTTTTATCATTCCAGAGGATCATGAACAGGCAAAGGAGATCATCACCCAGGTTTTACATGGGAATCCATCAAAGCCTCATGAATACATTGGAGTCCGTTTGGATGGATCAACGTTTCCGATAATCATCCATTCGGCACCTGCTGTTGTGAACGGAACCGTTGTTGGCCTGCGTGGAGTGATCATTGACATTTCCATGAGGAAACAGGCTGAAGATGCCATTCGGGAATCAAAACAACAACTTGCTGATGTAATTGACTTTTTCCCTGATGCAACTGTGGTCATTAATAAGGCTGGCGAAGTTATCTTCTGGAACCGGGCAATTGCCAAGATGACCGGAATTGATGCCAGGGATATCCTCGGAAAAAGTAATTATGAGTATTCCCTGCCTTTTTACATGGTGCGGCGGCCGATTCTTGTTGATTATGCCCTGCATCCTGAACTGATTCCAAAAAAAGAATATGCCTTTATCAGACAGGAAGGCGATGTCATCATTGGGGAGTCATATATTCCAGGCCTTGGATCTGGAACGACATACTTTTGGGGGGTTGCTTCCCCGCTCCGAAATGCTGATGGTGATATTTTTGGAGCTATTGAATGCATTCGTGACATCACCGGGAGAAAAGAGGCTGAAGAGGCATTAAAAAAATCACGGGAGGAACTGGAGAAACTGGTAAATGAACGAACCCGGGAGCTTGTGGATGTAAATTTAGCTCTTCGGGAGAGTGAATCTCGGTACCGGACACTGGTTGATCTTTCTCCTGATGCTATTTTTGTTCATAATGGTATTGAGATATTGTATTCAAATCCAGCTGGAGTCAGACTGTTTGGAGGAGAAACTGAAGAGGACATTCTTGGACGTGATCCATTCTTGTATGTACATCCAGATTTTTTACCCCTTGTGAAGAAACGAATAGAAACCTCATTATCTGGATTAGATTCAAATTTACCCCAGGAAGAAGTTTTTTTAGGTTCTCATGGGGAACACCTTCAGGTGGAAGTTTCCTCACGGCCAATCAGGTACCGGGGGGATCCTGCTGTTCTGGTTGTTGCACGGGATATCAGGGCACGTAAAAAAGCGGAGAAACAACTTCGTGAATATGCCCGTGTTCTGGAAGATAAAAACCATGAACTTGACTTTTTGACGAATCGGCTCATTAGTATGAACCGTGACCTGGATGATCGTGTCAGGGAACGGACAGATGAGATTAACCGGCTATTGCGTCAGAAAGATGATTTCATCAACCAACTTGGTCATGATCTGAAAACCCCCCTGACACCTCTGATCGCTCTCCTGCCATCTCTGTTGCATGAAGAAGAAGATCCAGATAAAAGGATATTATATAGTGTTCTTCTCCGGTCAGTTTATTCAATCAGGGAACAGACCGATAAGATCCTGACACTTGCCCGGTTAAGTCGCCAGGATGGTGTGGTTGAGTATGAAATGATTCATCCGGTCATCCTTATCAGGCAGGCAGTGGAGAAAAATTGGCTCTTTATAAAACAGAAAAAGCTGGATATCGAGATTCTTGTTCCTGATGATCTGGTAGTCAGATTTTCAGCGAGGGATGCTTCCTCTGTTTTTGATAATCTTATTAGTAACGCGATAAAATACACCGGAAATGGAGGAAATATTCGCATTTATTCGGTCACAGATGAAAATGCTGCGATTATCACCGTAGAGGATACCGGAATTGGGCTGACTCAGGAAGAAGCAGTTCATGTTTTTGATGAATTTTACATGGTCGACCGTTCACGTCATGATCGACAGTCGTCAGGTCTTGGTCTTGCCATTGTCAAGAGGGTAATGGAATGTTATGGTGGAAAAGTCTGGGTTGAAAGTGATGGGCCGGGTCATGGATCCCGGTTTATGATCTGTCTTCCCATCACCAGAGACGGGTGTTGTAATCTTAATCCTTAATATGTGGTTGGACCTGGTTATCCTTTCAGGCTTTGGACAAATGCGGTAACCGCCGGGATGAGTGAATCAGGATCCTGTAATCTTCCTTCAATCGTTTTGACGAGGGCTGATCCGACAATTACTGCATCTGCACCTGCTTTACCCCATTCCATCACTTGTGTTCTGTCTGATATTCCAAATCCGGGAGCAACAGGTATATTACTCTGTTTTTTAATTTCAGAGAGTAACTCACGTGCCTGTGGATCTGTTGCCTGTCTGACTCCGGTCACGCCAAGGGCTGCAACAAGATAGATAAAGCCACTTTTAACGGTGAGAATTTTAAAAAGCCGCTCCTTTGATGTAGTGGTACTGACCATCATTACCGGAGCAATTCCTGCCTTTTCCGCTGCTATGATAAATGAAGCTGCTTCTTCATAAGGAAGATCTGCAACAACAACTGCGTCGATACCGGCATCGGCAGCATCCTGGTAAAATGATTGAATACCCCGTTGCAAGATGAGGTTTGTATATGTCAGAACCACCAGAGGTATTTCTGAATCCTTCCTGATGTCCCTGACCAGATCAAAGAACCGGTCAGTGTTCATACCTGATTCCAAAGCTCGTTGATCAGCCTGCTGAATGACCGGACCATCAGCGACAGGGTCTGAAAAGGGGAGTCCGAGTTCGATTATGTCTGCTCCTCCTTTCTCAAGTGCTTTGATTATTTCACGACTTATTGAATAATCGGGGTCTCCTGCAACGGTGAAGGTCATGAGGAGTTCCCGTTTTCTATTTTGGAATGCTTTTGAGAGTCGGTTCATGCTGCACCTCTCATATATCTCAGAACGGTTTCAACATCCTTGTCTCCCCGTCCGGAAAGATTTATTATCAGGAGTGCGTCCTTTGATAATTTAGGTCCTATTTTTCTCGCAAAGGCGATGGCATGTGATGATTCAAGGGCCGGAACAATACCTTCTGTCCGGGACAAGTACAGGAATGCCTCAAGTGCTTCGGTATCGGTAATGGCTGTGTACGTGATCCTTTTTGAGTCCTTATACATGGCATGTTCTGGCCCGACTCCCGGGTAATCCAGGCCTGCTGATATGGAATGTGACTCTATGATCTGCCCGTATGAATCCTGCAGGAGGTATGAATAGTTCCCATGAAGAACACCCGGTCTTCCACCACATAAGGAAGCACCATGTTTTTTGTCAAGTCCTTCTCCACCTGCCTCAACCCCATACATCGTGACTGAGGCATCGTCGATGAACGGATGGAATATCCCCATTGCATTTGAACCTCCACCGATGCAGGCAATAATGATATCCGGGAGTCTTCCCTGCACTGAGAGGATCTGCTCTCGTGTCTCATCTCCGATCACCCGTTGCAAATCCCTGACCAGTACCGGGTATGGATGAGGGCCTGCAACGGTTCCTATCAGGTAATGGGTATCCCTTACTCGTGCAACCCAGTCACGGAGAGCTTCATTCATTGCATCTTTCAGCGTTCGTGTTCCTGATGTGACTGGAATTACCCGTGCACCCATCATGTTCATCCTCGCCACATTCAGGGCCTGACGGGCAATGTCCACTTCTCCCATGAAGACGTCCACTTCCAGTCCGAGGACAGCTCCTGCAATGGCTGTAGCAACTCCGTGCTGACCTGCTCCAGTCTCCGCGATCAGCCTTTTTTTGCCCATATGTTTTGCAAGTAATGCTTGTCCAAGGGCATTGTTGAGCTTGTGTGCCCCGGAATGAAGGAGATCCTCCCGTTTTAGATATACGGTGCATCCAAGGTCTTTGGACATATTCCTACATAGGGTAAGAGGAGTTTTTCTCCCTGCATACGTTGTCAGGTATTCCTGGAATTCTTTTTGAAATGCAGGATTTGGGAATATATTGAGGTATGCTGATTCAAGTTCTTCAAGTGCAACCATAAGGGTTTCCGGAACAAAACATCCTCCATATTCTCCAAATCTGGTGTTAAGCTCCATATTCGGCCTCTCTGGCGTTTTTTACAAATGAAAGGACTTTTTTCTGATCTTTTATCCCTGGAGCGGATTCAACCCCTGATGCAACATCAACGGCATATGGTCTTAATGTTCTGACCGCTTCGGAAACATTCTCTGGATTCAATCCTCCGGCGAGGATCACTGGTATTTTTGACATTGCTATGATCTGTTGTGCGTAGGTATGGTCGTATAGTGTCCCTTTCCCCATACTGGCGTCTACGATTATGGCATCTGCTGACTGAGGAATGGGATCACCTGGCTTAATGACCCGGATCACCTGAACGGTCCGGTCTTCTGGAAGGGTATGGGGGTATGATATCTGGATTGCTGTTGGATGCAGGTCAAGTATCTGTGCTAGGTCTTCTGATGAGTCGGTATGAGATACACATACCCGTCCCATGTACGGACCCGCTGCCTTGAAAATTTCTTTCGCTTTCTCTGGTGACACCGAACGGGGTGAGTCTGAAAACAGAACTACTCCTATGGCATCAGCTCCGGCATGGTCTGCAAGGCGTGCATCTTCCTGACAAGTAATCCCACAGATTTTTATGCGTATACAAATCCCTCCACTCGTTTTCTCGGATTTCCTGATGACATAATACTTGATCCGATAAGAAACCCATCTGCATACTGATGCAGGGATCTGATATCACAAGGCCAGATCATTCCGCTTGCTGATATGACGGTAAGCCCCGCTTGCCTGAGAATCGGTGCAATATTTTTCGTTGTTGAGAGATCGGTTCTGAATGTTTTCAGATCCCGGTTGTTTATGCCAACAAGTTCGACACCTGAATCCACTGCCTGTCTTGCTTCTTTTCTCGTATGAACTTCAAGGAGTGGTTCAAGTCCTCTCCTTTGAGTTTCCTTCACAAAGTGTTCTGTTTCGTCACCTAGAACAGATGATATCAGAAGAACAGCATCCGCACCAAGAGATCTGGTCTCATCCAGCTGATGTTCATCGACGATGAAATCCTTTCGAAGGATTGGAATTGGCACTGATTCTCTGATCGCAGGTATGGTGTCCGGACTACCAAGGAAATAATCCGGCTCAGTGAGTATTGAGAGAGCACAGCACCCTCCCTGGATCATGTCAGTAATGGCCGCTTCGGTTTTTTTCTCCTGTGTTATTACTCCCCGTGAAGGAGAGGCAAACTTGAGTTCTGCAATGACTGCATTATTTCGTGTCTGTGTTATCGCCTTTCGAAGACTTATGGGAGCGTGAGAGGATGAGGGAAATGATTCCGGAAGTGCTGCTGCCCGTCTTTGTGATGATGCGACAATATCGTCAAGGATCATGATGCCTCACCTGGACGAAGAGATCTGAGAAGATGCTTTGCTTTTCCTGAGTCAACGACATTACAGGCGATGTCATATCCATCGTATAAGCATGAAGCTTTTTCTCCAAGGTAAATCGCCGCCGCTGCATTCAGGAGTACTATATCCCTGCATGGTCCTTTTCTCCCGGAAAAAATCTCCCTGATAGTTTGTGCGTTTTCTGCAGGAGTTCCTCCAGTAATCGCATCACGACTCACCCGTGAGATACCAAATTCTTCAGGTGTCAGAGTATATTGTGATATAGTCCCATCATACAGTTCAAAGACCCGTGTCTCTCCGGTGATGGTGATCTCATCTGTTCCGTCACCATGGACAACCATGGCATGTGAAACACCAAGATTTGCCAGTGCTCCGGTAATGGAAGGAATATGTCTGGTATCACCAACACCGATCAGTCGAGATGATGCACCGGCCGGATTTAAAAGTGGGCCGAGGATGTTAAAGACCGAAAAAAAACCGATCTCCCGCCGTGCTGATGCAACTCTTCCAATTGCCGGATGATACCCGGGAGCAAAGAGGAATGCTATGTTATTTCTGGCAACAGAGGATGCTGCTTCTTCAGGAGTGAGTGTTATTGGAATTCCAAGTGCTTCAAGGACATCAGCAGAACCTGACCTGCTGGAGACTCCCCTGTTTCCATGCTTGACGACTCGTACTCCGGCTGCTGCAGCAACAAGGGCCGCTGCAGTACTGATATTAAAGGTCTGGGCACCATCACCTCCGGTTCCACAGGTATCAACACAGGTACCAGATGCTGTCTTTACCTGGATAGCCCGCTCTTTTAAAACCTGGGCAAATGCAGTAATTTCGTGTGCCGTGACTCCTTTCATGGTAAGTGCAGTCAGAATTGATCCTATCTGTGCCTCAGTCACCCTTCCGTCTGCAATGTATGTCATAAGATCCCGTGCTTCATCGGCTGCCAGATCCTGCATGCTGATGACTTTTTTAATCGCACTCTGGATCATCAACACTCACCACCGAACTGTAAAAAGTTCTTCATGATGGTTCGTCCATGTGGGGTCATGATACTTTCAGGATGAAACTGCAGGCCATACACCGGATGTTTCCTGTGTGATACTGCCATAATTGCTCCGTCATCTTCAGCGGTTGCAACTACTTCAAGTTCTGATGGCAGGTGATGTGGTTCTGCAGTAAGAGAATGATACCGTGCTGCGGTGAACCGGTCTGGAATACTCTGGAAAATTCCCTCACCATTGGTTCTGATCTCACTCGTCATCCCATGAACCGGCCGTTTCATCCGGGATATCGTTCCACCCAGGGTGTGAATAATTGTCTGGTGGCCAAGGCATACACCCAGAATCGGAACTTCACCGATATATGCTTTGATTACATCGGCACAAACCCCTGATTCTAATGGCGTTCCTGGTCCTGGGGAGAGAATGATCCGATCTGGTTCTTGTTTTTCCACTATTTCAACTGGATTATTAGAAGTAACCGGAATCGGATCAGCCCCCAGGGATCCGACCAGTTGATACAGATTATAGGTAAAACTGTCAAAACAGTCGATAATTACAACGTTCATGATAATTCTCCTGCTGCAAAGATTGCTTGTGCCATCGCTCCGGCCTTTGCCTGAGTCTCTTCAAACTCCCGGGATGGAACTGAGTCAGCAACAATACCAGCTCCTGCCTGACAGGTTGCGATATTATTTTTTATAATAACGGTTCTGATTGCAATTGCAAACTCCATCAAACCTTGAAAACCCAGGTATCCGACTGCTCCTGAGTATAATCCCCTGGAGACTGGTTCAAGATCCTGAATTATCTGCATTGCACGGATTTTTGGTGCTCCACTTACCGTGCCTGCCGGGAAACAGGCCTCAAGTGCATCAACCGGATCCTTATCTTCCTGCAATTCTCCGGTTACAATTGAGGTGATGTGCTGGACATGGGAGAACTTCTCAACAGACATGAATTCGGATACTTTTACGGTTCCAAACTCTGAAACTCTGCCAATGTCATTTCTGGCCAGATCGACAAGCATCAGGTGTTCTGCCCGTTCTTTTGGATCTGAAAGAAGATCCCGGGCAAGGGCGTCATCTTCTGCATCGGTCTTTCCCCGTGGCCTGGTTCCGGCAATAGGGACGGTGGTGATCATTTTGCCTTCAGTCTTGACCAGCATCTCCGGACTTGATCCGATTATTGCCTCATCACCGAAATGAAAGTAATACAGGTATGGTGAGGGGTTAATTTGTCTGAGTACCTTGTAGATTGTATAGGGATCTTTGTCATAGGGGAGTGAAACCTGTCGTGAAAGGACAACCTGGAAGATATCTCCTGCTCTGATATGATTGAGTGCCTTTTCTACTGACTCTTCAAAAGGAATCCGGTCATGGTCCGGGAGAGACAAAGGTGTTTTGTGAATGAGGTAAACCTCTTTTCTAAGTTTGCTGGTTGAGATAGTTCTGTGCAGATTTTGAACCTTCCTGACAGCATCCTGGTATTTCTGTTGTATGTCATCTCCATCCATGACCATGGTTCCTGCAATGATCATACAGGAATGAGCAACATGATCAAAGATGATCAGTTCACCGGGTATCTGTAGTCTGATAACCGGACCCTCCTCTGTCCCGGTCTTCACCATCCCGTCGGTAATACTAGAAACGAGATCGTACCTGCAGTATCCGGCCATTCCGCCGGTAAATGTGCACCGATCAGGTGTATACCCGGATATTGTAGAACAAATGCGGCGCAAAACATCAGATGGTTTGCAGATATTCCCATCTTTTCTGACGATCTCAGAAATAACATCTCCATACTCTCCAGTAACTTCAAGCGTTTCTGATATGGAGAGAGATGCAAGAGGCCGGATTCCAATAATTGACCTCACGGCTCTTTTAGGCACACCTTCCATCGATTCAAGTAAAAAACCCTCTGTTGTTTCGAGATCGGCGTATATTGCTGCAGGATCTGCCCTTGGTTCAGGGACATTCATGGACACTGGAACATACGCTGGTTTTTTCAGGGTTGTGATTATCTCCTCATATGTGGAAAAGGACATAATCTCCGGGATATGACCCGCCGTCATGGCAGCTTCCATTCCACCGGCATCACCTTCTGGGAAATGCATTGAGCAATCATGATCATAGATGTTGATCAATGTACATATATATGCATTATTGTTATCTCTTATCGTAAGGAGTACAAAAATGATTTATGGAGATCTCATTTTTACATACACGCATCACGGTTAAATTTTAGCGCTTCAAAATGAAATCAAAGGTCGATCTAACAATATATTTGTTTTAACGAAGATCAAAAAGGTAATTATATATATTATAAGTGACTACTGAAATCTGTTCTGCCCGGTCAAAGGGCAGCTGACACAAGTAAAAAATACTCCAAAAAAATGTAAAAAAAACCATACTCGATGTTGAAAATCCCGGATATTATGGCAGGGTAACTGCCGGGTGATAATGCTAGGAGATGTATACGTGGAACGGAAAAAAATTGCATTCTTCTGTTGGGAGTCAATGTACTCCGAACGGGTGGGCGGACTTGCGAACGCGGCCACATATGTAGCTCAGGAGCTTGCGAAAAGAAACGATGTTCATTTCTTTACCAGGGGAGATTGTGATTTTACCTTTAACGGGGTTCATTATCACGGAGTCAGACCTGAAGGTGGAAATATCATTGAATACTGCCGGAATATGAGTCATGGCATGGTGAACCGGTTTAAAGAATTCGATAGAAAACCGTTTGATATCCTTCATTTTCATGACTGGCATGTTACTGAGGCATTGCACCTCCTAAAAGAGAGAAACACCGTCTTCACGTATCACTCTACTGAATATGGGCGAAATGGAAACCAGCATGGGGACTGGTGGGAATATCACGAGATCTGTGGGAAGGAATGGTATGCCGGACTTGTTGCAAAGCAGGTAACAACAGTCAGCAATGTCCTTCGTGAAGAGGTTATGAATCTGTATCAGGTTCCTGACTGGAAGATCCGAGTATTTCCAAATGGGGTGATACCAGAACAGTTTGATGTTGATCTAGATCAGGGCGCGATAAAAGCAGACCTCGGTATACATCCATATGCACCGACCATTCTCTTTATTGGCAGGATGGCGTACCAAAAAGGCCCGGATCTGCTCCTTGATGCATTGCCCAGGGTAAAAGATCAATTCTGGGGAATGCAGGTGATCATGGCCGGTGATGGTGGCATGCGTCCGTGGCTTTCCCAAGTTGCTTATGATCGCGGTCTTCCGGTCAGATTCCCTGGATATATCAGTGATGCAGAATATGTCAGACTGTTAAAAGCCGCAGACCTGGTGGTGATACCAAGTAGAAATGAACCGTTTGGAATCGTGCTCCCTGAGGCATGGAGTGCGGGGAAGCCGGTTGTGGCTTGTGATGTGGGTGGTCTACACGAAAATATCGAATCATATCGTGATGGAATAAAAGTCGAAGTCTCTGCTGACCAAATCGCAGAAGGGATCTGTCAGGCCCTTGAAGATACGGACCGGTTGTCAAAATTTGGGAGGTCCGGCAGATCAAAAGTATACCGTCAATTCAGATGGGAAGGTATTGCAGAAAACCTTGACTGTATGTATGGAACAGTCTGCAGCTGAATTCCAAATCTTTTCTTTTTCCTCCTCACCACTGTAATTTTTCATCTGGGGATCAAATCTGTTACCATGCAGAATGGACAGGGCAACAATCGCGATATGATATCTGTGTATAATCCTGTAGACGGGAGTCTTGTCGGAACGGTTCAGGCAGGAACTGCTCATGATGTTGATGAGGCGGTCCGGGAGACTGGCGATGCATTCCTGTCATGGTCCAGGACTGATCCCCCGGAGCGATCAAAAATTTTGTTTTCTGCTGCCGGAAGGATTCGGGCCGACCAGAAAAACCTTGCTACCTTATTGACCCGTGAACAGGGAAAACCCCTGAAAGAATCCATGAATGAGATCGCCGGATTTGCAAGGGTTTTAGAATACTATGCCTCAATCTCTGGAATGTTGAGGGGTGATTATGGGGTGAGCAGGCAGTATGGTCATATGATGGTAAGGAGGGAACCCATCGGGGTGTGTGCTGCAATCATTCCCTGGAATCTTCCGGCACTCATCATGAGCTGGAAAATCGGTCCGGTTCTGGCTTCTGGGAATACTATGGTCCTCAAGCCCTCATCAACAGCACCTCTGACATGTCTGACCCTTGTAGGACACCTCTATGAAGCAGGTCTTCCCCCGTCTGTCGTCCGGATAGTGACTGGGTCTGGAGATGAGGTGGGGGAAGCATTGGCACGGCACCAGGATATTAGAGCCTTATCATTTACCGGAGCAGTCCGGACCGGAATCAGAGTCGCTGAGATCGCAGCACCAACCCTTAAAAAGACAATTCTGGAACTCGGGGGAAGTGATGCGATGATTGTCTGTCAGGATGCAGATCCTGATCTTGCGGCAAAAGGTGCTGTTTCGGGGCGTTTTTTTAACTGTGGTCAGACCTGTACGGCTATTAAACGTGTTTTTGTTGATAAAAAAATCTCTGATCAGTTCATCCGAAGAGTTCGCGAATATGCCGGAGCCCTTAAAGTAGGAAACGGTCTTGAAAAAGGTGTGGATATGGGACCGGTACACACGATGAGCCAACGTGATGCTCTCCATTCCCAAGTTGAAGAGACGATTACCCGGGAGATGGCGACCGTACTCTGTGGAGGTACCCTTCCTGATTCCTCATCATGTATGGGAAGTTTTTACCATCCCACCATTCTGACAGATGTGGATCCGGATGCTCCGGTGATGAACAATGAGGTTTTTGGTCCGGTGCTTCCGATATCCACGTTTGATAGTCTTGAGGAAGCGATTACCCGTGCCAATGCAACACGGTTTGGTCTTGGAGCATCGATATGGACTCATGATATGCGAATTATATCAAAAGCAACTGAGGAACTCAAAGCCGGAATCGTCTGGGTAAACCAACACCTGAGAATACCGCCTGAAGTTCCATTTGGGGGGACGAAATTCTCCGGAATCGGGCGCGAAAACGGGCGATATGCGTTGGAACAATACCTTGAAGAAAAGACAATTCTTATTCAGCCATGAAGGGAGATTATAAAAGACAAGTAGGGGTGCATGTCTCCATTGCCGGATCCCTTGCAAATGCTTTTGACCGGGCTCGGGAACGGGGATGTGACTGTTTTCAGATATTCACCAAAAATCCGAGAGGATGGCAGGCAAAACCAATTTCAGAACAAGAAGGATTAGCATTTCGTGAGGCAATAAAACAATTTTCTCCAGGTCTTGTTTTTGCCCACATCTCATACCTTCCAAACCTGGCTGGAGAAAAACCATCTTTATATGAGAAATCAGTTCAGGCATTATGCCTGGAACTTGAAAGGTGCAGAACATTATCTATCCCGTACCTTGTCACACACCTTGGTCATGCCGGCGATGGTTTGACTTCAGGACGTGATCGGGTTGTCCAGGCTATTGATACTGCTCTTTCCGAGGTGTCCGGAGATACCATGCTTTTACTTGAAAACACCGCCGGAGAGAAAAACTCTGTAGGGAGCACGATTGAAGGAATTGCGGATGTCTTTGGGAGATGCCAGGATACCTCTCGAGTCGGGATCTGTTTTGATACCTGTCATGCTTTTGCTGCAGGATATGATCTCAGAGATGAGCAGTCTGTCGGGATGGTGAGCGATCTCATTGAAGAGCGGATAGAGCTACTAAACCTGAAACTGATCCATCTCAATGACGCAAAAGGTAACTGTGGAAGTGGACTTGACAGACATGAACATATTGGTCTTGGAGCACTAGGAGAGGAAGGAATTTTATCCATACTTCACCATCCAGGATTTTTTGGGATACCCTGCATTTGCGAAACCCCTGTTGATGATCGGCGCGGAGATAATGAAAATATCCAGAAGGTCAGGGACCTTATGGGATGAGGATTCTTCCAAAATATGTCTGTATAGATGAAATTTAAGAAAAAATATTCTATCCGGATGATAAAATCCTGTCCTGATTTCCTTCCTGTTTCATCGTTTTAAATACGGCAAGGTGTAAAAATCTCTGTAATATCTGGTACTTTTCCGAGAACCTTATAGGGTTCCTTACCTATACGTAGAGATAGGAAACTCTTCAGGTTCATAGATGTCTGAATCTTCGAAGATGGGGAAGGTGTTTGTGATGTCAGGAAATTCATTAAGGTGCCTGGGATCTCTCATCCTGGTAATATTTACTGTATGTATTGTATCTGTATCAGCACAGCCGATAACTGCTCCTGTTGTGATAACATCACCAGGGATGTATGAGCTAACGGCTGATGCCCGTGGTATTACAGATATGTATGGAATTAAGGTTGAGTCGTCTGATGTGGTGATCGACGGTCAAGGATTTTTTTTGGGTGGAGATCAGCGTGACAAATCAGTTGGTGTTTATGTGAACAAGTACGGTGGCTCAATCACCAATGTCACGATAAAAAACCTCAAACTTGAGGACTGGAATACAGCAGTCAGTTACCAGTACGTGAAAGGTGAAGAAGGTGACCAAAACGAGATTTCAAACCTTGATATCATCGATTGTCCGACTGGAATCCACATTGAGTACTCTGATGTCATTACCATCTTTGACAATATGATTCGTGATTGTTCAAAAGCCATAAACATAGAACAGAATTCTAATTTGGTCACACTAAAAAAGAATAATCTGAAGAATAATGGTGTTGGTGTCATCGTTATGAAAACCACTGATGTCTCCCTCATAGAAAATAACGTCAATACCTGCGAGGTGTATGGCATTCAGGTCACAGATTCAACTGGATTTTCAATGACCAAAAACAATGTGAGTGATAACAAGTATGCTGCACTCCAGCTTGAAAACTCTGAAAACTCTGTAATCGTCGATAACAATTTCTCAAAAACTGAAACCGGCCCTGTTGTGGTAATCGGGAATGGTGTCAGGGGTGCAGAAATTTACAATAACTACTTTGGAAGTGTCAATAATATTTCAGTTGATGATATCAGCAGTGATATCTCATGGAATACCACCCTTGACGTCGGTGTGAATATTCTTGGTGGCCCATATAAAGGCGGCAATTACTGGGGATCGGCACCAGGTCTTTCTGGTTTTTCAGATGATGTTGCAGATGAAGACGGGTATGGCATAGGTGATACACCATATGAAATTAATGCATACAACATTGATTATCTCCCCCTGACGAACACCGACAAGAATTATCCTGCTCCGACTCCGGAACCTGAAGTTGTTGTTATATCTGAATCAGAAGGTGACGTTCTTCCTGAGGCAAACGGAACACAATCCGATACAGATAACAGCACTGTGAACGAGAGCGTAATCAGTGAACAGATAGAGGAGAATTTATTAATCCCTGTTAACATCACTGGGACTAGTGATGTGAACTACACGACAAATAACTCCTCATATTCTCCTTCTATCTCCGTTCAGAATGAGTATAATGGAGAAGAATCAGTTTTCTCTGCTTTGAATACCTCTGTCGTGCAAGTCAGGGATGGACAGGGAAATGTCTCTGAAAATGTTACTGTTCAGAATGAAACCATATCATCTCTTCCTCTAGTGAAGAACGGGTATCTGTTCTTTACAGGACTGTCACCTGGTTATCAGGTTAGTCTTCTGACAACGGTAAATACCGAGGTTGTTCTTGATGAAGTCCCAACATCAAGCCTGTCTGTTCCTGTCCCTGCAGATGTTCCACTTTATACCTCATGGAAGGTGCAGCATCAGAATCAGACCCTCGCCACTGGAACAATTGATCGGTATCCGGCAGCAGATGAGACGGTTGTAATCAACATTAGCGTAACAGACTCCGGTGTCACACCTGAGGCTATTGAGGTGAGTTCAGTTAATCAGGCTTCTCCTGCTATTCTGGAAGTATCAAATGAAACGGCCCCTGTCTTAGTGCAGATTGGAAATAGAACTGATACGGTGGAGAACAATACAACACCATTCCTTGTTGTCCCTCCAGCTTTGACTTATCTTCCAAAGACTACTGATGTAGCCAAGAATACTACATCATCCGGTTCCATTGTCATGATGAACAAGGCAAATGGAGAAATGGTCCCAGGATATACTGTAACCGCATACGCCGGCCCTGGTGGTGCTATCTTCCCAGAGGGGAGTGTTGAGGTTATGGAAAAAGAGAATGTCACCTTTGTTCTCACACCTTATGAAGGGCATGAGATAGACTATCTTCTGATTGACGGCTCTACTGTTGAACCGGCGACTGAGTATCAGTTTATCAATGTAACCCGTGATCACACCATCATTGCCGGGTTTACCTGAAATATTTTTATTTATACGATCATGTTTTTATCTTTTTAATTACGAACGAGGACTGAATATCTTATTAAACCTCAAAATGAATCGTCCTTTCAGTTACATCTTTATCACTAATCAGCACCTTAGTTATACTATGAACGCCATCACCTGGTATCGGTACCTGATGGTGTTTATTCTGATTTTGTTTGGAATATCATCGATTCAGCCCTGTTATGCTGAGACTCCTATACCTGCCGGAGTAGACATACTAACCCCTTCAGCAACCTCTCCTATTCCATTGCAGGATGTAACCACAAAGGCAACAATAGCTCCTATTCACACCAAGGAACCAGCTGTAAAACCTCCGGTAGAGAATCCAAAACCTGGAACATCACCGACTATACAGATGCCAGTGCAAACGCTCTCTCCAAGGCCAACATTGACCGGGACAGTGCCGGCAAGTCCAGTTCCAACTCCGTCTCTTACAGAAATAGGTAACAATGAGACTGCCCAGACATATTTCCAATTAGGACGTTCACTTGAAGAGGCGGGTAATTGTCAGGCAGCACTCATAGAGTTTGAAAAGGCCATTGCACGTGATCCGTATTATGCTGATGCCTGGTATCATCGGGCGACATGCTATGATAAATTGGGAATGTATGATGAGGCATATGACTCATACCGGTTCCTGCTGACTATTGATCCAGGGTATTTTTCAGCAGATAAAAATGCAACTAGACCTTCGATCACAGCAAATATGAGTCCCGGAGATATGCCACTCATACCCGGAGAAGGTGTTCCATTTCTAGCTACCCCGTTATTCTGGATTCTTATCGGGACCGGAGTAGGCGGTCTTATCATCAGTGGTCTTGTCATATATCATATCAGAAAACGTCCGGCTCCTGAAGGGGGTCAGGTACTGTCAAGACAGTCATCTGGTCCGGTAACAGATAGAGAACTTGACCAGATCGCCGATAGTATCTCAGATTATTATCATGGGGATCAGTACATCTGCAAGCAGGTCATAAAACTGGCAATAGAAATTGCCAGAGAAGGAAGAGAAGGAAAACCGGTTGGAACAGCATTTGTCCTGGGTGACAGTGATGCGGTTCTTGAGCGATCAAGACAACTGATCCTGAATCCACTCGCAGGTCACTCAGAATGCGAACGTATGATAACAAATCCGGATATGAGGGAAAATATCAAAGAACTTTCTCTCCTTGACGGAGCATTTGTGATACGGGAGGATGGGACAGTTGAAGCAGCGGGCAGATACATATCCATTGATACCAGTAATGTCCGGCTCTCAAAAGGATTTGGAACCAGACATGTATCAGTTGCAGCCATAACCCAGGAGACAAAAGCTATTGGGATAGTTGTATCAGAAAGTGGTGGTCAGGTCAGGATAATGGCTCGTGGACGAATCATCCTTGAGACTAACTAAAAAAAATAATTAAAAAGAGATCTCTGGTCTCTTGTTAATCTCTTCTTCAAATTCAAGGTATTCCAGTTTTGTAAGGCCTGAAAACCGTGCGACAAAGTTCGAGGGAATAGTATCTACCATGGTGTTGAACTGTTCGGCAATATTATTACATGTGTACCGCTGACGGGCAATTTCGTCTTCAACGTTTTTTACAGCGCCCATAAGTTCAGATACTGTAGCCTGGGTTTTCAGGTCTGGATAATTTTCCATGACTGCAAGAAGACGACCCAATATCGACCGGGATTCTGCCTCTAACGCCGGAATATCACCACTACCAGCTGATCCAACCGATGCCCGCATGGCAGTGACACGTTCAAAAGTCTCCTTTTCAAATGCAGCATAACTTTTCACCGCACCCAGCAGCTGGTCTATCATGTCAAGCCGTTTTTTCAATGCGACTTTAATCTGACCAAGGGTTGCTTCATACGAGTTTTTCAATGCGTAAAATCGGTTATAGAGTGAGATGAACCATGCTACAAGACCAAGCAGGATCAGAATCCCGATCCCGGCAATTATTAATCCTATCATAGGTAGTCCTACAACCTATTGACGCCGGAAAGAGATAAAATTCCTCCTCCCACGGTCATATTCAGCAATTCGAAAATTCAGTCATGATCCCAACTATGTGGTAGAACATACAACCTTCATACGAGATCTTTCTTCAATATCCATTGCGTGATCCATGAAGGAGTCGGCTGGTGTACTATGGACTTTATCCCGGTGGTAACAAGTATATTCACACTTTTTATCCTGATTGGGGTAGGATTTGTTGCGTTTCGCATGGGATATATCACCCGAAGTGGTGCATCCGGTCTATCGTCCCTCCTGGTAAACGTCGCAATACCCTGCCTTATTCTGGAAAGTATGCAGGTACCACTCTCTGAAGGGCTCATTTACTCAATGGAAATGATAGTATTCATTGAAATTGTGGTTTATGTTGTCTCGTTCATCTTTGCTGGAATTGTTCCTTTACTCCTCCATGGGTCCCGGTTTGAAACTGGAGTGTTACGTTTCATGCTTATCTTTTCAAACCTGGGATTTATGGGGTATCCGGTAGCGTATGCAATGTTTGGTGAAGCATCTGTCTTTTATGTTACACTCGTCAACCTCCCCTTCGGTTTTTTGGTCTTTACCGTGGGAGTGTTTTTGCTTCGCCCGGATCTCGCACGTCAACCGGACATCAAACGGATTGTCACACCGGGTCTTATTGCATCCATCCTGGGTCTTGTCCTTTTAGGAACCGGTCTTACTATCCCATCACCTATCAATGAATCAATCTCGCTCCTTGGTTCAATAACAACCCCGCTTGCAATGATCGTCATTGGAACATTCCTGGCTCCTCTGCCTTTTTTTGAAATGCTGTCAGATACACGGATTTGGATTATTTCATCCATCAGGCTTCTTGCAATTCCTGCTGTAGTGTTTCTTCTGATATCACCATTTGTTCATGATCCTCTTCTCCTCGGAATTCCAGTTCTCCTAGCTGCCATGCCGGTGGCTGCAAATACGGTCTTGCTCTCTGAAGAGTATGGGGTGAATGCGGAGCTTGCTTCCAAAGGAGTTTTTATCTCCACCCTGCTCTCTCTTGTGACAATACCGCTCATAAGCATTTTTTTATTGCCATGAGAGAGGGCTAAACTAAATATTTTCAGGTAACAATCTCACGGGAAGAACGATGGTCAGCACAGTCTATCTGGCTCGTATGCGGGTCCGGAATCCGGATGAGAATAATTGTGTAAAGATATCAAAACTCTGTGAAGTGGCTGGACTATCCCGGATGATTGAAGAGGGGGATTTAACAGCCATTAAGCTGCACTTTGGAGAGCTTGGCAATGATACGTATATCAAACCGGTTTTTGTCAGACAGGTTGTCGATGCTGTCAAAAAATTGTCTGGAAAACCATTTCTGACTGATACTAATACAATGTATATTGGATCGCGACACAATGCAGCAGACCATATAACAACCGCCATCAGACATGGATTTGCGTATGCAGTTGTTGATGCTCCGGTCCTGATAGCAGATGGCCTTTCAGGAAATAGTTATGGGGATGTGGATATCCCGGGAAAGCATTTCAAGTCCGTTAGGATAGCCAGGGATATTCTTGATGCACAGGCTATGGTTGTTCTTACTCATGTCAAAGGGCATGCTCTTGCAGGATTTGGGGGAGCAATTAAAAACCTGGCGATGGGATGTGCTTCTCCTCTTGGAAAACGCGATCAGCACCAGGGGATGCAGGCTGAAGTTAACGAGTCTGAATGTATCGGATGTGGATATTGTGTAACCCAGTGTCCATTTGGGGCAATTCATATCGGAAAGAAGGCAGTCGTTGATAAATCTATCTGCTATGGATGTTCAGCCTGTCTGCAGGTCTGCCCTGAACAGGCAATATCCTTTAACTGGGAACGGGATGTACCGAGGTTTTTGGAGCGTATGGCTGAGTATGCCCTGGGAGCAGTTGCAGGCAAATCCGGAAAAGTTCTGTATGTGAGTTTTCTAACGAATATTACCCCTGATTGTGATTGTGTTCCGTGGAGTGATTCACCAATTGTTCCTGATATTGGATTCCTGGCATCTGATGATCCGGTTGCAATTGACGCTGCTGCAATTGATTTGATTAATAATGAGCAAGGCCTTGAGTGTTCATCACTTCACTATCACCACCAGCCAGGAGAGAATAAATTCAAAGGAGTCTGGGAGCAGGTTGAAGGGTATCACCAGATTGATTATGGTCATGAGATAGGACTTGGATCGCGAAATTATACCTTAATTGAAATATAATTCCTCCTGGCACCCGTTGTGCCGGCAATAACAGGTTTTTTTGATATTTTTTGACATGGAGATGGGTCGATGCCCTGGATGAGACCTGATGACAACTGATAAATGACGTGAAGATAGACTAAAAAGATGTAGTATGGGGATCCTTGAGATAGATCAGATAAAAAAATGCGAGCAGGAAGCTGCTGATCTGATCGAGGGAGCACGGCAGAGAAAGAAGCTGGCGATTGAAGAGGCTATACGGGAAGGAGAAGAAAGGATGGCTCTCCGTCTTTCTGATGCTGAAAAGAAAGTACGGGAGGAGAGAGAGGGAGCTGAAAAAGACATGCAAGAGGAGCATACCCTCCTCTTAAAAAATGCCAAAGATGAAGCACAACGCATCAGGGAACATTCAACACAGAAGAAAGATGATGCAGTTCTTCGTCTGATCCGGATGATTACCGGAGAGGATCATGTTTTATCCAGCCCGAATGAATAGTGTCATCATCGGCATTCACCGTCGATGGCTTACAGATATCACCTCTTCTCTTCATGAGCAGGGAGAACTTGAAGTTCTTGATCTGAAAAGGGCCAGTGTGGAAGATATTCCTTCCTCTCCTCCTGAAGTTCCGAAAGAAGATATAGAGAAAATCATTAACCTGCAATTCAGGGCTGATCGGGTTTGTGAGATTCTTCAGTCATATGATCTGAAACCAGATACCTCCTTGAAATCTCTCCTCACACCCCCGGATAAGGTGTTCGTTCCTGCCCGCACTGAACCTCTGAATGATGTTATACACTTGGCAGATGATCTGCTTGGATCTGCTGAAACTGCGCTTGAGGTTTATGAAAATCTTAAGAAAAACAGGGAATTACAGCAGGTAACCCTTGATAGAATATCATATCTGAATCGTCTTTCTGTTCTGGATGTAGATGTTTCATACCTGGCCACTGGCCTTTTTACTTTTTCTGTTGCCGGATGGATAAAAAAAGAATCAATAGATCTCTTCCAGGCATGGCAGAATGAAACCAAAAATGATGAGATCTATCTGACCCAAGAACCAGATGACCAGGATGTGGTTGTTTTTTGTATAGGAACTCCTGAAATGAAAGGGATTCTTGAAGAACTATCTCATAAATCCTGGTTTCATCGTATCATTCTCCCAGAGTCGTATTCGGGTCTTCCTTCGGAAATACTCATGCAGGAACAGGATCAGCTTGAGAGATATCAGGTTGGTGAACAGGAGTTATTAGAATCACTTGCTTCCCATGCAAAAAAATATCTGGTGCCATTACGGGCTATTCGAGAAGAACTGGGAATACGGCGGGAACGGCTTGAAATAACCCGGAATTTTGGATCAAGCAGAGATGTTGTATACCTTCATGGATGGGTCCGGGTAAAAGACACAGACCGCCTTTCATCTCTTCTCAAAAAGATAACTGATAGTGAGTTTTTCCTGCATATACGACCTGCAGGACCAGAAGATGATGTTCCGGTCCGATATGACAATCCTAAATGGCTGGCTCCGTTTGAGTTACTGACGACAACATTCTCAAGACCCCGGTATGATGAGATTGATCCAACTCCGTTTTTTGCGCCAGCATACCTTTTGTTTTTTGGACTCATGCTTGGTGATGCCGGGTATGGGGTGATCATTGCTCTCGTGGGATGGCTCCTCTACCGTGGACCTGGAAAATATGATGCTCCCTTCAGGGACATGAGTTATATTCTGCTTTGTTCAGGTATTGCAGATATTATTCTTGGAACCATTCAAGGTGGCTGGTTTGGTGACATGCTCCCCCGGTTCTTTCATATCACTCCACCATTCGTCCTGATTGAACCGCTTCAGTCACCAATTCTCCTGTTCCAGGTAGCTCTCATTATCGGTACGATTCATATCAACCTTGGTATCCTGCTTGGACTCTGGCAGAATATTCGAGCGAAAATGTACCGGACAGCATTTCAGGAGCAGGGAATCTGGTTTATTCTTCAACCATCTGCAGCAGTACTCCTTATAGTATTCTTTGGCTGGATGACATTTTCACCCCTTACTGTAAATTTAGCTCTTGTAGGTGCGTTATTTGGGCTTGCGGTTCTTTTTATTAAGAAAGGGCCCATGGGTTTTTTCAGTCTTACTGGATTTCTAGGAGACTGGCTTTCATATGTCAGGATACTTGCCCTTGCTCTTGCTACCGGAGGCATTGCCATGACAATTAACATATTATCCGAAATGATTGCTTCAGTTCATCCATTTATGATTATCCCGGCGATATTGTTTTGCATTGCCGGTCAAATTTTCAACCTTGCTATTCAGACCCTGGGGAGTGTGATTCATGCATTACGTCTGCATTACATTGAATTCTTTGGGAAATTTTACGCTGGCGGTGGAAAGGAGTTTGTCCCCTTCCAAGAGAGTCGGATATATACACGAAACATGAGAGAGGAGGTATTATGACAATAGGTACTGGTGCGGTTTTAATGGCTATCGGAGCAGGGATTGCAGTTGGATGTTCTGCAATTGGTTCCGGAATCGGGGTAGGAATAGTCGGATCTGCAGCATCCGGGGTTATCTCTGAACGACCGGAGAAGTTTGGAATGGCCCTCGTATTTACAGCAATCCCTCAGACCCAGGCCATATACGGGCTATTAATAGCAATTCTGATTCTTCAGTCTGGTGGTTTTTTAGGAGGAACAGCCGGTGATATCCCGACTCCTGCCGGGCTTGTTGCCGTAGCAGCAGGCCTTGCGGTCGGTCTCGCCGGATTTTCAGCTATTGGTCAGGGTATCGCTGCTGCGTCCGGTGTTTCCAACACTGCAGAAAAACCGGAAATGTTTGGGAAAGGTGTGGTCTTCTCTGCCGTCTGCGAGACTCAGGCAATTTATGGTCTTTTGATTGCAGTTCTTATGCTTGCTCTCACGGGAATTCTGTCCGCAGATTTTTCGGTTGAGATGCCGGTTGCAATCGGTCTTATCGGTGCAGGCCTTGCGGTTGGTCTTGCCGGATTTTCTGCTATTGGTCAGGGGATTACCTGTTCAAGTGGGATTGCTGCAACCGCACGAAATCCTGGAGCAATTGGCCGAAGCCTTGTATTTGCCGCTATGTCAGAGACGTTTGCAATCTTTGGTCTGCTCATCGCTATTCTGATCCTCTTTGGGCTTGGACTTTTTAGTGGATAAGGCGTATTATGTCAGTCGATACTATCATCACCCGAATTCGTGAAGAAGCGGATAAGGAGATCAGGATCATCAGGTCTGAAGAGACATGTGACATCTCACATATCAGGACCCAGGCAGAACAGAAAGCAGAGGAAGCCTACAATCACCGGATGGCAGAAGGGCATCGGGAAATAAGACAATATATTGCCAGTGAACAGTCACGAGCCAGGATAGAGGCAAAACGTCTGGTCCGTAAAACCAGAGAAGATATCATTAATGAATGTTTTAAGGAAGTGTCCGTGCATTTGAACGAAATTCGTAAAAAGGATGAATATCCTGCTCTTTTTGAAAACCTTATCCGAGAATGTGTTCAGAATCTTGGAAAATCTGATATTCTCGTGCAGGTTCACTCTGATGACCGGTCTCTTGCTGAAACCGTTATGAAGAAGGTAAACAGTGAAGGATTCTCGATCAGAATTTCAGATGATTCAATAGACACAAACGGGGGTGTCATCTGTATCCGTATCTCCGATAATGTATCAATAGACAACACTTTTGAAACCAGAGTTACCAGGATGGAACGTGAGATGATAAGCATCGCATCACAGATCCTGTTTCAGAATGGTGAATCCTGATGGAAATATCGGATCTTACCGTACTATTGAGTGCTGGATCCCCATTTATAACTGAACTTACTGCTGCAATTCTTATTGCCGTCATGTTTCTCTTGTTTCTGACTCTTTTAAGTATTGTCGGATATTTTCCGGTCCTCCTTTCTCTTACGTCATACACGCCTGTTGTCGCCAGGATAAAAGCGAGGGGAGTGCCCTATATTGAACCGGAACTTGTGCAGGATCTTATGCAAAGTGGCTCTCTTCCTGATTCTATCAGCAGACTGAAAAGCTCCGGGTACCTGGCATCGGTCTCTCTTGATTGCAACCCGGATCAGGCTGAAGAAGAACTGCTCATTGCATGGTATGATGAAGTCCAGACTCTTCGTTCACAGGCTCCACGGGATGCATGGCTTTTTTTTGATGCAATACTCTCTTTTCAGGAGATTGCCAAAGTAAAAAGGATCCTCAGAATGGTCCATGATGGTCGTGCAGCAATTATTCCAGAGATTCCTCTTCTCTGGCCTGAAGAGTTTACCACAGATGTAGCCTTAAAAATTGCGAACTCACGTTCGGTGAGTGAAGCGGCGAGAATATTTCATGAGACACGATATGGTCAAATTCTTGCAGACGGTCTTGTCCTGTATGAGAAAGAAAAATCTGTCTTTTATCTGGATCATGTCCTTGATTGCATGGGATTTGCAGAAATAAAAAGTCAGAGTTCAATGGTGCAGGCTTATCTTGCCTCTCCATATCGGGATTATATCTCCATACTCATTGATATTCAAAATATCAGAACATTAATCCGGGCAAAACATGCCGGTTGGAACCCCCAGCAGGTTATGCCATGCTTAATCGACGGCGGCCTTGATCTGCCATCATGGAGGCTTATACAGATGAATGAGATGATGAGCTTGCCAGACTTGGTTCGTCAGTTGTCAGGAACCAGGTATGATTCAGTTCTTTCTCCCCTGCTCCGATCATATCCATCCACAGAGAGTATGCTTTCAATAGATCTTGCATTAGATCGGTATCTCCTTGAAACGATCTCACGGTTATCCATGGAATACTACCATACCGGTGGGCCGCTGCTCTGGTACCTGGTAGCAAAAGAATTTGAACTTAGAAATATTCGTATCATCCTGACAGGTCTTTCTGAAGGCCTTTCCTCTGACCAGATTGGTAAGATGCTGATTACGGGACCGGAGGAGACATGAAGGTGGCTGTGCTTGCATTCAAAAGGTTGAGTCTTGGTTTTCTTCTTGGCGGAGTTCATGAAGCATTTATCTGTGAGACGCTTGACGATGCAAAACAGGCAATGGAGATTTGTCTTAAAAATTCAGAGATTGGTGTAATCCTGGTGAGTAAACCGGTTGCCAGAATGATCCCGGAGATGATCAGGGAAGCGAAAACATCACCCCGGATGATTCCAGTTATCTCAATAATCCCTGATATTGGCGATCAAGCGGAAGTGTGTGGAGGAACAGCATGAGGAATGGATGGTGTGGTATTGTGCATTCGGGAGGAATGGTGAGATGAGAGAAATGAATGAGAATAACGGGGTAATTATCAGGGTTACCGGTCCTGTTGTTGAGGCTGAGGGAATGGCAGGGAGCCGTATGTATGAATCGGTGAAGGTTGGAAATACCGGATTAATCGGGGAAATCATCATTCTTGAAGGAGACCGGGCCACAATCCAGGTATATGAAGAAACCATCGGTCTTACTCCTGGTGAACCGGTAATACGGACATATCTTCCCCTCTCGGTTGAACTTGGTCCGGGTCTTGTGGGCACTATGTATGATGGTATTCAGCGTCCGCTTGAGGAGATCCTTCGCAATACTGGTGATATGATCGAACGTGGAGCGTCTGCTCCTGCCCTTGACCGGACGAAAAAATACCGGTTTTATCCATGTGCAAAAAAAGGAGACATGATTCATGAAGGGGATCGCCTTGGGTGTGTCCGTGAATCCGTCGCTGTCCATCACTATATCCTTGTTCCTCCCGGAGTCAGTGGAACGCTTGAGTCACTGGCTGAAAAAGGAGAATATGTCATCACCGATACAATAGCCACTATCGATACTGGAACTGTGAAAAAAACCCTTACCATGATCCAACGCTGGCCGGTTCGTGACCCAAGACCGGTTCGCGAACGTCTTGATCCCATTGAACCTTTGATGACCGGCCAGAGAATTATTGACACCCTCTTTCCTCTTGCCAGAGGTGGGACAGCAGCAATACCCGGTCCTTTTGGGTCAGGAAAAACTGTCGTGCAACAACAGCTAGCCAAGTGGGTTAATGCAGATATCATTGTCTACATTGGATGTGGGGAACGAGGCAATGAGATGGCAGATGTCCTTGAACAATTCCCAACTCTGAAAGATCCCCGGACTGGTCATGCCCTAAGCAGCAGGATGGTTCTGATAGCAAATACCAGCAATATGCCAGTTGCAGCCCGTGAAGCATCGGTATACACGGGAATTACAATTGCTGAGTACTATCGTGACATGGGCTACCATGTTGCTCTTATGGCTGATTCAACCTCACGATGGGCAGAGGCAATGCGGGAGATATCTGGTCGGCTAGAAGAGATGCCTGGAGAAGAAGGATATCCGGCATATCTGAGTTCACGTCTTGCTGACTTTTACGAACGTGCCGGACGGGTGTCTTTGCTTGGAACAGGTGATCATGAGGGTTCTATCTCGGTCATCGGGGCCGTATCTCCTCCGGGAGGAGATTTTTCAGAACCAGTTACCCAGAATACTCTTCGTATTGTAAAGGTTTTCTGGGCACTTGATGCAGATTTGGCATACCAACGGCATTTTCCTGCTATTAATTGGCTTATGTCTTATTCCCTGTACAGCTCAATAGCCGGATCATGGTGGGAAGAGCATATTGGTCCGGATTTTGTCAGAATGAAACAGGAGATGATGGAGATCCTCCAAAGGGAAAATGAACTGGAAGAGATCATCAGACTTGTCGGCCCGGAAACTCTTCCTGAATCTGATCGCCTGCTCCTGTTAAAAGCTGAGATTCTCCGTGAGAGCTATCTCATGCAATATGCTTTTGATGAATTTGATACATATACCGGACCGAAAAAGCAGTACCGGATGCTTCAGGCAATCTTTTCTTTTTTTAACCGTGCAGAACTTGCTCTGGAAATGGGGGTTTCGGTATCACAGCTTCGGACTCTTCCCATTATTGAACGGTTTGCACGGATGGGCTCATCATCACCGGACGAGGAAGAATCGTTGTTTTTAGAGATTGAAACTGATATCCGGGCTGTCCGTGAAATGAAGGGAGGGGTGTAATGGAAACCAGTTTCCGGATGTATACCGGTGTCTCAAAAGTGGTCGGGCCTCTGATGGTTCTTGATGGTGTAGAAGGTATCGGTTATGGGGAGATAGCGGAAATTGTGCTTCCAAATGGAGAGGTTCGTATCGGGCAGGTTCTGGAGACGACAACCACCAGAGCAATGGTTCAGGTCTTCCGGGGTACCCGTGATCTTGACACAGAACTGACAAAGGTCAGGTTCAGAGGTGAACCGATGAAGATCTCCCTCTCGTCTGACATGCTGGGAAGAACATTTGACGGAAGTGCCAGGCCGCTTGATGGAGGAGGACCGGTCATTCCGGAGTGTATCAGGGATATTTATGGATCACCGATAAATCCTTCTGCCCGTGAACACCCCCGTGACTCTATCCAGACCGGCATATCATCAATTGATGGTATGAACACCCTTGTCAGGGGTCAGAAACTTCCCCTGTTCTCCGGGGCAGGACTTCCCCACAATCTGCTTGCATCCCAGATTGCAAGGCAGGCAAAGGTGACTGGTCAGGCGGAAAAGTTTGCTGTCGTCTTTGCAGCGATGGGGATTACCTATGAAGAGTCTGCGTTCTTCATCCGTGAGTTTGAAGAATCCGGAGCACTTGAACGAGCAGTCCTTTTCCTGAACCTTGCAGACGATCCGGCTATTGAACGGATAATTACTCCCCGGCTTGCACTTACCACCGCTGAATATCTGGCTTTTGACAAGGGAATGCACGTTCTTGTGGTGCTGACAGATATTACAAATTATTGTGAGGCACTCCGGGAGATTGCAGCTGCACGAGAAGAAGTTCCTGGGAGAAGAGGATATCCCGGATACATTTACACCGATCTTGCGTCACTCTTTGAACGGGCCGGTCGAATCAGGGGCAGAGAAGGATCAATTACCCAACTTCCTATCCTGACCATGCCTGATGATGATATTACTCATCCCGTCCCCGACCTGACTGGGTATATTACCGAGGGACAGATAGTACTCTCCCGTGACCTGCACCGGAAAGGGATTTATCCCCCGGTGGATGTTCTGCCTTGTCTCTCCCGTCTTATGCAGGGAGGCATCGGACCAGGCCGGACACGGGCAGATCACGCAGAGGTAAAAAACCAACTCTATTCAGCATATGCCCGGGGAATCAGGCTCAAAAGTCTGGTGGCAGTGATGGGAGAAGAGGGGCTTTCTTCACTTGATAAGATATATATCCGGTTTTGTGACCGGTATGAGAATGATTTTATCAGGCAGGCCTCGTATGAGGATCGGTCATTTGAAGATACTCTCAATTTAGCCTGGGATCTGTTGTCAATCCTTCCAAAATCTGAATTGAAACGAGTTAGCACAGAATTTATAAAAGCCTACTATCACGGAGAGGAGATTCTGGAATGCAGCGGGCCGTAATTGCAGGAGTCAGACCAACAAGACTTGAGTTTCTCAGGCTCTCAAGACGTGAACTTATCGCCCAGAAGGGCAGGGACATTTTACAGGAAAAATTAGATGCCCTTGTTATTGAACATACACGGCTTACTACAGAGATGGAACAGAGGGCTGGTTTCATTCAAAAAGAGATGGAAGAAGCCTACGAAGCACTCAAACTGGCTGGAATAATTACCGGATGGGTCAGACTATCTGACCTGGCATCTTCGTGTGTGCATATTCCAGGACTGGAGGTTACCTCTTCTCAGGTCATGGGGGTACGAGTTCCGGTCATTACCATGTCTGAAGGAATTGAACAGGGAGTATATAGAAACGAGCGAGGATACAGCGTTTTTGGCACCTCAGGCCAGGTAGATGAGGCCGCTCTCCGGTATGAGAAGGTTTTGCATTCTCTTCTCTCCTATGCATCACTTGAAGGAAGAGCTGACCGGATCACTCTTGAGATGAACAGAACTAGGAGAAGAGTCAATGCTTTAGAACACCTGGTCATCCCACGGCTCCAGCAGACAATGAAATACATTGAATTCAGGCTTGAAGAACGTGAGCGGGAAGACTTGTTTAGAAGAAAGCGAATGAAACAGATCATGGAACGAAAGGAGGTTGAGGAAAAAGGTATTGCCTGATCTATTTCTCAATCTTTTCTGATTACCAGAACAGGTCTGGAGGTACGTCGTGCCAGTTCACATGAGAAACTTCCATGCAATAACTCTGCTATTATACCTTTTTCTGTCGGAACGGTACAAACCAGGGATACATCTGCTTCATCTGCATACTCAAGAACACGACTGACCGGATCACCTTCAAGAATTCTCCACCTGACTTCTGCTCCGGCTGTTTTCAGTTGTGCACATTTTTCTTTCAGGGCATCTGCGGTTTTATTTCGTATCCGTTCAATCTCACTTTCCGTTTCTCCACGTGATATGACCGAACAGACAATTATCTCAATGACCTCCGGGATTTTTCCGATCTTTTGAACTGCATCCCATGAATCCGGGGTCAGATCAACTGGAATCAGTACTTTGGAAAAAATCATCGGACAGAACTTCTGAAATTTTTCTCCAGATAGCCGTTCGATAATCTGTCCTCGCATGATGAGAAGGTTCGTATGTGAATCATGTAACACCCGGTGGGTAACACTACCTAGGTGAAGGCCTTTAATAAGACCCTTTCCTCTGGCTCCCATTACGATGATGGTGGATTCATGTCTTTTTGCGACCTCATCAATTGAGGCTGGTACCGATTCTGAGAGCACGACTTCTGTTTTTATAACTGAAATTCCAAGACTTTGAAGAAGAGCCCGGTCTGATTCAAGTCTTTCACGTGCAGATGACTCGATATCTCCCCGAAGAGCTGCCGGACTGTCAGAACTAATCACATGGAGCATCACAACTTCCAGAACACCAGGAAGGCCTGCAATACAATCCATTACTCGCCGTGCATACTCAGAAAAATCTGTGGGAAACAGGATACGCCTGAACATATATTACCCTCTCGTTGAAAGATAACGTCACCAAATCTTTGGAACGAAACTATTATTATTCACGATGCTGGCACTGTCACCCGTAGCACGGATCACGAAAAGACCATTCTTCTCAGCCATTGCTGCAGTACCAGCGTCTTCTGATATAAATGCAACCGCTCCATATACCCTCTTGTCAGAATATTCGGGCATCCAGTTCTTTGCCTGCCTTAGTTTTTTCAAAAAACCCCTGATATCCTCAGGCCGGAGTGTTGTTTTTACTTCTACTATGACTATTTCAGTTCCGTTTATTGCGATGATATCAAACTCGTAATCAACACCATCACGACGTCCTGATCTGCGTTTGATGGTATCAGTTACTTTTATCCCACGCTGGTTGAGAATTGAAATAATGTCACCTTCTACCAGGGATTCAACCAGTTTTCCCCATTGGGATACGAATAAGCGTTCCAGTTTATTCAGCTTTTTATCAGTTTCCTTGAATTTTCTATCTGTGTCCTGGAATTTCTTGTCTGTCTCTTGGAACTTTTTGTCCGTCTCCTGGAACATGAGCCAGACTTTTTCAAAGGAGAGTGGTCCGTCCGGGTTGGTTTGATCCTGGGATGATGTTTTTGGTTTAGAAGATGGTGACATTTTCCTGATATACTATTGTAATGAGTGATATTATCTGTTCCGGGAAAAAACGAAACAAAATCGAAACATATGGGTCCTTTTTTGGACTGGAACAGGGAAGATTGCAGAGAGAAATAGTAAAATTTGCTTTAAAGAAAAAAATGGCTTTTGGGATAACAGCGGTTCCACTTATTATCCCTCCTGATTTTTAATATCTGAAATTCGATTCTGTTTTTTCAATATATCTAGAGAATAGCGATTAACCCCATGTTGGGAAATAAGAGTATTTAAATCACTTATAAACCCTGCAACAAAAATGAGGGGTATGCACTATCCTCTCTAATTTCTCCAATACGATCAAAATGGCTCAATATATTAGGGATGTCGAATTTAATTGTAATGGGATATTATTAAATGAGAATTATTATTTACCCTTTTATCTAATTATGAACTATTTAGGTAAAGCTCCCCTGTGTCTACTCTACGATTATTGAATCGGTAAAAAAAAACTATTTGGTCTTTTGACCGGCTGATCTCGAAAAAGTCAGGGTGCCTATCGGATGTAATGGATGGATGAAGTGATGGGGATATGATACGAAAGATTACGTGGCTAACCAGTCTTTTACTTCTGCCTCTACTGTTTTTATTGGTTATAAAAAGTAATTTTTTAACTTATCTCTCTCATTTTGTTGACAATTGCTGGGATTTTTGTATTGCTCCTTTTCCTAAAACTGTCAAGCAAACGCCCAACATCAATTGTATCTCACATCCTGGGATCAGTACTGCTACCAACATCCCCATATCGAAATTCAATGTGATTTTCAATGAATACCAAATTAAAAATCTCCTATTCTGGCATCTTTAAAAGATCAAAGGAACAGATTATAAAAAACAATTTTTTCCATACAAAGCAATCGTTTGGAATAGTAACTAGGCTATCCGAGTATTTTCTCATCCTATTTGCCCTCATGATGCTGATCCAGGGAGTTCATGCAGGACATATATCTGGAACAATATCTGGGGAGCCTGTTCTTTTCACAAGCTCGGAAAATCAGCTAATTCCTGATAATAAGGAAAGAAACGAAAGCATCACAGTCCAAATGGCAGCGCTTCCTCTCTCATTCATTCCGAACGATGGGCAGACTGACCCGAATGTATGGTTTATGGTCAGAGGTTCCGGGACATCGTTCTCATTTACCAATACAAGTATGCTCTTTTCAATGGAAAAATCCCCAGACGCGACTAATGAAACATTTGTTGTGATAACTCAGACCTTTATCGGTGCAAATGAATCTACCCACATCACAGGTGAAGATGTCCTGCCAGGAACAGCAAATTTTTTTATTGGGAATGACCCTGATGCCTGGCGGTCGAATCTCTCAACGTACGGGGCAGTACGGTACCATGATCTTTATCCTGGTATTGATCTCCTCTACTGTGGAAACGGTTCGGTTCTTAAACGTGAGTTCATCGTTGCATCAGGTGTTGATCCGGCACTCATCCAGATGGAATACCATGGTGCTGATTCCATTTCAATTGATCAAAATGGAAATCTGAATATTACAACCGGGCAGGGTTCTATGACCGAATCGCAGCCGGTGTGTTTTCAGGAGATTGATGGGAACAGGGTAGATGTCGAGGCCAGATATGTCCTCTTGGATGATAAAAAGTTGACCATTGAGATTGATACGTATAATCCTGAATATGAGTTAGTGATCGATCCAGACTTGATATATTCTACGTATCTGGGCAGAGTTTATAATGAAAATGGGTATGGAATCACTGTAGACTCAGAAGGGAATGCCTACGTGACTGGAAGAACCGCAAGTACTGATTTCCCAATTACTACGGGAGCATTTCAGACATTATATGGAGGTAATGTTGATGTCTTTGTTACGAAATTAAACTCTGCTGGTTCTTCGCTTCTTTATTCCACATATCTGGGTGGAACTTCTAACGATATTGGTTATGGAATCGCTGTAGATTCTGAAGGGAATGCCTACGTGACTGGGATGACCACCAATACTGATTTCCCCATGACTCCAGGGGCATTCCAGACAATATATGGGGGCTATGGAGATGCCTTTGTCACGAAACTTGACACTGCTGGTTCTTCCCTCCTCTATTCAACTTATCTAGGTGGAAGGGGCCAAGATGATTCACGTGCCATCGCATTAGATACAGGCGGGAATGCATACGTGGCTGGATGGACAGATGGATCGTTTCCCACAACCCCTGGATCATATCAGACATTATATGGAGGAGGGACTTGGGATTCATTTGTTACGAAACTTGACGCTGTTGGTTCTTCCCTCCTCTATTCTACCTATATTGGAGGATCAGGTTATGATGAAGGGTATGGAATCGCGGTAGATTCAGAAGGGATAGCATTCGTCACTGGAAGAACTGATGGTTTGTTTCCCACGTCTCCAGGAGCATTCCAGACAATATATGGAGGAGGTACCTGGGATGCCTTTGTTACGAAACTTGACGCTGCTGGCTCATCAGTTATTTTCTCCACATACATGGGTGGTGCATCAGGAGATGCAGGAGAAGGAGTCGATGTTGATTCAACCGGAAATGTATACGTGACCGGATATACATCAAGCATTAACTTTTCCACGACCCCAGGGTCATATCAAACAACATTTGGAGGTAGTAGTGATGTCTTTGTCACAAAACTAAACTCTACCGGTTCTTCCCTCCTCTATTCCACTTATTTGGGAGGAACAAGTGTTGAACGCGGTGAAGGGCTCATAATAGATCAGAATGGGAATGTATACTTGAATGGATACACAGCAAGTACCGACTTCCCAATAACTCCCGGGGCTTATCAGACAATTTCTGGAGGAAGCGTTGATGCTTTTATCACAAAATTAAACTCTACCGGTTCTTCCCTCCTCTATTCAACTTATTTTGGGGGTACAGGTTATGACGAGGGGCATGGAATCGTGATAGATACTGAAGGGAATGCATATGTAATTGGATATACTGATGGTTCATTTCCCACAACTCCAGAGTCATATCAACCAATACATGGGGGACAACAGGATGCTTTTATGGTAAAATTCTCTTTTTCAATTCTTTCTCCAACTATTACCTCAATCTCTCCCCTATCCGCCCCCAACACCACATTGGTCCAGTTCCGTATCACCGGCTCCAACTTCCAGTCCGCTCCTCTACCGATTGTGAATCTTTCTAAAACATTTAGAAATGGCTTGGTAAACATCACCGCAACGAATGTTGGCGTCCCAGATTTCAGAAATATTACCGGTACGTTTGATCTAACCGGGGCAAGAACGGGAACCTATGACCTTGTAGTAAAGAATGGTGATGGACAGATCGCTACGAAGAGCGGTTCTTTTGAGGTAACCGGCCCGTCAGTTAACCCAAAACTTGTAACCGATACTGCAATTGTAAGTGAGAGGTCTGCAATATTAAGCGGTCATATTACAAATGCCGAACCTGGTGTTGATTATCCGGTTAGTTTTAGGTATGAAGGTGGGGCAACTCCGAAGACAAAAGTTGGTTTATCTATTGTAAATCAAACGAACTCTACATATCGCCATATCCTTACCGAGCTCAGTCCAGGCACAACCTATTACTATCGTGCAGTTCACCGTGATTCTGCGGGTCCTGAAAATCCACATTTAATTGATGCTGATAATCTTGAGTCATTCGTAATTGGAGGTAGCCCGTCGCCAACCATCACTTCAATCTCTCCCCTATCCGCCCCCAACACCACATTGGTCCAGTTCCGTATCACCGGCTCCAACTTCCAGTCCGCTCCTCTACCGATTGTGAATCTTTCTAAAACATTTGGAGATGGCCAGATAAACATCACCGGGACGAATATTGCCGTCCTTGATTCCGGGAATATAACCGGCACATTTGATATTACCGGTAGAAGAACAGGAACGTATGATCTGGTTGTCAAGAATGGGGATGGACAGATCGCTGCGAAGAGCGGTTCTTTTGAGGTAACTGGTCAGAGTTCATCTGTCATTGTAAACTCAATCGAACCATCGACTTCTTTTAATGATGATATATATGGATTTATCATTCATGGTGCTGGGTTCATTGAAGAATCTCTTGTGACGATTGCAAGACCTGGGACCGCTATCACGCGGAGTTGTTTGTATGGCGGTCCTGACACGATCTCTGTAATATATCACCTCCAGGGTGTTCCTGCAGGGATATACAATGTTACAGTCACTAATCCTGATGGCAAGTTAGGAAAGATGGAGAATGCACTTACTATTGAAGATAAACCTCCCAAACCTTTAGATTCAAAGTTTATAGCCTCAGTCGCCTCCGGTAAGGTTCCTCTGGAGGTAACATTTTATGATCAGTCTGATGGTAATCCCACATCATGGCTATGGGAATTTGGCGATGGAATGATCTCCAATGAAAAAAATCCTACCCATACCTATGTCAATACAGGGTATTACACGGTGAACCTGACGGTAAGTGATGGAACAACCTCTCGAAAATTGTCCCTGCCTGATTACATAATCGGGACTCCGGATGATACAGGAGATAAGTTAAAAATTAATAGTGCCGTCTCATATGCAGCAGGTACAATAAACACTGACTATTGTGGTAATTCATTGACGTTCATCAATGATGTGTATCAGAATGGGTCAGGGTATGCGTTTGATTCACGGATTCAGAGTTTTGAGCAGGTAAAAGAGTTATTTAAAAGGGCTAACAGAAATCAGACCCTAATCCCACCGAAAGGATCTGTTGCAATGTATCAATCCGGAGACATGGCCTTTGCTTTGTCTGAAGGAGACGGGAATGTTATTGGCTGTGATATGAATCAGAAGATCATTCACAGGGGGTATAATCCGAATCCTGAAGGATATATTGGATGGGCGTTTCCGATTATTTCGGCACCGACGGTGCTGTATCCGATAAACAACACTGAGGTCAGCAATGACTTTGAAATGACTTGGAAACATCCGATTTGGTCTAATCAAACCGATATCAGCCATTATGAAATAAATATACAGGAGGTTTTAATGAGTTCTGATGAAAATGTTGGATTAGCACAAAATTCCTACACAGATATTGTGAATTATCCTGCTAATACTTACAAATTTCTTTTAACTGGTGGAAAGGCCTTTTCACTTAATATTTATACTTGCTATTATAATGGATTCAAATCAAAAGATGTAACCAAACTGTTCACTACAACTGAAATGGGTGAATGGGTTGAAGTTAATAGTCCGACTGGAGCCTATATTGTTAGGAATCCTATAATGATATCGGAATATCAAAATATTCCTCTTGATTTTAATTTTGAAAATGTTCCCGAAAATTTGAACACTAATAACCAATATTTTAAAAATCTTCAAAAAATTTTAAATTCAAATCCAATTACACAAATATCTGACATAGATTTTTATTATAAAAGACCATCAGAACAGGAGCCCGGCTCTCCGGGTTATGAAACTGATTTACTTGGAAGTAAAACTAAGAATTCATTAGAACTATTCAAAAAAATACACTCATTTGATGAAGAAATTGGAATATCTATTCTGGATGTGGAAAAAACACCGAAAACAATTACGAAGTTAAATGAGAATAAAAATACTTTACAGCATCAGCCTATTAAATTGATTCCAAATGGGTGGGTTATTCAAAATAAATTTGAATTGTTGAATGGTTACCAACACATTTATGATGTCACTGATAAAACGGATGGATGGATAAAGATCGATGAAATTCAGTCTTCAATTTCTGAAGACAGGGCTGTGCAGGTAATAAAGGAAGAATCCTCCAGAAAGCCGATTATTAGGGGATTAGTGGAAGAATTAATTCCCATTTTTCTTAAAGCGGGAAGGTCATTTAATTATCCACCTACCGAATTTCCTACTTATCTCGTAATTGCAAAGATTGCTCAAGAATCATGGATTGTTCATTATGATAATGATTTTATCACAATGGATCCATGGGGTAGGGGAATCGCTCGCATTGATGCAGATAAATATGTGGGGAAAGCTTTGGGTATTAGATGGTGGAATGATCATGGTGATATTGATACATGTCGGGATTTAGGTTGTTCTGAGAGCCCATTACCCACAAAAATCGGAGAATCAACCTATTGTCTTTATTGTCCTACTGATAACCCAAATTGTGTATGGGCATCGAGAACGAAGACAACTTGTGTAAAAAGATATCCCTCTGATTCATGCGGTGCTGAAAACATTAAAGATCGTTATAATTATCCTGGATGGAGTTGTGAGGCATGTACTCACTTCTACACAAATACAACACAGGGCATAAGAGCCAACATTGCTGACGGATTGTATGCTTTAAACGATCATTATAAATTAGTGAAAGATGGATATGAAAAGTGTATTAAGTCCGATAATAAGAATATTTGTGTTGGGCAGGAAGAAAAAACTTGTTTTTCATGTGAAGAATTTGCATGGATTTCTGCTTTACAGAGATATAATGGCTATAAAACCTACCCCGGGACATATTTATGTGATTCTTCAATTGGACTCTGCTATCAATTAAAAAACCGTATTAAGGATTTTTACTACAATAACGGTAATTATGATGATTATGAAACAGAAAAAAGTCAGATTGGTGGAAAAACAGTAAAAGAAGCTGCAGATGATTTCGCAAAGCGATTGGAAATTCTTGTAAGTCATTCTACAGAAATAAAAATGTGGAGTCCGATTGAACCACAAGTTATTGATTCTCTTGGAAGAATGACGGGAATATTAAATGGAGATGTGATTGAGGATATTCCTTTTTCTATTTATGATCCTGCTTTGGAGAGAATCTGGTTACCTGAAGATAATGACTCAATAATTTACCGCTTTATTGGGACGGAATCAAGTAATTACTCACTTTCTATCTCCAGTACAGAATTATTCAACGCATCAGGTATATTAACAAAAAAGAGGGAGGTTCATGAATATTCTATAAATTGGACAATGCTTCAGAAAAATGAAACAGGTGTTATGATTAAGATTGATAAAAATGGCGATGGTACTTTTGATACAATTGTATATTCTGATAAACACTGGAACCCTATAAAATCGAATTTTTCATCAAATATTACTAAAGGTTTTGTACCAACTGCTGTCTCATTTATTGATTTATCAATAAATTCACCCTCTCACTGGTTATGGACATTTGGCGATGGTACAAATTCAACTTTACAAAACCCCATTCATATCTATAAAATACCCGGTAATTACACAGTCTCGCTTACGGTTTCAAATGATTTAGGTATTGACACCTCGACCCAAATTGATTATATCATGTTAGCACCCTCTAATAATTTCATCACCTCCACCGCCTCCCCGAACGGCACCATCACCCCAGCAGGTTCAATCCCCGTCCCCGAAGGCTCTGATCAAACTTTCACCATCACCCCAAATCCCGGTTTCTATATCCATGACGTTCAGGTCGACAATCAAACAGTCGGAGCAGTAGCAAAATACATATTCCGCAATGTCACCACAAATCACACCATCCATTCGGATTTCACCGACATCCCTGGCCAGTATGAGATCAACGCCACAGCAGATTCCTGGTCAATTGTGTATCCATCTGGTAACATATCATACCCGGTGGGAACAAATAAGACCTATATCACCCAGCCAAAACCCGGAGCTGACCTGGTAGACGTAGTCGTAGATGATGAATCAGAGGGAGCGATTAAAACCCGACCATTCACAAATATCTCTTCAGACCACCGGATGGCAACAGAAGGAACCCCATCACCAGGTCAGATCCACGTCTCCTTCAATGCCACTCCGACAACTGGCACCCCTCCACTTGAGGTTTCATTCAGGGATCAGTCCATTGGTGATCCAATATCGTGGTATTGGCAGTTTGGTGACGGGGGGATCTCATCAGATAAAGATCCCGTTCACCAGTATAAAATTCCAGGGATATTCACCGTCTCTCTCCGAGCATATAATAATCAAACTGCAGGGTATCAAGTGATGAATAATTTTATCCAAGTAAAAGGGTAGTGTCGAGGTTTCATAATTGGCACATATCCCTTTTTTTCTTGAATCCATAATATATGGGCAGAACTATTCCAAAAAACAATTAATTGATTCAGCTTGATGATATTCAATATACTATACTTAAATAATATGTGATAGTAAAAGGACACTGTTACGTATGATACGGGGTGATTGTTATGGCTGTACCAGACATGAAAAAGATCCTCGAGCTCAAGCAGATTGCTATGAAGAGATGTGAGGATCGGATACTTGAAGCCGCTAGCCGTCCGCCCTGTAAAAAGAAGCTGGAAGATGCTGAAAGTTATGGTATGACACGACGGATGAAAAGTAAATACGGGCTGTGATCTGGCCTGGTTTATTTTAATAGCCAGAGGCTGCTTACAAAGCAACTCAAACCGGTGACACACAGATCCTCATCATAACAGGGATAAGTATGGAGACAGAACATTCACTGCTGGACCAGATATCACGAAAAGAAGCTGAGCTCAAAGAGCAATGTGATGTCGTCTGTAAAGAAGCAGAAACCCGAATCCATGATGCTCGAGTCAAGGCGCGGAATTTGAGGGAAGAAGCAGAAAAGAAAGGAGCAGAAGAAGCATCCAGGTATATGAAGGAAGGTCTTTCTAAACTGTCCGAGGAAATTTCTTCTATTCACCTGGCTGGAGAAAAAGAGGCAGAAGAGATTCTCAAAAAAGGGGAAAAAAAGGTTGATGGTGCAGTAAAACAGATCGTCGAAATGGTTCTGGGGTAATATGCTGCAAAAGATGAAACAGATCCTGGTGGTTGGTCCAAAAAAGGACTATCAAAGAATAGTTGATGTACTGTACCAGGCAGGTTCTCTTCATCTTGAGGATGCAAAAAATGAACGCCTGGAGACCATGGAAATTGCTCCGCTTGATACTTTTAACCCTGAAGAAATCACGTCTCTATTAATTCGGATAAAGGGCCAGCTCCAGATCCTGACACCAACGGATTCTAAGAAGGCTCAAAAAAGTCCTCTTATAGAAAAATACGCAGGCCTTTCTTATAATGAATTGTCCATTACGGCAACAGAAGTCTGTGATTCTCTCGAAGAACGGCTTCGGACTCTTGAGACCAGAAAAGGGGATCTTGATGTCAGGTACACAACCCTTGCAAGGTATGAAAAGATCATCAAAAAGATATCTCCACTCGAGCAACAACTTCCCACCCTTGAAGGATTTGAAGTCACCATTTTAATCATTCAAAAAGAATTCGAATCAGTCCTTGAGATTATTCATCCGTTTTTATCCGAAATAACCAGAAACCAATTTGAATTCATCAGTGCAGATCTTGATGACAAAAATATCGCGGTAATTACGGTATTCAGTAAAAAATATGCAGGTAAGGTTCATGATTTTCTCTATTCAAAGAACGTAAATGAAGTGCGGATTCCCCAGGAGTATACAAACATGCCCCTGGAGAAGGCACTGGCCCTTATTGCAGCAGATAAAAAAGCAATTATAGATGAAATTGCTGAAATAGAAAAAAGGATCAAGGAAATCTCTGTAGTATGGTATGCTGATCTCTTCACTCTGAAAACATTACTCACTAACTTTCTTGAGGAGACCTCTGCATATTCTCACTTTGGTCAGACAGATTATACTTTTGTGGTAAAGGGATGGATACCACAGAAATATCTGCCTGCAACGAAAAAGGCGCTCAAAAGTAATTTTGATGAATCAGTGGTGGTAACTGAGCTCCCGTACGATCCAGCAGTTTTTGATAATGCCCCGGTGTATTTTGATAATCCATTCTGGGCAAAACCATTCGAGTTCTTCATGAACCTGGTTCAACCCCCGCAATATCGTGAGATTGATCCCACACCACTTATTGCCATCTTCTTTCCCCTCTTTTTCGGACTCATCGTGGGTGATATCGGATATGGGATGGTAATTTTATGTTTCAGTCTTTTTGTCCGGTATAAATTTTCTCATATCGGGTGGCTAAAACAACTCATGGGAATCCTCATAATATCTTCTATTCCTACGATTATTTTTGGGTACATATTTGGGGAGTTTTTTGGAGATCTTGGCGAGCACATGGGCTGGCTTCACCCACTTACCATTTTTGGCATCACCTGGAACCGGATTGAATCAATCATTCCACTCCTCCTCCTGACAATAGGGATAGGCGTATTTCATGTATTTTTTGGCTTGTCTCTTGGTATTTTGAATGCTCTCCGGCACCACAAGAAAAAGCACGCTATTGAGAAGATCGGTATGTTAGGCCTCGTGTCCGGGATTCTTCTTCTATTGGGTTCTTATGCCGGGCATATCCCGAAATCAGTGTTATTTCTGATCATTGCTTTGATGCTAATCTCAATCGGGTGCCTGATATACGGCGGTGGCAGTCGGGGAGTTATCGAAGTGATGGGAACAATTGGCAATATTATGTCATATGCCCGTCTGATGGCTATCGGGCTTGCCTCGGTGATACTGGCATTAGTTGCTAACCGGCTTTCGCATGAAATTGGTATCTTCATTGTGGGTATTATTGTTGCAATTCTCCTTCATGCATTAAACATTCTTCTTGCCATGTTTAGTCCATCTATTCATTCCCTTAGATTACATGTGGTGGAGTTCTTCTCGAAATTTTATGAAGGAGGAGGTAATCCTTACAAACCATTTGGAAAAGAGCGACTCTAAAACCATTTTTTCTATCTTCTTTTGTGACGGACAAATCACAATATATAAATATACACAGGATAAGGTAATCGTTGGAGGTTATCATGACAGGTTGGGAAGTCCCTATTGGTGCTGCAATTGCCTTTGCTGGAGGAGCAATTGCAACTGGAATCGCCCAGTCAAAGATTGGAGCAGCCGGAGCAGGAACTGTAGCCGAACGTCCGGAGTCCGCAGGTATTGTCATCGTTCTGGAGGCTATTCCTGAAACACTGGTCATTTTGGGTTTTGTAGTGGCCGCTATGATCATCATCATGGTTGAATAATCAACCAGGTACCGTTGTACAGAAGGTGAATAGCAATGGCATATGAAGACCTTATCAAGTCCATAGAGTCTGCGGCGGATGAAAAAAATCGGGAGGTTCTCCGGGATGCTGATCGGGAAATAGAGGCAATTCTTCGGGAAACCGAAACTGAACTCTCGGCTATCCATGCTCAGTACCTGGAGAAAGCAAAACGAGATCTGGCTCTTGAATCTAACCGACAAAAATTTCTTGCAAAACAGGAAGTTAAACGAAAGGTAAGTTCCGTCAGACAACAACTCATACATGAGGCTATTGATAAATCGTTGCAGAACATGGCCAATATAAGGTCTGACTCGATGTATGCCTCTTTATATGAGCGTCTTGTTGATGAGGTTATCCGGTCACTTGCCGGAGAACAGATAGTTCTTCATATTGATCCAGCTGATGCAACGTTATGTGAAAAAGTCCTTCACAAAAACGGCCTTGATTATCGCATTGAAAAGGATTTGCGGACCATTGGTGGTTTGTGTGGAACATCTGCAGATGGCAAAATCCGTGCTGATAATACCCTGGAAACCAGGTTATCAAAAATTCAGGAACAATCAACCCTTGAGATCATCACCCTGATTCTTGGAGGTCCTGATGGATAACGGCTATGTGAATGCCCGAATCAGGGGTATGTATTCACGGCTGCTTGATAAAGGGAGCCTGAGCAATTTAATTTTAAAACCTGATATTTCTAGCCTGATTACAGCTCTTGAAGAAACGACATATCGGGAAGATTTGGAACGTGCTCTTGTTGGAAAACCAGGTTTATCTGGGATAGAAGATGCTCTCAGACAGAATCTCATCAGGACGATTCAAAAAATAGCACGGTTTTTAGAAGGGGAAAAGGGAGAGCGATATATTAAAATCTTCTCATCCCGGTGGGATATTCATAATCTTAAAACAATTCTCCGGGGAAAGAGGATCTATGTTCCTTCCATGCAAATCCAGGAAAACCTGGTTCCTGCTGGAGAATTTGATGAGTCGCTTCTTACCGAACTTTTAAAGCAGCCGGATATAAAAGGCGTTATTGATCTTCTTGCAACTTGGGATGTTCCTTATGCTTCTCCTCTTACCACTGCATTTCCGGAGTATTCCCGTGTATCGGATCTTATCATTCTAGAAAATGCACTTGATCAGTTTTATTATGAGCAGGCCCGTTCCCTTGTGAGTGGTAAATCTGAAGATGAACGTATTATCCGTGATTTAATTGCAACCGAGATAGATCTTATAAACCTTAAGTCTGTGTTGATGATTGTCAGGGATAATATCGATACAGAGGATGCAGATCAGATTCTTATCGAAGGAGGCAGGGTATTTGATCGCAAAAAACTCCGGGTTATGCTGGACCTTGGGTCAGTACCCAGTGTTGTTGAATTCCTTGAAGAAACTCCATACCGTTTTTTGAGTGATTTACGAAGCACTGAAGGTGATAACCTCAAAATATCTGCGTATCAGCATCTCCTTGATGAATACCTGATTCGGCATGCTATCAGGTTGTACCGGGGCGATCCTCTTTCTGTTACGATTGTAATTGGGTATATGTGGGCTAAATATACCGAAATTATGAATTTGCGGATAATTGCACGATGTAAAAATGCTCTGATCCCTCCAGAAGATATGGAGGCGGAGATGGTGTATGTATAAAGTCGTCATCATCACTGATCCTGAATCAGCAACCGGATTTCGCCTTGCCGGGTCTGATGTCCTGGAGGCTGAAGATTCAGTTACAGCATCACGACTGTTATCGTCTCTGCTTCATGAGGACGAAACGGGTATTATTGCAGTTCGTGAAGATTTTCTTGCAAATCTGGATAAAAGCCTGTATGAAGAGATTGAACGGTGTTATCACCCGGTCATTATTCCGATTCCTGCACCCCGGAAAGGCGACGAAGTGAGCGGGTATGTTGAACGTCTGCTCCGGAGAGCGATAGGATATAATGTGGTGATGAGGAGTTAACATGATAACCGGAACAATTGCCAGAATTTCAGGACCGGTAATTACTGCACGGAATATGACCGGATCGCGGATGTATGATGTTGTATCAGTGGGGAAGGCGGCCCTTCCTGGAGAAATTATCCGGCTTGAAGCAGATGAGGCAGTTATCCAGGTCTATGAGGATACAACCGGTCTTATGATCCACGAACCGGTGGAGAATACGGGAGTTCCTCTGTCTGTAGAACTTGGCCCAGGTTTACTGGCATCTATTTATGACGGAGTTCAAAGGCCTCTTCCTGCCCTGTATGCAAAGAGCGGGAATTATATTAGCAGGGGCATCATGGTTCCCGGGCTTGACCGGGATAAAAAATGGGCTTTTCATCCGGTCAAAAAAGCAGGGGATGATGTACAGTCAGGTGATGTAATTGGAACGGTCCAGGAGTTTCATCTTGTTCATTCAATTATGGTCCCACCCGGAGTTACGGGTACAATTAAAACCATTTCTTCAGGAGAATTCACTGTTGTCGATACCGTCTGCATCCTTGAGGATGGGACAGAATTATCCATGCTTCAGCGGTGGCCGGTAAGAAAGGGAAGGCCCTTTATCAAGCGACTGGATCCGGAGGTTCCCCTGCTCACCGGCCAGCGGGTCTTTGATACGATGTTCCCCCTGGTGAAGGGTGGGACTGCCATGATTCCGGGCGGGTTTGGAACCGGGAAGACAGTATCGGAACAAACCCTTGCAAAATGGGCTGATACCCAGGTGGTTGTTTATATCGGATGTGGTGAGCGGGGAAATGAGATGACTGATGTGCTGACTGAGTTTCCGGAACTGACCGATCCGAGAACCGGTTACCCGCTGATAGAGCGGACGATCATGATCGCAAACACCTCAAATATGCCGGTAGCTGCCCGTGAAGCGTCTATTTACACCGGAATTACAATAGCAGAATATTACCGGGACATGGGCATTGATGTCGCACTTTTAGCAGATTCGACCTCCCGGTGGGGAGAAGCACTCCGTGAAGTCTCCGGAAGACTTGAAGAGATGCCGGGAGAAGAAGGGTATCCTGCTTATCTTGCAACCCGTCTTGCTGCTTTTTATGAACGTGCGGGACGGGTTATCTGTGCAGGTTCTGAAGAAAAAACCGGTTCGGTAACGATTATTGGTGCGGTATCACCTCCGGGAGGTGATTTTTCTGAACCGATAACCCAGAACACTCTTCGGATAGCTGGAACTTTCTGGGCTCTCGATGCAAATCTTGCATATCGCCGGCATTACCCGTCAGTGAACTGGATTCGGAGTTATTCCCTGTACCTCGAGGATGTTGAGGACTGGTTTTCAGAACAGGTTGCCCGTGACTGGTACCAGTTCAGGGGTCGGGCAATGTATATTCTGCAAAAAGAAGTTGAACTTCAAGAGATTGTGCAATTAGTCGGACCAGACGCTCTTCCGGATAAGGAAAAAGTAGTCCTTGAGATTGCTAAAATTATTCGTGAAGATTTCCTCCAGCAGAGTGCTTATAGTGATGATGATTCATTCTGCCCGCTTGAAAAGCAATACTGGATGCTGAAAGTGATTATCTGGTATTATGATGCAATCAGGGCTGCAATGAGACGGAGTGTTCCACTTCGTCAGCTTCTTTCAATCCCAGCCAGGTCAGAGATAGCACGGATGAAAGAACAGAAAGATTTGGGCCGGTTAAAAGCGCTCAGTGATCTGGTGTGGGAACAGACTGAAACCCTGGAGGTGCAGACATGCAGCACGGCAGCCTGATTACAGTGGATTATCAGACGGTACATTATGTATCAGGTCCTCTCATCTTTGTTGAACGGCCAAAAGAGATCTCCTTTGGTGAGACTGCGCAGATTGTTCTTCCGGATGGAGAGATAAGGACTGGTCAGATCCTTGATATTGCTGAGGATATTGCTATTGTTCAGGTCTTTGAAGGGACCAGGGGTATTGATAGTCACGTGACAACCGTCAGGTTCACCGGCCAGTCTCCTCTTATTGATGTCTCGTATGATATGCTTGGCCGGGTGCTGAACGGAGTCGGGCGGCCACGAGACGGTGGACCGGCAATTATTCCCGAAGCCAGGCTTGACATCGCTGGAATGCCAATTAATCCCTATTCCCGTGACAAACCCGCAGAATTTATTCAGACTGGAATCTCTGCAATAGATGCACTTAATACACTTGTCAGAGGTCAGAAACTCCCCATTTTCTCAGGTGCAGGGCTTCCCGCTAACCAGCTGGCTGCCCAGATAGCAAAACAGGCCAAAGTCCTGGGAGAGGGAGAAAACTTTGCAGTGGTTTTTGCAGCGATGGGTATCACCTATAAAGAAGCTTCATTCTTTATGAAAGAGTTTGAAGAGAGTGGTGCCTTAGAACGGGTCGTTTTCTTCTTAAACCTTGCCGATGATCCAACCATCGAACGGATTGCAACCCCCCGGTGTGCTCTTACTGCTGCTGAGTTTCTGGCATATACACATAATCTGCATGTCCTGGTCATTCTGACTGATATGACCAATTACTGTGATGCCCTTCGAGAAATCTCGACTGCTCGTGAGGAGATTCCGGGAAGGCGTGGATATCCTGGGTACATGTATACCGACCTTGCAACCATTTACGAACGTGCCGGACGTATCAAGGGCTGCACCGGATCAATCACCCAGATTCCGATTCTGACCATGCCGGATGATGATATCACTCACCCAGTTCCTGATCTGACCGGATATATTACCGAAGGGCAGATTGTGTTATCCCGTGACCTGTTTAGGAAAGGGGTTAATCCACCTATTGATGCCCTTCCCTGCCTCTCACGGCTTATGAATCTTGGTATCGGGCCTGGAAAGACCAGAGAAGATCACCGGAATGTGGCAGATCAGCTCTATGCTTCCTACGCCTATGGACGGGACCTTCGAAGGCTGGTTGCTATTGTTGGAGAGGAGGCACTTTCAGAGCTTGATCGGAATTACCTGAAATTTGCGGACCATTTTGAGAAGCGATTTATCTCACAGGGAAATGTGGAGCGAAGTATTGAGACAACCCTGCAGGTTGCATGGGAACTTTTCAGCTTGTTGCCTGACCAGGAACTGAAACGAATAAAAGAAGAATACATCGATAAATATCGGACACTTATCATCTCCGGAGGATAGACCATGGAGCAGGTACACCCAACCCGGATGGAGCTGATGAAAAAGCGGTCCCAGATAGTGCTGGCAGAGCAGGGCCGTGATCTCCTGAAAGAGAAGATGGAAGCTCTTATCCAGGAATTTTTTAAGATAATGGTCAACTTTTCTGAGTCAAGAGAAGGGCTCGAACAGCTTGCCGTAGAAGCTGATATTGCCCTTCTGGTAGCGGAAGCCGTGGACGATCCAGTTGCAGTGAAATCTGCTTCGTATGCAACCAAAAGGCAGATCATGGTTGATATCTCTGGAAAAAATATTATGGGCGTCCCGGTTCCGGTGATCCAGAAGACGAGTGTAGCCCTGAATGTGATGCAGCGGGGGTATGGGCTTATCGGTACCAGCAGCCGGATAAATGAAGCGGCTGAAAAATTCGAATCCGAGTTGGATATGATAATCAGACTTGCCGAGACTGAGACTACGCTTCGCCGGCTTGGAAATGAGATCCAGATGAACCGGAGACGTGTCAATGCTCTTGATCAGATTATTATTCCTGAATTGAAAGATCAGGCTAAATATATCCGGTTCAGTATTGAGGAGCGGGAACGAGAGGATCTGTTCAGATTGAAAAAGGTGAAGAAACTGATAGAACGGAAGAAAGTAAAAAAGAAAATGGCTCAAGCCGGTACGAGATCAGCGTAAGTGAGTGATTATCTTTACCTTGCTCATATTCCGAGAAACTCAGCATTTTTTTGCCAAAGTTTAATTGCTTCATGCAGATTATCAAGAGCTTCTTTTGGGGTGGCACCACAGGATGCAACTTTGATATCCCTGCATTGTGAGACGTAAACTCCCTCTTCTTCCCAAATCTGGGTTGTAAGTTGATATCTTTTCATCTGCCAGACCTTGTTCGTTCTCTCTCATATATTCCCTTTCCTGCTTTTAAACTTGTCAAGCGAGAAAAATTAATATATAATCTGGTTGATTAATTCAGAATTTCCCAGAAAAAAGTATGAAATCTAATCCGATACCGGCTATTCCTGCCCCTCTTCCTTTCTATCCGGTTCCGGTCCGGTGAACGTCAGATAAGTTGCCGATGTCGATGGCGGAAGATAGGTCTGTTCAATGGAAAGACAATCTTTTGGACAGTAACTGACACAACACCCACAGATAACACACTGGAACTGGTTTAGCCTCCATGTCCGGTCAGGTTTGCTGACTTCAATGGCATCTGCAGGACAGTGCATCCGGCACAGACCACAGAATATACAATCGTCAATATTAATAACAAGGTGACCACGGGTTACCGGTGTAACCTTTGCCGGTTGGTATGGATATCTGATGGTTGCAGGTCCTTTGACAAGGTTTTTCAGGACGGTCAGGGCCATAACTCCTACTTTCATGACAATCACCGCTCCATACAGCCGATACAGGGATCAATCGTCAGCACGATAACAGGAACATCGGCAAGTTCACAGCCCGCCAGCATATGAACAAGAGCAGGAACATTCGCAAGCGTCGGCGTCCTGACCCGGTGACGGAGCAGGTTTTTCTTTCCGTTGGCCTTTACGTAATGAATGACCTCTCCCCGTGGCTGTTCTGCCCGTGCATAATATTCACCGGATGGGTTGCCTTTGACTGGTACCAAAATCTCGCCGGCAGGGATCCGGTCAATGGCATTCTCTATGAGATCCAGTGAGGTGAACAGTTCCTCAGCCCTGACCAGACATCGGGCATGACAATCCGCCTCATCTCTGACAACGGGATTAAAATCAAGTTCATCATAGGCTCCATACCCGGTGGACCGAGCATCTATTGCATGCCCACTGCCCCTTATAACCGGGCCGACCGCTCCAAGATTCCATGCCTTGTCTTTGGGAAGCATCCCGATTCCCTTGGTCCTCGTCTGGACTGTCAGATCCTCATCAAATATCCGGGTTAGTTCTGTGAAGTCAGCACGTAATCCGGGGATTTCACTCTCAATCCGTTTGAGCTCTGCTGCATCCATATCTCTGCTGACTCCACCAACCCGGTTTACTCCCTGTATAACCCGGCCTCCGGTTGTCCGTTCAAGTACATCAAGGATCTTCTCCCTGACTTTCCAGCAGTTCATGAAGAGGTTTTCATACCCCATACTGTCTGCAAAACATCCAAGCCAGAGGAGATGACTGTGCATACGGGAGTATTCAGACCATATTGCCCGAAGAAATTCTGCACGCCTTGGGATCTCAATTCCCATTATTTGCTCTACTCCCTGGCAATAGGTAGCTCCGTGAATGAAACTGCAGATCCCGCAGATACGCTCGGATATGAATACATAATCCTTGTAGTCTCGTTTTTCTACGAGTTTTTCAAGGCCGCGATGAACGTATCCGATTGAGGGGATTGCTTCTACCACTCGCTCATCTTCCAGAACCAGGTCAAGATGAATTGGTTCAGGAAGGACCGGGTGTTGTGGCCCAAACGGGACAATAATCTGTTTACTCATGCTTGTCCTCCGGCTTCTTTTTCACTACCGCAATCTGTGGTGTTCCAAACGGGTGTGGAATGCTGGTTCTGATAAATGTCCCCTTATAATCAACTGTAATTCCTGAGAAGGGAATGCCAAAGAGATCTGCTATTTCGTTCTCATACACGAATGATGCAAGATAGATTCGGGAGATACTTGGAATACTGGTCTCCTGGTCCGCTGGGATCCTGAGATGTGAAAGGGCCAGATCCCTGTCAAAGGTGTAGGTCAGTTCAAAAGTATCCCCCTCCTGTGCACAACTGATCTGGACTAGGCGGTACCCATCGTCATGGAAGGAGTGGACCCGGTGAATGAGGTCTTCGACAGTAATGGTCTCGATGTTCTGTTCTGGCTGTTTCATACGGTCCCCTCCGCTCCGGCTTTCATCGTATTTCGTTTCTGTTCAAGTATTCCAAGTGCCTGCACGATACCATCAATGATCGATTCCGGACGTGCTGCACATCCAGGAACATATACATCGACAGGTATGACGGTTGCAACACCGCCGGAAATATTGTAGCATTCTTTAAATACTCCGCCAGAACAGGCACAGATACCAACCGCTACGACAACTTTAGGATGAGGCATCTGCTCGTAGATATTCTGCACAACCTCTTTATTTATCTCGTTCACACCACCGGTAATGACAAAGATATCTGCATGTTTTGGATTTCCTGTATTGAGAATTCCAAACCGCTCGACATCATAGAGTGGTGTCAGACAGGCCAATACTTCAATGTCACAGCCATTACAACTTGAGGCATCATAGTGAATTATCCAGGGTGATTTCTGTAGGTATGACATGGTTCTCACATTATTGAAAGGGCAAAGATGTTTCCTGCTCCGGCTACGAGGGTGACAAACCAGGCACTGATCATGGCATCCTGCCATCTCACTCTTGATGTGCAGTTATCAACCAATATTTCTAGGACCATAATCACTACAATGGCAATTCCACACAGTATGAGATTATCACCAAAGAAGAGCCAGATAAATCCTAGCATTACGACAAGTTCGTAAATATGAGCAAGTTCCAGCATTCCAAGGGTCCAGCCTGAGAATTCTGTAGTACTTCCCTTCACCAGCTCCTGATGTGCATGGTGAGACGTTGCAAGGTCAAATGGAGATTTCCTGAGTTTAAATGTTAATATATAAATAAAACCGAGAAATACACCGGGTAATAGCAATATCGGAAGTCCGGGATGATTTGCCATATCACCGATGAGGAACGAGTCATTCACCTGATAGAGCCCGATAGCCGCGATAATGATCATCGGCTCGACTGCCATTAACTGGATAAGTTCCCTTTCGGCTCCGATATGGGCATATGGTGAGTATGAGACATAGGCACCAAGCACCAGGAAGACATGCCCCAGGGTAAAGGCGAAAATGACGAGCAAAATATCTCCTCCGGCGAAGAAGAGAGCTCCGGTGAATATTATGAAGATGAGATAACAGAAGATAAAGAAACTCTGTGCTCCCCAGACTGCTACCTGTTTTTTCTGGAATAATTTTCGGATATCATACCAGGGTTGCAATACAGGCGGTCCAACTCTCCCCTGCATTCTGGCTGTCAGTATCCGATCCAGTCCGGTGATAAGAATTCCGACTACCGGTGCAAGAATGATAAATAATGCTGCTGCAAGGAAGGGATTGAATGAATTCACAGGCCACCTCCGATGATAAGGATATTGAGAAGTAGGACAATCAGGAAGATACCAATTCCAACACTGATTCGTGAGAGACGTTCTTCACCAAAGATCCTGTCCAGGTAATAATTTGAGAGGGTAATTTCCCGGTTGATTCCACAGCTTCCCATAAAGACAGTTGTCTGGCTTTCCGGAATTCCACACAGGTATCGTGGTACCCTCCTCGCTGATTGAGTGAACCGGGCAAGAGAAAATGGCATGATGAGCACTAAAAAGAGCATCATGAACATTATTTCAATGTTGCTGAGTGAGATGAGTTCTGTTACAGATTTATACATGGTTAAAAGCCATGGTTCAATGAGGTACCATGAAATTATCGGGAAACCAAAACAAACCCCTATGGTAAGAGCTGATAAAATATAGAGTATGTTTTTTTCAGATTTCGGAATATGTGTCTCATCTTTTTGTTCAGGCTCACCAACTGCAATGAGTTTTCCCATCCATTTAGCCCAGAAGAAAGCGGTTATACCACTGCCATATGCGATAATAATTACCAAGAGGATACCATAAGGAGGAACCGATTCTACAAACGCATGTAATGATGCCCATTTTGAAATAAGCATCCCGAATGGAGCAAGAAACATTCCGGCAATGCCAATAAGAATCATCATGGTGATCCGGGGCATCCTGGTGACTAGTCCTGTCATGTCTTCAATATCCCTGCTGTGGATCTGGTGCTCTACCGTACCGACCGACAGGAAGAGTAGTGATTTTGCAATGGCATGGAAGACTATCAGGAGTACTGCCGCCCAGAGTGCTTCTGCGGTTCCAACCCCACAACATGCAACAATAAGCCCAAGGTTTGCAATGGTGGAATATGCAAGAACTTTTTTCGCATTACTTTGAGATATGGCAATTGCTGACGCAGCAAGGAACGTGATGCCACCGATAAGAGCAATTAAAATGCCAACAATCTGTCCTTCAAAGACCGGTGCAAACCGTGCAATAATGTATACCCCTGCCTTTACCATCGTGCTTGAGTGAAGGAGGGCAGATACCGGAGTTGGTGCAACCATTGCCCCGACAAGCCATGATGAAAATGGGAACTGGGCAGATTTAGCAAGTCCTGCAACCGCAATAAGTCCGGCCGGAATAAGAGCTAGACCAGGACCGGCACTGACAAGTTCATGGAGGCCGATAAGTTCAGATCCTCCGGTTAGAAAAATGAACAGGAAAGCAACCGGGATACATGCTCCTCCAACCAGGTTGAAGAGAAGAGCCCTGAATGCATTTTTTATTGCCTCATCAGTCTCCGGGTATCTGATCAGAAGGAATGAACAAAGTGTTGTTATCTCCCAAAAAAAGAACAACCAGAGAAGATTGTTTGAGAATACGACACCGAACATTGCAGAGAGGAATAGGAACATGATTCCAAAGAATTGTGGTCTCGTGTCTGGTCGATCCGGATGCTCTGAATGATATTCCCGCATATATCCAAGAGCATACACACAGATGAGCCCACCGATAACACCAATTATCGCAGCCATTATTCCGGAGAGCTGATCTGAGAATAATTCCGGTATATGTGCATGATCTGCGAGTGCAAGATATTCTACCGTACACAGTAGTATAAGCTGAATCACGGTGATACCAGTCACCAAATATTGCCTGGCTTTCAGACTGACGAAAATGATGTACCCGCTAATGATAATATCCCCGATAAAAATCAGGATCCCGATAGTATCTACCGGGACGGAATAAAATACCGCCTGACTGGTGACACTTTGAGCGAGTGCAACAAGAGACGCAATCCCAACCAGGACTGCTCCGCTTATTACTGCTGCTCTTCTGAAATTTTCACCTGGTATGAATACTAACAGGCCGGCCATCAGAAGAGGAAAGAGTATCAGGAAGATGAGCAGTTCCATGTATGTAACGTTTATGACCATGTCTATTTATCATTATTTATCATGATAGTTAGTAGGAATCATGGTGAATACAAAGACAATTTATGTGTTTTTATTTTTATTTGAGTTAATAAAATAGATAATTCGTGAATTGTCGATATTTTTACTCTTCTTTATCCTAAAAATGCTTTTTCTTACAGGGTGGTGAGGCGTATTCAATTTTTAGTATACATAAAAAAGATATTTGACCACTATTTTGATAAATCTAAAATATTTATGATATTTTATATATCTCTGTCCACGCAGGGAAAAATGGGGTTAATAATAGACGCAAATGCTATGATCTACGAATATATCGATTTTATAAAGGGGTGCTATTGGAAGTAGAAACAGGGGTATACAATGTATGGGGATATGTGCAAAAAGCCAATAGCGTGCCGTTATTTAAATGTCGATCATAATCACAATTGGGAGCATTATCAAAAATGGTAGTAATCATCCTATCCACCTGACCTTCACAGGTTTTCGCTCAGGAATTGAATACTGGATGAATGCCGGATGCCCGATCAAAAGTGCAGTCTGTGGTATGGAGCCTTCCGGGAGATCGAGTAATGCCAGGACATCTGGTGACCAATCTGCTGCCCGCTTTAAAATACCCGTCCAACAGGATCCCAGATTAAAAACCGGTGCAATCAGGTCCAGGTAACTTGTTGCGATAATTGCGTCTGTTGTTGCAGTCAGTTCATCATTTCCTGAGTATGTTAACAGAAGGTGTGGTGCTCCGTGTGTTATGAGATCCCTGCCTTTCTCCCATTCACTGGTAATATAGGGAAATGAAGTTCCAATCGCGAATTCATGAAGCCTTTGTTCGGTAATCATCAGGTTCATCCAGGATATTATCTCTTGAGCAATGTTTCTGATTACTTTAGTTTCATAGATAACCTGCCATCGGACTGTCTGAAGGTTCATGGCTGACGGTGCATATCGCACAATATCCAGGATCTCTTCTATTGTATCCCGCGGAACCGGTTTTTGCAGGTATTTTCTGATTGACCGCCTGTGGAGAACCAGATCCTGTATCTGTTCGGTGGAAACCGGATGAATATTTTGAGAAAGATTTGGTGGTTTTAGGTCTGGGATGTTCAGGTGAATGGCACCCTCCGGACAGAATGTTTCGCAATGTCCACATTGACTGCAGGGTGGAACGTTTGATGAGATAACGGGTTTTCTTGTTGTTTCATCCATGATTATCACGGAGAACATGCAGACTGATGAACAGATCCCGCAGGATATGCATTTTTCTATGTCAATTATAACTGAATGAGTGGGTGATGTCTGCTTCATATTTCTTAATCATTCTACCTGCAAAATATAAATCCGGATATTCATGATGGTAAATCTGAGTGAAAAAAAGTGGTAAAAAAGGGAAAAATTTAAAGCAATTTTGTCTCTTCAGTTGGTTTTGGGACTTTTACAACAAGAACTCTGAAAACTTCAGTACTCTGGTTAATCCATCGGTGCGGAATCCTGGCTGGACTTTCCACTAACTTATCTTTTGTTACCTCGGCTTTTTCATCACCGATCTCAACAATTCCTGTCCCTTCCAGGACATAAAAAAAGACGTCGACCGGTGTTATATGTTTTTTGAGTGATTCTCCTGGTTGAAGCGTAATGACAACTGTCATAGCATGGGGGGAATCATAGATCTTTCTGGCATCCACGTGGTGAGGATTGGGTCCTGAAGGAACCTGTGCTACATCGGTAATAATCATGGTTACACCTTATCCAGATTTATATATGGAATCATAGAGAGCAATTCAGATTTTAATGTTTCTATGCCAATACGCTCCATGAACCTGGCGGTCCGCTCCTGGGATTCTCCGTGTTTTTGGTAATATTCTAGAAGTCTGCTGACCAGATCACATGCCTCATCTATTGAAAGGCCATAGGCAATCGGGTCTGCAATTCGAGGCTTTCTTCCACCATTTCCTCCAAAAAGGACAATCCAACCCCGTGTAGTGCCAATAAGTCCGATATCACGGAGTTGACTCTCACTACAACACCGTTGGCACCCTGATACCCCGATTTTGATTTTTGCCGGGAATTTTTTATCCTGAACGAGAATTTCTATTCTGGATGCAAGCCCGATTGAATCCTGTGCTCCCCACTTACACATTTCTGTGCCAAGACACCCCTGAACAAATTTAACACAAGGTCCGAGGTCAGGCTTTCCGAGAGTGCCAAGCTCTTTAAATACGTTATCGACATCATCAGCGGGTATTCCAGCAAGAATAATCCGCTGTCCTGATGTTATTTTCATGACCGGAATGTGAAATTTTCTCCCGACAGCAGCGATTTGTTCAAGATCCTCAGAAGTGATCATGCCGGCGGGTGTATTTGTCATGATTCCGTATGTTTTCCCATCCCGTTGCAGAATTGCTCCGTTTATTTTTTTCATGATATCTTCCTCCTGTTGATATTACGTAAAAGAGGATATATTTCTCCTTTCCTCACTGACCGGTATCTGATGGATAATGTAGAATATTTATCGGAATTGCCCGCATTTCAATTGCTATGGGTTTTTTAAAATGCTCATCAAGTGCCAGGTGTAAATATTCAAGATCCGGTATCTCTCCGATTCCGATTATATGAAAAGTAAGGTTCTGTTTCCGAAGATCAAATGTAGTTATCTCATATCCTGATCCGGACAACCAGTTCTTTGTAATGTCTTGTGCTTCTTTTGAATAATATGCCTGTTCCAGGGTCTCATAACCAGAGATGAAAAGTGGGACTGATATCAGGGCGACACAGATGACTGCAATGGTAAATGCCTGTTTTCGTTTTTTAGATCGGCTTTTATCCATCCATCCAGGATTAATTCCGGAAATCCAGAAAACTGCCCCCCCGGATACCAGAATGGCAAACAGGTTTGTGAGAAACAAGAGAAATGAACCGCTTGCATCTCCCCATTGAAATTTGGACAGAGAAATACCAACAACACTGAGCGGAGGAACAAGAGAGATAGCAATCGCAACTCCAGGCAGTGAGTCACTGACCGATTCCCGGCTGACGGCAAAAGCTCCTGCAGCTCCAGATGCAAGGGCAACATAGAGTGCAAACATATCAGGTGCGGTTCTCGAGAGGATCTCTGGATTTCCCTGAAAATCAATGGCAAGAGGTGAGATACTACAAGTGAGCAGAGCAGCCAGAAGGATAACAAAAACCGTGCTAATCGTTACCATAATCAACGATTTTCCGGCCCGGTGTGTGTCCCCAAGTACAATCGCAAGTGTTGTTGCCATAATTGGTGTCATCAAAGGAGCAATTATCATGGCACCGATCACGGTGGCGGTTGAACCTGCAATCACACCATAGGTTGAGATAATGGTTGCAAGTGTCAGGAGTACTCCATAATTTAGTATTCCGTTTCCGGCACATTCACCTTCAAAACAGAGTTTTTTCTGTAGTATGGGGAGGTATGCCTGGTCAAATTTATTAACTCTTATAAATTCTTCGAGCATAGACCAATGGATGATATGAGTTCATCCATTATCATAACATTGGTAATAGGGAAATATTCCCTTATTTCATCTATTCAGGCGAATGAAAAAAAAATTAAAAGATTTATTCTCCTGTGAATGATGCCATATACCAGGTATATACTATATCGAAGTAATTCTTAATGTCATCTGTTCCTTCCAGAGCAACCGGACCCAGGTAAACCAGTGGAATAAAGGTCTTTTCACGGTTATATGACTGGGAGAATTCCTTAAACCGATCCATCTGATCAGCACCTTCTTCAAGGTTGACCTGCTCCAAAATGACATCCGGATTTTCTTTTAAGTATGTATCCCAAAAGTCATGGACTGGCATACAGGCACCACAGTTCGGATCATAAAAATAGATGGCTCCCGGTTTTTCAAAATCTGGAGCAGGCTCTTTTAAGTACTGTATAAGGCCCTGTTCATCGAGTTCCGTTCCATCTTCAATGAAAATGGTAGCTGATACGGGAAAGAATGCGATAATCAAGCTGATTAAAATAAAACTGGTGATTATCTTCATGATTAGTTTCCAAGATACATTCTGCATACGGTTCCTCTTCATCATGTATAATAACAATTCAATGGTTTTTGAATTTTTGAGTGAATAGAATATATGTTTTCTTTAGAATATGGATTTAATTACTAATATACAGAAGAAAGCGGTTGTAGTCTTTTCATTTTTTTGAAAAATAGTGTGGATCATGTCCCATTATCCTATATTGGATATAATTTTTCAAGTTTTCTGATGAGGTATGCTAAAACAAAGAGGAGCAGTCCATTTACAACAATAATCTCTGCATTAATAAGCCCTGGCATTATCCCTGGGATGAGCATCGAAATACCAAAGGCAATGGATACAAAATTGAGTATGGTCTGGGTAACATTCATTTGTTTAAGGATTGGTGGTTGAAAAACCGGTTGATCCGGTGGATTTCTCATTGCCAGGAGTACTGGGTAAAAACGTCCGATAAGTAACACGACACCCCCAATAATATTAAGCAGACCGATTAATGCCTGGAGCAGGTTGATTAAAACTCCGGGAACAACGCTGGATATAATTCCAAAGGTTGCAAAGGTCATACCAATAATGACCATCAGCCAGGAGCGTTTGTATGCACCAACCGGCGTTTCACCGAGTGCCATCATCTGAATCGCAAAAATGACCAGAAGCATCCCTAACAGCCCATCTTGTGAAAAAGGAAATAATCCCAGATTTACCGGGATCAGGACTAATCCAAGAAGAGTTAGGAGAACTGCAACCAGAAGAAGAACACTCAATGAGAGGGAGAGTGAAGTATCTTTTAGTACCAGCCAAATCCTACTTGTTTGCGTATTATCAATTCTCGCATGAATATCATTGGCTGTTTGTTTTGAAGACGGGTATTTTCGAGCAATCTTCTGAATACACCATGCAAGGTAAAATAAACTTATTGCATACAGAATTAGAATTACAGCGGTTTGTTGATTGGTAGTTATCCCAGGAAAAAGAGTGATCAGGCCACAAAAACAGCTTATAATGTATACTATCCCACACGCCAGGATGAGGTGCTGTAACACACCTGAACTATGTCTCCATGTTTTTGCCTTGTCTTCCCTCAAAAATAATTGTAGGAAAAGAGCTGCTCCTCCGAAAAAAAGAACGCTTCCGACAAGGATCCTAACATACTCTGAAAGATAGCCAGGAATAAAACCTGCAGCCATACCTACAATCGCAACGCATATACCTGCCAAAATCAAAAGCCAAGACCGCTTGAGATCACCAAATGGTGTCTTTCCCATGGTGACGATTTGAAAAGCGATAAGGAGGAGGAACAATCCATAGGTGCTATCTGGTGCATATGGAAGAATTCCGGTGTTAATCTGAAAGAGAAGTACCCCAAAAAGAAACATAAAAATCCCAAGAATGATCAAAATGACCACTTCGATCGTAAGATCTGCTTCCCCGGTAATTTTAAGATGGTTCTTTATCTGCCTGTGTTCGTCTGTCATATAATATACTACTCCTTGAATGGCGATTGTACCCTTAATGCATTCTTTCAAAGTAGCATTATTTTCGAAAAATGATATTTCTATCTGAATCCACTTATCTGTCGATAACTGCCCGCTGGCACACGTATTTTAAATCGGACACCTTCACCTGGAATACTACAGCAGATATCAAAATAAAAAAATCTTATAGTATTATGTTGTATTATCGATAATTCAATCAATAAATTATTAATACTTATGGCATAATCATGCAATAAGATGATAACCTGAAATTATAAATCTTCATGGCTCTTATTACACGATCAAGTTTTATAGAATTTGGGTGATTTTCATATCCAGGATCCAGAATGATAACTCTCTAAACCAAACATGTATTCTCGGAAATGATGTCCTGTTGTATGAATCTAAAATATGTGAGATCCTGACACATATCAGAAAACCCGGAGACTTCAGAACTCCTCCAAAAATCGCTATAATAAGTCCAACTTCATACTCCAGAACCGTTGTAGCAGATAGTATTGCCAGGGAAATTTCTGTATTAGTTAAGAGGAAAAATTTTTCTGGAGAACCATTTGGAAAAAGAGAGTTGGAGAATTTATTTGAAGAACATGCGGTTTATGTCTGCGAAGAATGTCAATATCTTTATGAAAGAAGGCCACATGGTTTTGATCTTCTGAGGTTATTTCTATCTTCTCTTGTAACGAATTCACGTCAGGTTATTACTACATGGAACCAGTATTCATGGAATTTCCTGAGTGGATTTCTTCACATAGAACGCTGGTTTCCGATAATTATTACTCTTCCTCTCTTATCCTTACCTGAATTAAAAAAATATCTCATTGCTGATGGGAAAGAAAACCTTCATTTTATTATTGATACTGAACTGGATAATTCATTGGAATTAGTAAGGAAAGATTATGATATTACCATTTCTTCATTAAATCTTTCGTTTTCTATTCCATATCTGACCGTTCAACGTCGTTATGCATCATATATTCCTTTACTCGCAGATAAACAGGCTTTGCCAGAAGAACTGATCTTTCGGGAAATATATCGACTATCTTCAGGTGAACCAGGGATCGCTCTGAAAATATTTCATGATGCGATAGTGGAAGATGAAATCAGAGTAACACACCTTCCAAAGCCGCTTTCTGTCCCTGAATTATATGCTATTGATATCTTTGTGTTAACCCTTATTCTCATGTATGAATTACCTGTATATTCAAGGCTAAATGAGTCCATTCAGGATAAAGCAATGCTTAATTCTTCATTATATCGACTGGTATCATCAGGGCTGGTAATCAGAAATGAGGAAGTATGGTGCATCAGTTTAGAGGGATTTGCACCGGTTGTGGATTACTTAAAACAACGGAGGATGATTTGGTAATGAATGAAAGCGTTGCGTTGGATATGGGCTCACCTGTTGCCCCTCTTTCCGGAGACTATTCTTTCCTTATTCTATATATTGTCCTGATTTATCTTTTAACATTTATTCTTAACTGGATTATTGGTCATTTTCTCCAACAATTTTCCGAGATGTTTTCTAAAGATCGTATCACCATACAAATGCTGATACCGCTAGTAAAAATTGCTTTTTATTGTATTGCTACCTGGTTTGCCATCACTGCAATTCTCGCTCCTTCCTATACTGAGATGGTTGCCTTTTTTGGATTATTTGGTGCTGCATTGGGTTTTGGGCTGAAGGATCTTCTGGCCAACATTATCGGAGGTATTGTGATAATTTTTGAAAAACCATATCAGATTGGGGATAAAGTAGCGTTTGGAGCGTATTATGGTGAAGTGACAGATATTGGTCTTCGAACAACAAGAATGGTTACTCCGTCTGACGATGTTGTGACCATACCAAATTACCAGATATTTTCCGGAACTGTTTCTAGTGGAAATTTTGGTTCCACTGCAATGATGGTTGTAACAGATCTCTTCATTGATACGGATTCAGATTATTCCCTGGCTCAAACTCTTGTCAGAGAAACAATTGCAAGTTCACCATATGTAATTATTAGTGATGATTTTCCTTACACAGTTCTTATTCACTCATTTCCATTTTATAATCGAATAAGGGCCAAAGCATATGTGACAGATCATAGGTATGAGTTTGAGTATCAATCTGATCTCCATCAACGAGCCTGGGATGCGATGAGAAATGAGAATATTCGTTCTCCACCATACCCGGGTGTCCTAATGGAAAAACAACAAGACTCTAACCAGTATTTAATCACTGAAAAGTTAGAGGGGAGATAATGTTTTTTTTCAAAGGTATTTTTATCACGTTTTCTCTTGAAAACAGACACCGATCTGTTATTGTTGTGTAATTCAAATGTAGAGTTCATAAAAAAACCAAAAGCACTTTATTATTTCTTTTAAAACGTAAAGGTATGTTTTCTACCCTGGTCGATTCCCGGGTTCTTAAATCATTAGGGCTTGTATTTGGAGACATCGGGACAAGTCCGATTTATACAATTGGCATCATACTTCTTGTTCTCGTCCCGGATGAGGGAAATATTTTTGGAATTATCTCTTTAATTTTCTGGAGCCTTTTTCTAATAATCACGGTCCAGTATGTCTGGTTTGCCATGAATGTTGGATCAAAGGGTGAAGGAGGTACTATTGTATTAAAAGAAATTCTGACTGGATTATTAAAGGACAGCCCATTGGTTCCGTTTATATCACTCCTGGCGATAGTCGGTGTTTGTCTTTTCATGGGTGACGGGGTGATCACACCTGCTATCAGTATTTTATCTGCTGTTGAAGGAATTAGACTCGTTCCAGGGCTTGAAGATATAAGTGGTACTATTTTGCTTCTTATTGCAGCTTCAATTGCAATCTGTTTATTTGCATTCCAGAGAAGGGGAACAGATAAGATTTCATGGGCATTTGGTCCGGTGATGGCAATATGGTTCCTCTGTCTCTCAATTACAGGGCTAATCAGTCTGGTATCAACACCGCACATTCTGTTTGCGTTAAGCCCTCATTTTGCATTTGGGTTTTTACTGGATAACGGCCTTGCTTCACTCATCGTGTTATCAGCTCTTGTATTATGTGTCACTGGAGGTGAAGCATTGTATGCTGATATGGGTCACCTTGGTCGGGAACCTATTGTAAAAGGGTGGTATTGTGTGTTTCCTGCTCTAATGCTTAGTTATCTGGGTCAGGGGGCATTTGTACTAGAACATGGTTCTACCGGAACGGTCCTCTTCTCCATGGTTTCCTCCATAGTTGGACCATTATACATTCCGTTTCTGGTCATGAGTATCTGTGCAACGGTTATAGCGTCTCAGGCTATGATCAGCGGTATGTTTTCTATTGTTTATCAGGCAATGACAACACGGATTATACCAAAAATGAAGATAGATTACACATCTTCATCACTTCGGTCACAGATCTATATTGACAGCATAAACTGGATCCTTTTATTAGCAGTGTTGATCGTTATGGCTGCTTTTCAGTCATCAGAACATCTTGGGGCAGCATATGGACTTGCAGTTGCCGGAGATATGTCAATAACTGCTTTCATGCTTCTTGTCATATTTTCCATCAAAAGGGATGCAGGAAAGGTTGGAGTCATGTGTTTATTACTTGGAATTAACCTGACCTTCTTCATGGCCTGTTTAACAAAACTCCCACATGGAGCTTACTGGTCTTTTCTTCTGGCCCTGATACCTTTTATCATAATCATGATATTTATACAGGGGCAGCAGAAACTTCGTTCAGTATTTAAACCCATCCCCTATGAAGAGTTTATCGATAAATATCATCAGTTATACAAGGGAGTATGCAAAATTTCAGGTGCTGCACTGTATTTTACCTCAGATATTCGATCAGTCTCTCCCTATATTGGACAAATTTTTTTCCAAAATAACATCATTTACCAACAAAACATTCTGGTTTCTGTCAGAGTCAAAGGATATCCTTTTGGAGTTACATCTGATTATCAGGAAGGACTGGCAGAAGGGCTTTCTGCATTTATCATTGAAGCTGGGTATATGGAAATTGTAGATATCGAAGGTCTTCTCCGTGAGAGAGGGATTTATGAAAAAACGATCTTTTATGGCATTGAGAATATCATAAGTGACCGGATGATCTGGAACCTCTTTGGTCTGATGAAAAAAGCTTCTCCACCATTTGTTCAGTTTTATTCATTGCCGGCTGAGAAAATTCACGGAGTAGTTACCAGGTTTGTAATGTAAATTAAGAAAAAAATTATTTGAAATTCAAGTCAGACTCTTATACCAGATATTCATACTCTCAAATTTTCCACAAATATTTGTATTTTTAATGAGCGTTCCACCATGTTGATACCCGAAACCGGAAAATAAACGGTTGATTTGGAGTGGTTCTGCCCTGCAAATCGTAAATGCTGTTTTAACATGATTTTTCTTCATGTGTTTCTCCATAAATGAAAGAAGTATTTTTGAGATTCCATATCCCCGATATTTTGGATTTACGGCTAAATCACTCATTTCAACAGCAGAAGCATGTGCATCAATTTCACAAGAGCCTGCACCTATAACTTCATTTGATATTTCAGCAACAAAAAAAGGTACACCAGAACTCATGATCTTTTTCAGATAATAAGGTTCACATATCGGAAATGGATATGTCTCAAAAACCTTTTTGTATAGGGCACATAGCTCTGAAATATCAGATGTGTCTGCTTTTCGAATCCTTATTTCTTGCGAATAATTTTTTTGAACTGGTGGGAGCAGGTTATTCTGGCAGGTATGAATGTTTCTTTGGATTTTATTAAACCCATCTTCTTCAGCTCTCCGGATATTAAAAAACCTGGATAAAAAAAGAGCATCTTCTATACCCTGGTAATAACCCGGAATACGCGCTTCAATCCGTGTATCCGGGGTTTTAAAATCCCTCTCTAATGATCTGGGAACCTTAAGGATAATCTTTTCATAAGAGTAAACAAGTTGTAAATAATTGATTCTATGCAGGATGAGTTCAATATCGTCCGGATGAACCTGGATAAGGTAAATCCTGTTATTATAATATCCATGTTGAATCAGGCTTTTCCCAATGGTTACTAAAAAATCAGTCTCCATCTGCCCTCCTAGAGATTCGGTCAAGATCTGCTGGGAGGATTGTAATATCATTTTCATAATCTGATAATAATGCCTCAATCCCCTGAGCACGTTTTCCTGCACTTTCCTCATCAATTGAATGTTGGAGTACACATGCCTCACACCGAAGATCACAAGTTACTCCCTCATATGAAGATGGTTCCTGATAAGTAGTGAACATCCCTTCATAATTACGGAGAACAACCTTGTTGGAAGACCACGATACGAGATAATAGGGCATCACTGGGATTTTTCCACCGCCTCCTGGTGCATCAATTACATACGTAGGAACTGCAAGACCTGAAGTATGGCCAATAAGGCTTTCAATAATTTCGATTCCTTTCCCTACTGGTGTTCTGAAATGAGCAAGGCCCTCTGCAAGATCGCATTGGAACAAGTAATATGGCCTGACACGGTTTTTTACAAGTTCTTGAACCAGTTTTTTCATGATGACCGGACAGTCATTTACCCCTGCTAATAGAACAGACTGGTTACCAAGAGGAATTCCTGCATCCGCAAGTTTTGCAAGAGCGTTACGTGAATCATCCGTGAATTCTTTTGGATGGTTAAAATGAGTATTTAGCCAGAGGGGGTGATATTTTTTGAGGATTGAAACAAGATTATCAGTTATCCGGAAAGGAAGAACAACAGGTACCCGGGATCCGATTCTGATAATCTCAATATGAGGTATTTTTCGTAACCTGCTTAGTATTCTGTCCAGTTGATGGTCTGACAGCATGAGAGGATCCCCTCCTGATAACAGGACATCTCGGATTTCGGGATGATTTTCGATGTATGAATAGGCTGCTTCCAGTTCCTCTTCCAATGGAATTGAGGATACCTGACCTACCTTTCTCTTTCGTGTACAATGTCTGCAGTACATTGCACAGGTGTTGCTTATCAGAAACAGGATTCTGTCCGGATACCTGTGTGTGATCAATGGGCATGGACTATCTGCGTCTTCTCCCAGTGGATCGTGAATATCATAGTCCTCTATGATTAATTCTCCGACAGATGGAACCGCCTGTTTAAAAATGGGATCATGATATGGATCATGGGTATCGATCAAAGACAGGTAATAAGGAGTAATAGACATAGGAAAGATGTCACATGTCTTCTGTATATCTTTTCGTTCCGTATCAGACAATGGTATGTCAAGCATGCGTTCTAGAGTTTTAATATCAGTAATGCTATGCCCAACTTGCCATTTCCAGTCTTTCCACCTTTGTTTATTATCTTCGGCAGCTTGTTCGATAGATGGAGGGATTGTTTTTATATGAGTCATATTTTTGTATGATTTTGATGAATTTGGTTTTTACCAACATTTTTTCATAAAACTGGCGAATGGGTACCTCAAGAAGAAAAAAACTTAGTAGGTTGCCACTTCACGATAAGCAGCAGGATCATATTCAAACAGCCACTCCCGGATAGGGCCTGTTCCTGGAGTAAACGGCTCATAATCATCAAACCATCGTGCCTGTGGATTTGAATGAGATATCATGAATTTGTCATAATCTTCTGGATCGGCTGCCTGATGGTACCTCATAAAGATGTTATGGTTATTCATCCCGACAACCTCTACCTTCCCGGTGCTATGAGACATAATAAATCTAGCCCGCTTTGCAAGACCTGAACATTGTTTAAATGCAGTATGCATAATCTGGTATGACTTTTCTACTGGAACTGTATAGATCTGGTTTCCTATTGTCGGCCTGCACTGGAAGACATAATATGGCGAAATTCCCTGGAATGATAATTTTTTAAATAATTGGGCCATAATGGCTGGATTATTATTCACTCCATCGATAACCGGAGTCTGGTTTACAATAATGGCACCTGCCTGCTGAAGCATCCCGATTGCCTGTATTGATTCGGGGGATATCTCTGCCGGATGGTTGAAATGAGCCATGATGTATATTTTTTTGTTTTCTTTGGATGACTCATTGATCAGAGAGATGAAATCCGGATCCCCGGTAATCCTTCCAGGATTATATGCCAGCATTTTTGTTCCTATCCGGATGATTCCAACATGATCGATAGACTTCAACTCATTGATTACTTTTCGGAGGTGTGGTGTTGAAAGGATGAGCGGATCACCACCTGATAACAGTACATCGGTAACTTCAGTATGATCTCTGATGTATCCTAGTGCCGGAGTATAATCTCTGACAGTCTGCCTTTGACAGTCCATGAAAAGACGTTTTCTGAAGCAAAAACGACAAATGCCACCGCACTCATCTGAAAGAAGGAACAGAGATGTCTGGGGATATTTATGCTGCAATCCATGTTGGACTGTGTAATTTTGTTCCTGGGATGGATCACGGCTGCCGATCATAGATAGTTCACCAGGATCTGGGAAAATGATTCTTTTTAGTGGATCGTTAGGATTATTCCAATCGATAAGAGAGAGATAATGACGTGATGCACGGAATGGGAATCGTTCTGTCACCTGTAAAAGGCTCTCTTGTTCGCTTTTTTTCAGAGACTGAAAGTATGGGATCCTGGTAATGTCTGTAATATATGTTCCTTTCATCGTGTTCACCTCCTGGTGGTTAACAATAAACCCCTGGGTGTAGGAGGGAATCCCTCGGGGTATAGAGTATCCGGGCAATGGTCAATAAGATTGGTATTCTGAAAGTCCCGGTTAAGGAATAATTGGGGATCCTCATATTTATAGTTTCTTAGATCTGATTACTATTAGTAATGATCTTGATTTATCACATACCACAATGTATTTCTAGGTCAAAGAAAAACGATATCCGTTTAATGGAGTTCTCATTTGTCTACAGGATCATATGAAGAACAGGTCCACTCTCTGTTATGCTCAAATAGAGAAGGGTTGACAATCGAGGAAGTATCACGGTTATTGCATATAACCCGGACAACTGCGGCCCGGTATCTTGAGTCTCTTTTCCACGCTGGAAGGGCTGAGCGACGGTCTCTTGGACCTGCAAAAATATATCGTGCATCGTTCCGGGTTTCGAGCTCAGAAATTCTCGCTGTCCTTGATGAAGGAGTTCTCATCATTAGTCATGATGGAACAATCACTGATGTAAATCCAGCATTTTGTGAAATGCTTTTTACTTCTTGTGATACGTTGAAAGGCAGATCAATCAGATACTCTCCATTGGCTGCTATCTTTTCTGAGGAAATTCAAAAAGTACTCCTGGAACCTCCTTTACAGGCTATTGAGGGCATTTTACATCTTTCAGGACAAATGAGGGAAAAATTCCTGCGTTATCGTATATTTGCAATTCAATTGGTGGGGGATGAACGTGGATCAGTGATGATCCTTCAGGATCAAACTGAAATCCAATCAAGTAAAGAGCAGGCAAAGAGTCTTGCATCCGAGTATGAACATCAGATCTCTCTTATTCACTCTGATTTGACGAACAATCTGGAAAAAGCAAAAAGCACAGTTCGGGAGGTATCAAGTCGTGAACGAGCAATCCGTGATCTCCTGCAGAATGTTCGCGCTGTGATTCTGAAGGTAAACTCTGCCGGAAAAGTTGTTTTTTGTAATCATTATGCATCAGAGATTGTTCATCTCCATGATGGGGAGCAAGACCATCCGGCTCTATTACATACTTTGTTTCCTCATCTGGATGAACAGGGGATAGTAATTACTGATAAAATTGACCTTGTCCGAAATGGTATTTCTGATTTTTCAAGTTGGGATTCATCACTCATCATAGAAAATCAGATCTCCTCACAGATTTATTCCTGGAATCTGATACGACTCCGGAAAGGGAAGAATGGTGCTTCAATGATTCTCGCCGGATTTGATATAACAGATCTAATCACCCGTGAACGGCAGGTTGTCCAGTCGCAAAAGAGAATGGAGTGGATTTTAGATCATCTTCCTGATCCAACATTTGCCGTTGATAAGAATAAACTGATAATACTTTGGAATAAGCAACTCGAGAATATGGCCGGTCTTCAATCAGAGGAGACAATTGGAAAATCTATTGATCTTTTTGTACCAGCAATATATGGATATAGTCGCCCTGTCCTTGCAGATCTGATATTTAACAGGTATGATCCGTCAATAAATGCATTTTTTAAAAACATTGTCCAGGAAGGGGAAGCTCTTACTGCAGAGACCATCGCATACAGGCAGGATGGGAGTAAGCGGATTTACTGGGTCAAGGTTACACCATACTACACAGAGACAGGTGAACTCTCTGGAGCTATCCAGTCACTTCGTGATATTACCTCTTTCAGGGAGAATGAAGCAAAAATCAGGGATGAAGAGGAATTACTCCGAGGTATTGCTGAGCATGTTCTGGATGATATTATGGTCATCAACCGGGCGGGTATGATATTGTATGCAAATCCATCCCTGGGAAGGTTAATTGGGACCAGTCCTGAGAATCTTATCGGGGTGCACATAAGCGAGGCCCAAGAAATCCGTAAGATTTTTCCTACCTGTGATCGATTTAAGTCTGTTTTTTTGTCTGGAATACCTCTACATGAACTTTTCACTATTACTCATGATGGGGTAGAGATGCTCATGGATGCTATGTTCATTCCAGAGAAAGATAACGCAGGCCTCATCTCTGCAATTCTCATCGTGCTTCGAAATGTTACATCACTTCGGGATGAAATATACAGTCTGCAACATCGTATAACTGGATTTATCGAATCATAACCTCAATTTTTTTTGATCTGATTCGTTCAACATTTGTTTTTCTAATCAATCTACCCCTTTTTTTTATGAGTGGCTTTATTGAGATATTTCCTAACTTGTATACTCCAATTCTAATATATATCATCATGCAGTTTATACCCGAACAGCAAGGGAGGTTTAGGTCCGGCTTCCAGGGCTGTTTTATGATGGACGACGCCCTAATCTTAAGGCGTGAAGGCACGGATAGAAGATAATAAAGTCCTTCTTGGATCGGAGGGATATGCCCTCTATGAACAGAGCGGATTTGGAAGACCGCAAAAGGACGGGCTCCGTCTCTCTCCGGTAGAAGCACTCTATCTCGTGTACCGGGGAAGAATTGAGATCCCTGGGTTTGATTTTGATTCACTTCTGGTTAGGTTTTCTGAAGATGCCCATATGATCAGATCTTTTCTGGTGTATCGTGACATTCGGGAACGTGGCTATGTGGTTCAGACAGGTCCACATGATTTCCGGGTGTTTAAAAGAGGCGAAAAACCAGGAAAAGGCGAGTCACAATACATGGTCAGAGTGCTTTCCGAACGTGATCTAATTGATTTTGCCGTAGTTCAGAATGAGGTAAAAACCACACTGAATATGAGAAAGCAACACGTACTCGCCGTGGTCGATGATGAATTTGAGATAACGTACTATGAAGTAAAAATACAGAAACTCCCAAGCCTTGAAGTAACACCTGACCCAAAGCCGGCTGTTGGAATTCTTTCAAGTATATCTGTTATCATAACCGCAGATGCAGATCTCGGTTATGATCAGGCATTTTATGGAAAAAGACTTGATGAAGCAAGGATTGTCCTTGCAACGGTTGAAGCAACCTACCTGATGGAGCAGGGTCTTGTGACGATTCATCAGGGTGAGGAGATATTAACCCCTGACGGGTATTGCACCCTGATCCGTGATTCAGATCCTGAACTTGACAAAAAAATTGCTGTGTACCGCCATTTGCGGACACTCCAGTATATTCCAAAGACCGGGTATAAGTTTGGGCATCATTTCCGTGTTTATTCCGGAAGAAAAATCCATTCAGAGATGCTCGTTCAGGCAATCGACAAGGGTGAAACCCTTCCCATGAATAGTATATCACGGTCTGTACGGATGGCACATAGTGTCAAAAAGAAGATGTTATTTGCCGGTATACATGATGAGGGCATTGTCTTCATAGAATTTGCACGAATAAAACTCTAGAATCATCATGGATACTGAAGCAGTAAATCCCTGGGCATCAGACCAGTCTGTCGATATTGAGCGTCTACATGCCGAGTTCGGAATTGAGCGAATCGAAACGGTTACCAATCTTCTCCCAGACGTTCCTGATTTTATCAGAAGAGGAATTGTCTTTGGTCACCGCGATTACCATCAGATAGCGAATGCAATCAGGACCAATGAACCCTTTAATGTTATGACCGGATTTATGCCATCCGGACATCCGCATCTGGGACACCTGATGGTCATGAAAGAAGTAGTCTGGCATGTAAAGCAGGGAGGGAGGGGATATATCTGTATTGCTGATCGTGAGGCTCATGCAGTCCGGAACCTTACCTGGGAACAGTGCCGGAAATATGGTGATGAATACCTCTCCTGCCTCTATGCCCTCGGGTACCATGGAGAAACGTATGAGCAAAGTTCTAACCGGATCGTACAGGATCTTGCATTTGAAGCATCAGCCAAAGTGAATTTTTCAGAGCTCTCTGCAATTTATGGATTTACTCCTGATACCGACATCGGTCATGCTATGAGTGTCTTAACCCAGGTTGCAGATATTCTCCATCCCCAGGTGGAATCAGAACCGGCCCCGACTGTTGTGCCAGTTGGTCTTGACCAGGATCCGCATATCCGTCTTACGAGAGGGGTTGCCCATAAACTCCGGATGTTCACCGTCGAAGATCGGAATACTCATGTCAGTGTCCGGTCAAAGGAGGCCCCGGAAGAGGCGATGGAAGCGGTGCATAAGGCATTTAGGGGATCCAAACGGTACGAAGGACATATAGATATTACCGGGGTTCCTCTGGATGTCGTAAAAAAGACTATCCGGGCGATCGAGCGGACTTATGGGGGATATGGATTTGTTACTCCCTCAGCGACCTTTCACCGGTTTATGCCCGGTCTGACCGGGGGGAAGATGTCATCCAGTATCCCGGAGAGTATTATTGGATTTTATGAGGATGACAAGAAGGTCACCAAGAAGATCATGTCTGCCCTGACTGGTGGCCGGATGACACTCCAGGAACAAAAAGAGCTTGGTGGAGAAGCAGATAAATGCCCGGTGTTCCTCCTGAATCTGTTTCATATGGTATCAGATGATACAGAACTTGCTGAAATCCGGCGGAAATGTATGGCTGGAGAACTCATGTGTGGGCAGTGTAAGAAAGATAGTGCTGCGAGAGTTTTAGCATTCCTGGATGAATTCAGGGAAAAGATGGCAGTTGCAGCAGATCAGATACGATCAGAAAAGAGTTGTTAATCAAGAATTCTCTTTTTTTTCCGCTTGGTATGGATAGTTATCTGAGTATCCATGATACGCAAGGTAATCCTTCATCACCTTCACGCAAGTTCAAACGTAAATTCAAATGTTTTTATAAACCCCTGCTTTTCCAATTGGGTTAAAGGGCGGGAATGATAGATCTTTGTTCCCTGACGGAGCATCTCTAGTGCCCTACAGTAGTTTGTTAATCTCTGTTTGTACCGAATATCCCACATTCCGCAGTTTGTTATGTGAAATAATATTTTTCATGATGCGTCCCAAGCAATCGAATAATTTTCCGAATCGTTTTATCCAAATTGAGAACTTTGGTGACGATTCTGCCTTCAATCCGAAGTGAGAGTTCTCTAACTCTTCGAAATAAAAAGAAAATCCAGCGTAATGTTGGTTTTTGAGTTGGTTTACCGGTTTGATTCGGCACTGTTTCATTAGTCTCTTTGAGACTTTTCCGTAACTTGTACTCTGTTATGGCGTATACATATAGACAAAGAACCATGATCATTGCCAAAGCCTGAATTCTCCCTGTATTTTTGAGAAATACGTCAGACACCCGGAACGTTTTATCCTTCAGAAACCTGAATCCTTTTTCGACCTGTGATTGACCTTTATAATAGTTTAACGTGGTTTCAGGATCCAAATCCAGATCATTTGTCGCAATAATAAATCTGCCAAGAATTGACTTTTCTTTTTCTAATTCAGTAAAATTTAGTGAGATATCAGCCTCAATAACATATTTCAGTATGAGCGTTTCATCTTTTCCAGGCCGTCCCCGTTTCTTCTCTAATCGCTCGTGAACTTGTTTTATAGAACAAGTATCAAAAATTACCCACGGGTGTTTCGAAACCCATTCGGCAGCAGCACTTCTGGCATCGGGTTCACAGGCAAAACGTTTACAGGCCAGGTGTTTTAGGGATTTTTGAGCTCGTATGAGTTCTTTCTCTACTTTTTTATCAAAATCCTTCTCTTTTTTTCTTTGTTGTTCACTTGAATGAAAGACAATCCAAGTTTGTCTGACTCCGGCGTAATTGGATGATGAGCAATAGTATGAATAACGACTGTCTTCGCAGGAAGTGAAAGATTCAGAAGTTTTTCGAAGAGACTCAGCTTCAGATATTGTTAAGGGAACACGTGATATCCAGAAGGTATGAAAGCCGAGCGTCTGAAGATTTTCTTCAGTATAGAATGCTGAATCTGCTACATGAATGACTTTTTCTGCAACATTGAGGTTCTTTTTAACTTTCGTTATGATCTCAAGGAGTGCTTTTTTATCAGACTCATTCCCTGAGAATGTCTGAAGAAGAAGAGGAATTCCATGTTGATTGGTTGCCATTCCAAGTGCAAATCGTTTAAGATCCCAGCGACCATCCTTTGGATGACCATGCGTTATCTCAATTTCTTCAGTATTGCTGTCTGAGTCATAGTTTCCATGGACACTAAAGTTGGTAGTATCGTTATTTACTAAATTGATTGCGAATTGGTCTCTTTCAAGGCATTCCGATACAATATGATTGAACATTTCGGTTTCTCCAAACGCATGAATTGCATCTAAAGTCCGACCCAGAAGATCATCATTCAATTGTGTTGGAGTGATCTCCTTGTTAAAAAGACGAGTGAGGGAGATATCGGTAAAAAATGCAGGAAAAAGATAAAGCCGCCGTTCAATATATCCTAGGCCATTTATGACCATTGCTTTAACAATATCGCCATGTGTCAAGTGATGTGGACCTGTTTTTGGAATGAAGTTATCAATTATCTGACCAATATTCAGTTCATCATAACTACCAGCAACAAGTCCAAGATGACCGATTGTCCTATCTGAATCTGATACGAAGATATCATCGAAATCCATCGTTTATCCATAGAGATCGATCAGGAAGTATTTATAGTTAAGCTTTTATGATTAATTGAATTTTATAAAAGGATATGCGGAATGTGGGAATATCCTTTTTTCATTCATTTTGTGTGGGTTCCTGATGTCATTCGATATGTATACTGTAGTGGATATTTCATTCTAAAGTCTGATCACTTCTCTTGTTCTGGAAATACCATACAAAATGGTTTGTGTCCCTTTTCTGCGGGAGATTGTAAGAGCGAACCAATTCGATCATATGGAGGTCTTATTCCCGGTATAATGGGAATTTTTTGCAGGAATCATTGTATGTTTTTTGGTTATTGTGTTATTCTTTACTCACGATCCCGATCTTATAAATACTAATCACTGGTAACATTACAGCAGACTTTCATGAGCAATATCGGATCGTTCTCTCAATTCTTTTCCGGCTCATTCTTTTCGTTTAGGTAGGGGTCTGGATACGTTGCCGGACCCCTGTAATAATCGATTACTACAACCGTTGGTTGTCAGGAGATGTATACCGATGAACAACATACAAAAAACGCACATATTGATCCTTCATCAAAAGCAAACTACCAAATCATGTAAGGAGATACGATGCAACTAACTTTGAACGAGAAACGTCTGCTTCTCGAACTTGAAAAAACCGGGACCACAACTCCGGAAGAGATGGGAAGTATTCTTTCCCGGCCTGCTGAGTCAGTTGTTCAGTATGGGGGACTCTTATCGCAGAAAGGTCTTGCAACTGTTGAACGGAACGTCACAACAACACTATCCCTGACTGAGGAAGGAAGCCGGTACTTGACTGAAGGTCTCCCGGAACGTCAACTCTATGATAGTTTTGGTGACTCCTCTTCCATTGCAGATTTGAATGCCCATCCTCATGCAAAGATAGGGCTTGGCTGGATGAAACGGCTTGGCTGGGTAAAAATAGAATCCGGAATGGTCAAAAAAACCGGAGATGCAACCCTCTCTCCTCTTGAAATCAATCTGAAAAATCCTAATGCCGCTCCAGCTGACATCAAAAAGGATCTTCTCAAGCGAGGCCTTGTTATAGAAGATGAATCTGTAAGATATTTAATCTGTATTACTGATGAGGGGAAAAAACTGGCTGCAGCCGGGATTACACTTACTGAAGAAACCGGAACCCTGACTGCAGACCAGATCAGCTCCGGAGCCTGGAAGGATCTTTCTCTTCGCCGATATGATATCACGAAGCTCCCTCGCCCTGTCTGGCCCGGAAAGATTCACCCGTACCAGCGTATGATCGATGAGATGCGACGGATTCTTCTTGACATGGGTTTTACTGAACTCCATGGAAGCATCATTCAGGGAGCCTTCTGGAATTTTGATGCCCTGTTCCAGCCTCAGGATCATCCGGCCAGGGAGATGCAGGACACATTCCACCTTGCCGGAAAGCAGGATCTCCCGGGAGGTTGGGAAAAAGTCCGTGATATGCATGAATCTGGAGGCGATACTTCATCAACCGGATGGGGAGGGAAATGGGATCCTGAAAAAGCAAAGGCAACAGTGCTTCGGACTCATACCACCAGTCTTTCTATTCAGCACCTTGCAGGGCATCAGAATCCTCCGGTTAAGGCTTTTTGTATCGGCCGGGTATATCGTCGGGAAGCAATCGATCCAACCCACCTTCCTGAGTTTGAACAACTCGAAGGCATAGTCATGGATTCGAATGTGAACTTCCGTAACCTGCTTGGATTTTTAAAAGAATTTTATGTACGGATGGGATTTGAGTCGGTTCGGTTCAGACCCGGATACTTCCCATATACTGAACCCAGTGTCGAACCAGAAGTATATATTGAGGATCTCGGCTGGGTTGAGCTTGGTGGGGCAGGAATTTTCAGAGAAGAAGTAACATCACCCTGGGGTATTAACTGCCCGGTTCTTGCCTGGGGTCTAGGCGTCTCCCGTGTTGCCATGCTGAGGATGGGTCTTACTGATCTTCGTGAACTATACCAGAGTGATATAGACTGGGTACGGAGAATGCCGGTCGTTCATGGAGGGCGATGCTGATGCCGGTTGTTTCACTTCCTTACAAATATCTGGAGCGTCTGTGTGGAACAGACCGACAGACTATCATAGATCACCTCCCCATGATTGGTTCAGATATCGAACGTATCCTCGAGGAGCAGGTGGATGTTGAATTCTTCCCGTCACGTGTGGATCTCTATTCAACAGAAGGTGTTGCACGTGCCATGCGAGGTTTTCTTGGACTGGAAACCGGAGAAGAGACCTATTCTGTTACTCCTTCATCTATCTCGTTTTCTGTTGATGATAACCTGAAAGATGTCAGACCTTACATCGCTTCAGCTGTAATCAGAGACATTCACCTTGATAATGAAGCGATCATCAGTCTCATGGGAGTACAGGAGGCACTGCACTGGGTAGTTGGTCGTGGCCGGGCAAAAGTAGCCATCGGTGTTCATGATCTTGATAAATTGACCCCTCCATTCAGATATTATGGAGCGCCATTAACGAGATCATTTGTTCCACTGGATTATGATCGGGAGATGACGCTTGCTGAGATCATGGAAGAGCATCCGAAAGGACGTGACTATTCCCATATCGTGAAAGACAAACCGGTCATGCCACTTATTGAGGATGCAAATGGCAATGTTCTTTCATTCCCGCCCATCATCAACGGAGAATTAACCAGGGTGACTGAATCATCGACGAACCTTCTCCTTGATGTAACAGGAACCGATGAACGTGCAGTTATGACGGCCCTGAAGGTTTTATGTACAACTCTCATCACTGCTGGAGGAAGATGTGAAAGTGTAACCGTCAAAAATTCTGTGATGCCAGATCTCTCCCCGACTCTTCGGGAAATTCATGTTGGATCCTGTAACAAACTCCTTGGGACATCATTCTCTGCTGAAAAAATTGCTGATATCCTGAAGAAGATGCGATATGGTGCTGAGAAATCAGGAGAAGATATTGTCTCAATACGAATCCCTTGTTATCGTGCAGACATTATGCATGAATGGGATGTGTACGAAGATGTTGCAATCGGAACTGGATTTAGTAACCTTGAAGCTGAGTTGCCTCCCACTTTTGCAACTGGGTGTGAACACCCCATCAATACCCTTGCATCATCTGTCCGTGATATATGCTGTGGATTAGGATACCTTGAGGTCATGCCGTTCACGCTTTCAAACGATGAGATCATGTACTCTAGGATGAAGCGTGAACCTGATCCAAAAGCGCTTCGTGTTCTTCACCCGATATCAGAAGAACAAACACTTGTCAGAACAGATCTTCTCCCCCTCCTTCTGGATCTGTTGAGAATGAACAAACGGCGCGAACTTCCCCAGCGGATTTTTCACACCGGGGATATCGTCTCTGATCTACAGACGTTCCAGAGTCTTGCTCTTGCTTCAACCCATCCAGGGGCTGATTTTTCAGAAGCTTATGCAACTGTTGATGCCCTGATGAGAGAACTTGGAGTTGCATATACTCCAGCAGAAAGTTCTGATCCTGCCTTTACATCCGGAAGAGCCGTTGATATTTTGGTTAACGGAAAAAAAGTTGGAGTATTTGGGGAAATACACCCAGGAGTATTAAACCTGTTTGATATTGACCAGCCGGTCGCGGGTATTGAGATTTCTCTTCATCTTATTTTTCAACAGTAAGGAAACGAAATCTTAAACCCGTTTCCCGTCTCAGCATAGGACATTCACAGCCTATGCAGAAACGACTCACTATTCTGGTAACCGGCCGGGTACAACGGGTCGGGTACCGGGGATTTGCCAGACTGATTGCAAACCGGCATGGAATTTTCGGATATGCTGAAAATCTTCCGGATGGATCAGTCAGGATTGTTGCTGAAGGGGATGAAGACGACCTTGCCAGGTTTTGCGAGGATCTAAAAGCTGATGATGAACCACTTATTTTAGTAGAATCACTTATGGTCTCTGAATCAGCCTATGAAGGAACCCTTACTCACTTTGAAGCTCATTTTGGTGATTTTCAAAAAGAGATGTTTCACCGGTCAGAACTTGGTCTTGAATACTTGAAAGAGATGATCAAGCTCCAAAAGCGGAGCCTGAAGATGCAGGAAGAGATGGTGTCTGCTCTGCGTGACATGAAAAAGGAATCAAGAAAACGCCGTGAAGTTTTGGAACGGGTTATTGAAGCAATTCATACTCAGGGGATTGGTTAATGAAAGTAGAAAAGCCAGCGTTTCCGGTAGTTGTTGCAAATCTTGCTCCAGGTATGGTTGTAGATATCAGGGCACTTGAACAAATTTCGGTCCGGGAACCATGTGAGATTATTGTATATTTTGAAAAGGACCTTGCATATAACTCAACATATGAGAAGGATTTGAATGAGTATGGAAAATTTGAGGAACATGAACGTCCATTCATTCATCTCCCTGTCTTTCTGGAAATTCAGCGGGAGATGAATCCTGCGTTTAACGAGGCACTGAGCGTTATTCCTCTTGGGGTGTCTATTGTCAGGATAGAACAGGATGGCACTATTCCCAGAGTTATCGGATTACTTCCATTTCTTGATGAGATGGATGTATCCTAATCTTTCTGAGATTCTTTTCCAAATTGTATAATTTTCATATATTTTCGCTCATTGTCTTCTAATAATAAAGATAAGGTTATAATGAGAAGTCCTTTTAAATAATAAACCCTATGTCGCTATATATGTGGGTAAAAATATATTCCAATTTTTATGATCCGATGCTAATATCTTTCATGAAAGAAGAAGAATTTCTGTAGTATGGCAGTCAACATGGGGCGGGGTATTGGGTCCGATATCAGGGAACAGTTTCTCACATTAAAAGTGATGGCGAATAATATCAAGTCACAAGAACAGTTTTTGATGATGGTGGATCGACAGGATATCATACCTGATATGGCCCGCCGATTATCCAAGGAAGCTGTATCCTCTGATCTGATCTCGAATAAACGTGTTTTGTTGGATTTTTTGTATAATATGCTGGTTCGAACAGGTCCGGATGAACCACATATGGATGTCGAATTTCATTATATCATTATTGGAAAAGGTTTTTTTGAAGTCGACAAGAGTGTTCTCTGGATGGAGGATGTTGAACTTTCAATCCCATTTGAAATTGGAGACAAATTTGGGAAAAAAATAGTTGGTGAAGATGTAACTGATGCGGTTAAAAAAATAATGGCTTTTTATAAAGAAGCAGAATTCAGGTTTGACCAGGAACAGTTTGGTAACCTTGAGCGGTGTTCACTCCTCATTCTCGAAGAGCATTACCCTCAGTCATCATGGCATATCAGAATGCGATTACCTGCAAAAATATTAAATGATTATCCGGTTAGTATCTGACCGCTCTTCTTTTCTCCCTGACCTGGGTATGATATATTTTTAATTTCTCCAAGGTTTTTTAGCACACCATCAGCCCGAGTGACAATCTGATGTAGGCGATATGTCTCTTCTGATGATGCAAGAAAACGGATCTCTTTTATTGTGTCGATTACTTCTTCAAGCAAGTTTCCAGATGAATCAGTAATTTCTGTTTTAGCTCCTGTCCCGCTCTCTCCTGGAAGAATAATTGCAACGATAAAATGTAGTACTCCTTTTTCCATAAGTGGCAGCATATCGACTCTGTATCTATGAGGTGTCCCTTTTATGGGAATTGGTCCGTTTATTGAAAATCCTTTGCCTTCTTTAAACCGGTTCTTTCCTGAGGCCCATATCTTTCTACACAATTCGGGTAGTTCGTCTATAGAGGAAGGTGTGGAATCATATTGATTCGTAGTCATCCGATGAAAATTACGGAATGCAGGATTAGAATAGGTAATGGCTCCATTTGTTGATAAGAGGATCACTGGGTGCGGTATAGCCTGAACAGCAAGAATACCGAGCCGTAAATCCTGAGGACGAGCAGGTTGAGGAGCAGGAATAGCAGCTGGAGTCTGGGTTTCCTGTCGACGGTCCATACCTCCTCGTGGTTCTTCAGGCTCGCTTCTTGCTGAAGTGGTTCGATAGAGTTTGTGTTTGTGTGCCACCATCTCGATATTGCTATACAGTTCCCGCTCTTTAAACGGCTTAATCAGGTATCCGAACGGGCCTGATTCTACTGCTCTTTTTATTGTGTCTTCATCCGAATGTGCTGTCAGATAAATGCTTGGGATATTATACTGTTGGTAGATCAGTTTTGCCGTTTCAATACCATCCATATCTCCCTGAATTCGAATATCCATTAATATGAGATCTGGGTGCTTCTCCCTGGCAATTTCGATAGCTTCTCTACCATCAAAAGCACTACCTACAACTTCGTATCCCAGTTCTTTCAGAGTCTTCTCAAGCATTACTGATGTAACTGCCTCATCTTCAACGATCAGTATTCGTCGTGGACTCATTTTTTCCCCTGCCCCCATCTATTTTTGGAAATGTAACGGTAAATACCGTTCCTTTATCACTGGAAATATCAAGTTTTCCCCGTAACTGATGTGTCAGCTGGGATGTTAGTTCCATGCCAAGAGACTGACTTTTCCTAACATCGAAGTCTTTTGGAAGCCCCCGTCCATTGTCGGCCACCTGCATCTGGTATGACTGAATGTCCTGAGTGAATGAAATTTTGATCTCCCCATCCTGATCAGGTTCAAATGCATATTTTACTGCATTCATAATAAGTTCATTCAATATCAGTCCGCAGGGAATACATCGTTCGATATCAAGGACGATTACAGGATCCACTCTGACAATGAGTTTTAGTCTCGCTGATATACCTTCATATTCCTGTTTAAAATGATCAACCAGTTTGCTTATATAGTCTTCTACACGGACTCTTCCTATATCTCTTGAATTATATAATAATTCATGAATCGAAGCCATACTATAGACCTGACTTCGACACTCCTGGATGATCTCCTGGGCCCGTGGATCCTGAATTCTCATTGATTGAAGTTTTAAAATTCCGGATATTATCTGAAGGTTATTTTTTACCCGGTGATGAACCTCTTTGAGAAGGAGCTCTTTTTCATGCAATGATGTTATGATCTGTTTTTCTGTTATAACCCGATCTGTCACGTCATTGTAGATGAGAAATATCTCCACATCAGTTCGCTCTGTTCCAACAGGAGCACTACTTAGGAATATATCAAAATATCGCAGACCATTTGGATATTGTATTGCACATTTCTGGATCGTTCTTGCTTTTTTATCAATTAAGATATCAGAAAGAGCATCATGTAACTCCTGGTCTGCTGCATGAAAGAGTGACTGAAAATCCGTACCGATGAGATCAATCTTTGTTCTCTGTTCAATCTCCTCTGCTGCCCGGTTTATATCAATTATCACCGTATTCTCTACCGTTCCTTCACTCTTAAAGATAATACAACCGGCTGCCATGAGCATAAAGAGCGTTTTCAGACGAGTATGGTACATTTTTACCTGATCATCAAGGATTTTCTGTCTGGTGATATCCATGACGATTCCTTCAATTCCTGTCAGAGTCCCGTCAGAATCATATATCCCGGTACCTTGCTCAAGTACCCATTTGAATTTATTTTCTCTTGTTAAAATCCGGTATGTGAGGCGGAACATGACATTTTTCTCAATTGCACGAGTAATTACTTCAGGGATGTGACTTCTGTCATGCGGATAAATGAGTGATCCCCAGGATCTGACAGTATTATGAGTTATTTCATTTGGATGAAAACCAGTTAGGAGATACACTGCTTCACTGACAAAGTCCATGGTTCTTTCTTCATCAATATGCCCATGATACACCATACCTGGAAGGTTCCTGATGAGTGCCTTCATCCTGTTTTCGCTGTTCTTTAATGCTTCCTCTGCGAGTCGGTCAGAGATATATCCACCAACCTGGACGATAATATCGGTGACAAAGCGTTGGAGTGATACCTCAAAGACATCATGTTTATGGTAGGAAAAAATATGGACTGCACCAATTTTTTTCCCATGATGATGCATACTGGCACAAATGTCTGTTTGAATGTTTTCAATTTCTCCTAATACCGGAGTTGTCTGCATGATCTCAGGTTGTTCCCGAAATTGGGTTTTCGCGTGTTTTAAGATCGCTTGAAGCAGAGGAATAACCTGTTGCTGGACAGGTTGTGTGTGATAACCAGGCACGTTTCCACTTGCAGTGGCAAGGGACAGATCTCCCTCATAAAATAAATATATTCCAACGCCATCCATTCCGGAGACGTCAAGAATTGCACGAGTACAGATGAGCAATGTTTCTTCGAGGGTCTTTGCATTGGCATTTGCCAGCGCAAGGTCGCGTTGTATTTTTAGGTTTTTTTCTGCTCTGAATAATTCAACTGACTTCGTAATGGCGTGGGCAAGTTCGGCAAAAACAACCTGGGGAAGTTTTTCCTTTTGCATGTAAAAGTTAGCCCCATTGTTTATCGCCTCAATTGCAATCTCTTCTCGTTCTCGAATGGTAAAGAGGATGAAGGGGATGGTACTATGAATTTCCCGGATTTTTCGCAACAGGGCAATTCCATCCATCCCAGGCATGGAATAATCAGAAATTATTGCATCTATTGTCTGGTTTTCAAATACCTCTAATGCCTCATTTCCGGATGATGCAGTAATTGTTGCAAATCCAAACTTCTGTTCCAGTATTCGTTGCTCAAGTTCCAGGAGTTCGGGTTCATCATCAACAAGCAGAATGCGTATCATCTGGTCTTTTCAATTGGGTCATGTTTTTAATTAACCGTATGGGTTCATGGAAGGCCTTAAAAATGAATAGAGATTATCGCATCTCTCTTGCTATTGAGCAGAACAAAGTCATAGAACCTGCTTTGAAAAATGTCCTTGAGACCTCGACCGGAATAATTGTGTCATCCCTTCTGACATGAGTTGATATCACCCGTGATATCCCAGATTCTTCTTCTGCGTTTTCCCACATTTCATCCCATATTTCTTGTGTTATCTCTTGGTTAATGTCAAAAACTGAAATATGGGATATCTCTTCCTGCGTATATCCAAGCAGCCTGCAGCTTGTTTCATTCGCCCGCCAGAGATCTCCTGATCGTTCAAATAGGAGAATTGAGTCTGATGCATGGTTAAAGGCGGCTTCAATGATGAGGAGTTCACGCTCGATCCGTTCTCTGCGTGCTATCTCTTTCATAAGGTCCTGGTTAGCCTGCCGCATCTCTTTCGTACGCTGCTTAACAAGAGCCTCAAAACTTGCATGAAATGTGTTGAGTTGTTCTTCGAGGTGTTTTTGTTTCGAAATGTCATGCCCTACAGCCAGATACCCGGAAAGAGTACCATTCTCGGTAAATATTCCCCGGTATGTCCATTCCTCGAATGCCACCATTCCATCTGGTTGAATCGCTTTAAATGAAATGGTCTGTGTGGGAGAAGAGGGTGTAATTTCACGTTTTATCTTGGATAAGCGTTCGATGTCCACATGCGATATTACTGGTTCATAAGGGAATCCGAGCAACTCCTCCGGTTTTCTGTCCATCCTGATACAGAATGGATGATTTACCCGTTTGAGGATGCCATCAGGTGTACATCGGAAAACAAATTCTGTTAGATCCTCAGATACCATCCTGAGTTCTTTCTCACAGATCTCAATCTCCTGTCTGATCATGGCAAGTTCAGTGATGTCTTCTATGAGAAATGAGCATCCTGCCCGGCCATCATCAAATACAATAGGAACAATCCGGATGTGCAAAACTCTCTGCATCTTTTTTCCGGTTAATGAAAGATCTATTTCATCTGGGGTTCCCAAGACTGCACGCTTACAAATGTCAGTCATGGTGTTATGAGTAAGAGAGTGAAGAGCGGGATCGGAGAGATCTTTACCGGTAATGTCGCCCTCGATACCACAGATTTCTGCTAGGTCTGATGAGTAGTCTTTCACTATCAGCCGTGCTGAGAAGAGGATGTATGGACCATTATAAAAATTACGGATTACTGCTGCTGGGATTCTGTTTGAAAGGTGATATATTTTTGATGTTCCCATGATCCGAAGGTCAACATCACCTTTCATCTGAAGCATATCCAGGTATTTCGCTGCAGTTGTCCGATGTAGATGTAACTCCTGTGATATGTCAGTTATTGACATCCCCTGTGGAGATCCTTGTAACAGTTCTTTAATGGTCCGTATTTCTTCGTAATCTCCAATCATGATATGTGTGACTCCGATTCATTCCAGATACAGGAGAACAAATGTCGTACATATACATCCTGTTTTCATCATGATAAATCTGACTTCTTTTCATATTGTTGAAAAAAAACAATATTGATAATGAAATCTAAATAAAATTTCAATAATTATTGAAAATAAAACTAATAATTAATTTTTATTATGTACAACATATCTGTACTACCTATACAAATAATTAATTTATACGCAATCCTTCTATTTTCTGATGCTTAGCATTATCAGTACGAGATATACATGCATTCTTTGTGTCATATTTCTGGAAAAGCCAGATGATAAATGTGGGCTATTTATAAAAGGAGTTGGATAATGTCAGAGAATTTTGAAGTTGTGATGAATTCTAAATCGTACCTGCCAGATCCCGAATTTCAAGAACAATCACACCTTGGAGATTACAAAAAAGCATATGGGGGCTTTAAAGCTGATCCTGAATTGTTCTGGGATCAAATGGCTAGGGAAATTGACTGGATAAAGCCTTGGAATAAAGTTCTGGAATGGGATTACCCATATGCCCGATGGTTTAATGGTGGATCACTCAACATAACCACCAGTTGTCTGGATCGCCATATTAAAGCTGGGAGAAGGAATAAATTAGCATTAATCTGGCGTGGTGAAGACGGGGAAGAACGGGTATTTACCTATCGTCAACTCCACCGGGATGTAATGCGATTTGCAAACGCACTAAAAAAAATAGGGATTTCAAAAGGTGATCGGATCTGTTTTTACATGCCTCTGGTTCCTGAGCATATCATTGCATTGTTAGCCTGTGCTCGTATAGGAGCTGTTCATTCTATTGTGTATGCAGGATTTGGGGCAGAAGCTCTTCATTCCCGTATTCGGGATGCTGAAGCAAAAGTTGTTATCACAGCCGATGTCGGGAAACGCCGGGGAAAAGTTATCTCACTTCGAAGTATTGTCGATGATGCCATCAGGAATGCACCAAGTGTTGAGAAAGTCATCGTCTTATGTCGTGAGAAATGTTCGGTAGAGCTGTATTCAGAAATGGAAGAAGACTTTTACGGTCTCCTTGAGGGCGTTGATACAGACTGCCCCCCGGAAGAGATGGATGCAGAGGATCCCCTGTTTATTCTTTACACCAGCGGAACTACCGGGATGCCAAAAGGAATCGTCCATGCATGTGGAGGCTACGCAACCGGTGTTCACTACACTGCAAAGTATATCTTTGATCTAAAGGAGAATGATGTCTTATGGTGCACTGCTGATACCGGATGGATCACGGGCCATAGTTACATTGTTTATGGGCCGCTTGCTGCAGGAGCTACGGTGGTTATCACTGAGACTACTCCTGACTGGCCTGACCCCGGGATATGGTGGAGCATTATTGAAGAATTGGGGGTTACCATTTTCTATACCGCTCCAACAGCCATCCGTATGTTCATGCGGGTGGGAGAGGAATGGCCGAATAAGCATAATCTGGATTCACTCCGGATTATTGGATCTGTTGGAGAACCTTTGAATCCGGAAGCATTTGAGTGGTACTATCGGGTTATTGGAAAGAGCCGGTGTCCAGTCCTAGATACCTGGTGGCAGACTGAAACTGGAATGCACATGATTACAACACCTCTTGGTGAACCAATGAAACCCGGTTTTGCAGGATTACCTATTCCTGGTATTGAGGCAGACGTGGTTGATAAAGATGGTAATAGCCTACCACCTGGTCAGGGAGGTCTTCTGGTCATAAAAAAACCCTGGCCATCCATGATGAGGACTGTTTATCGCAATGATGAGCGGTATCGCAAATACTGGAACCAGATTCGGAACTATTACACTGCCGGGGATCTTGCAGTAAAGGATGATGACGGTTATATTATGATCCTGGGCAGGTCAGATGACATCATCATTGTGGCAGGTCATAATCTTGGAACTGCAGAGGTTGAATCAGCACTCGTTGAGCATGAAGCTGTAGCAGAAGCTGCTGTAATCGGGGTACCTGATGAAATTAAGGGACAGGCAGTCAAAGCATTTGTCATTCTGGTCAAAGGATTTGAGCCAAGTCAGAAACTGGTTTCAGAACTTATATATCATGTCCGGATGAGCATCGGGCCAATTGCGATGCCTGCTGCAATAGAATTTGTTGATTCTCTTCCTCGGACTCGAAGTGGGAAAATTATGAGACGAATTCTCAAAGCAAAGGAGATGAACATGGACCTTGGTGATACTTCAACTCTTGAGGAGTAACAAGAACATGGCTGATACCTCATTCTCACAAAACCAAAGTAATCCCATGTTTTGGGGTATAGATGCAGAGAAAGGGAGATGGATTCTCGTATTTCTTGGGATGGCTATAAACCTGTGTCTGGGAAGTGTATATTCCTGGTCGGTTTTTGTTGGCCCACTCACCGAATATTTTACACAGACATTAGGACAGGCTGTAACCGCTAGTGAGATCCTTATGCCATTCTCTGTATTCCTTGCCTGTTTCGCCATAGCAATGCCATTGACCGGTAAATATCTTGATATCTACGGGCCCCGGAAGATTATCATGGCTGGTGGTGTCTTGACCGGACTAGGGTGGATTCTGGCATCATTTTCCACATCTGTCCTCATGCTCTATTTCCTATATGGGGTAATCGGCGGACTTGGTGTGGGTATTGCATATGGAGCCCCTGTTGCAGCAGCTGCCAGATGGTTTCCTGATCGACGGGGATTTGCAGTTGGCCTTGTCCTACTGGGATTTGGGTTTTCGGCATTTATCACTGCAAATCTTGCAGGTGTATTGATTGGGATAACAGGGGTCATGGGAACGTTTCGGATATTTGGACTAGCATTTTTAATTCTGACTCTACTCCTGGCTATTCCATTCAGGTTTCCGCCATCTGGCTGGACTCCCAAAGGCTTTGCTGGATCTCCAGCAGCTGCTTCATGTGCCTGTTCAACAGCCCTTCCAGAAATGGTCAGGTCAGGACGGTTTTATGCCCTTTGGCTATGTTATTTTATCGGCTGTCTGGCTGGTCTTATGGCAATATCAATATCAAAACCGGTTGGATCAGAAGTGGTCGGGATTGAGGCAACTCTTGGGATTATGCTTGTCGGATTTTTTGCAATTTTTAATGGAGGAGGAAGGCCGGTCTTCGGGGCATTGACCGATATGATAAATCCCCGGAATACGGCAATTGTCTCATTTATCCTTATCGGAGGAGCATCATTGCTTATTGCATCTGTCCCTTCAGTTCCGGTATACATACTGGCATTTGCCCTTCTGTGGGGATGCCTTGGTGGATGGCTTGCAATAGCTCCTGCTTCTACTGCCCGGTTCTTTGGAACTGGTGATTACCCGCGATGTTATGGAGTAATCTTTCTTGCATATGGGGCAGGTGCAATCGCCGGGCCACAGATCGCAGGATACATCCGTGACGCAACAGGTTCGTACCTCGGAGTATTTCCCGTAGTGGCCGTACTTGCACTTATTGGGATCATCACAGCATTTTTCATGAAAGACACATAATTCTTTTTTTAAAAGAGCCGGCATTTTTCTTTGCCATGAGAAACAACTAATGTGAAATGATTGATTCTATCAAATCCTTTCATCGACTCATGTATCTGATTCTTCTCATCCTGCTTGGTATCGTTCTTGTTGTTTCAATTATCAATCTTGGAATTACTGTATTCATGTTTCTTGTTGATGATAGCGGATTTATTTTGGAAAGCCATGAGATTATCCAGATATTTGGATATTTCCTCCTGGTTCTCATAGGTATTGAGTTTTTTGAGTCAATCCTGACTTATCTTCGCGATCATGTTATTCACGTGGAAGTAATAGTCATGGTTGCGATGACAGCGGTTGCACGAAAGGTTATCCTGCTTGATTCGGAGGTAACAGACATGCATCTTATCGGGCTCGGAATCCTGATATTGTCCTTGGGAATCGCGTATTATCTTATCCGCAAATCAAACCGTGAGAAGATTAAAGAAGAACTTATAAAAAGAACTCATGAGGCGTGATGAGTACTGATTTATAAAAAAGAACAGAAATGCACGGAATTTCCATGCATCCTATGTAATAACTTCAAACTTTTTCTACAGTGATTTTGACCCGGTCACCTGGCTGTAATCCATGTCCCTTTGGAACATCGATGTTAAACCAGAGAACTTTTGGATCATTTTGTGTGTTATCCTGTGACATCAGACAGTCTTTAAATTCGTTAATGTCTCCGACAAATTCTAAGTCTGACTCAAATGAAATGATCTCTTTCATACTCATGCATTCGGGAAAAAAAGATTTAATTCTTTACTGGGGATACCATCCAAGTGGTGCTGTTTGAGTAGCTCCACTTGACTATGGTCAGTTCCTGACAGATTTCTGCAAGAATTGCCATATTGGTCCCCACTTCTTTGGAAGACAGTCCCAGGTCTTTTGCAATATACTTGGACTTGAAATAATGCCTTCCTGAATCGAGCCCTTTTCTGAGGTAAGTAATAAGCCGGGACTGAGTCTCGTTGTACTTCTCTCTAAATTTTAAGTGTGATGGCATTATGCGACCTCCATCAGCGTACTTTACACATTCAATTGCAGACATTTAAAACTACTCTAATTATCATGATTTATCATGACTAATATCAGGCTGTTGGAAATTCTCCAATTTTTTCGGAAAGACGTGAAATAACATCTTTTCTCATTCCTTCAACGAATTTGATGCTTCCTACGACCAGATGGCCTCCACCATTAACTCCTGCTCCTGATATCTCATCACGGAGTTCGCGGACCATTTGGGGAATATTCATGAGGACACCCCGGGATCTTAGCACAACAAAATCAGGCCCGAATCCAAGTGTAACAACAGGTTCTCCGGCATATTGTTGACATAACCGATCATGAACCTCACCACATGTTTTTCCTGGTGGTGGGAATGTAAATTTGTGAGCATGGATCTCGACATCAATTTGGAAGAGGTGCGCTCCATTTGGTAAAGATGAAGAGATGACATGCGGCATACAGGTTTTCACCTGTTCAGAGATCGCAAACTCAGCTTCAGCGACCAGGAGATCAACCATATTCCGGTATCGGTCATGATCACCGTTCAGGTCCAGAATATCCTTGATAAGTTCTTTTCCGTCATTAAATCTGAGATAGAACTGTATATAATCAAGGGCAAGAGCGATTTTTCTGCAATCCTCTTCAGTGTACCGCTCAGCGACAAGGTTCAGGTACTGCTGTCTTTCAGGTGCTTCACTCCGATCGGCAACTCCAGCAACAGCGGCGATATGGCGCACCTGTTGATCCACTCCTGGGAAGATGAGCCTGGCAATTTCGGTCCCCAGCATTCCCGCTGTTATCCCATAATCTCCATCAACGTGGTAGGGATTGACATGAGCATTGAGGTACTGGTCCACAATTTCATCCGGATGATGGTGGTCAAAGACGATCATGGGGATACCATAGACCTTTGCCATCTTCATCGCAGGAAGATCTTCTTCTGTGGAACCATTGTCAGTCAGCATGATAAGGGGCATCTTTTGCCCGAACCTGATGTTGTCACGGGTCGCATAATCCAGGTCACGGACAATGTCTTCTATCTCATAGAATGGAGCTTTCGACGGTGCACGTTTGAAAAGATAATTTGCAGTATCATAATCTCCACCAGAGTCGTTAATAAGGGCAACAACGGCCTGCTCAATGGCAACTGCTGAACAGATACCATCAGCATCTGCATGGTGGCGGAGCAATATTGGCTGGGCGGTAAAAACTGCACGACGAATCTGTTTTGCAATCTTTCTCATTTCAGGTTTGAGTTTTTCAAGCACCGGACTTTCGATAAGAAGAGAAATTTCTTCCGGCTCCGCCCGATCATCGATAGCCTGCTCGATCCGGTCAAGTACTTCCTTTGCTTCTGGGCCATGTAGGACTTCAAGCCTGGCCAATTCAACCTGGACCTGACCTCCACGCATCATTACATCTCCGGTTGCCCGGACGGTGTCTCCCTGGTTTACATCTGGAAAAGCACGTTTTCCTGCTTCAATAAACCCTGCTGCATTTTCAGTTCCACTTTCGTCCACAAGTGTGAAGATGGTGGGCCCCGATGTCTGTTTTACCTGGGCCACCTGACATTCAAGAGTAACGGATCGTCCAACTTTTTTATTTAATTCCTCAAGTTTAGTTGTCCGTCTTTTGCAAACGACTGGTTGTATCTGGTATGATGAGATGACGATCTCCTCGAGGTCAATATTCCCATTGTCACGGATGTTTCCAACCCTAACAATGACCGTGTCACCCTCCTGGTGACTCATAAGCATATTGGACTTGTGGATGAGCCCCTTGATTGAACTATTCAGATATACGAACGCCCCAAAATTTGCAAAACCCTGGATTGTTCCTGTATATGTCTTTCCAATGACGATGTCAGTAATACTGCACCCATCGCCCAAGCTGTAAACTATTGTCTCTGTTCCTGTTGGCATACTATTCACCAGAGCGAGATCCGGCCCGTCAGCCGGCAGCAGGAATTCAAAAAATTCTGCTCCTTTGAAGGCGGAATGTAATGTATCGCGTCAGAAGAATACCACTCGTGTTCACGGAGCGGTTCATATGAGTGTTGATAGTATCGTCTTTTCTCCTATTTCAGGAGATCTGTCTGGAATGATCCGATAAGGGATTTCGTCTAACTTCATTTGCATTGCTGAGAAAAATGGTTATACATCCCTGAAGGGGACATCGAAAACAGTAAGATCATCCGGGGCTAGGATCTCTCCTGAAAAATGGGTTTTTGCATCGGCTATATGGGTATCGATTGATGTGTACCGGGTACTGAAATGGAAGAGAGCCAGGCGGTGGGCTTTCAGGGCTTGTGCAACAATACCTGCTTCTGCCGCAGTTGCATGCATGAACTCTCTTGCCCGCTCCTCTTCCTGGTGGTCAAACGTCGCATCATGGATGAGGAGATCTGCATCCTCTCCGATATCTGCAAGTTCTGAAAGAACCGGCCGGGTATCCCCGGTATAAATAACTTTTCTTCCTGGCCGGGGTGGGCCCATAACCATATCCGGAGTAATGACCCTTTCTTCGCCGTCAATTGTGATGGTAACCGGAGATCCCCTTTGCAGCTTTCCAAAGAGCGGTCCGGGTCTGATACCCAGCTCGATGGCACGTTCACGGTTAAACCGCCCAGGTCTCATATTCTCTTCAAATATATATCCTACCCCGGGAATGCCATGATCTACTCCAAAGACCCGGATTGAATACCCTTCATAGATGAGCAGATCACCCCCCCGCACCTTTTGAGATTCTACTGGGAATCCCAGCCTGGTTCTACATAATCCTTTGATATCAGTGACCATATCATGGACACAATCAGGACCAACGATAGTCAGTGGCTGCTCCCGTCCGTTAAAGGACATGGTCTGAAGAAGGCCAATGATCCCGAGAAAATGGTCTGCATGCCAGTGAGATATGTAGATGACTTCGGGTGAGAACCCTGCACGCGCCTTCATCATCTGTCGCTGAGCTCCCTCTCCACAGTCAAAGATCAGATCATGAGATCCCCACTTTAAAAGTATGCAGGGAAGATTCCGTGATATGGTAGGAAGTGCCCCTGATGTTCCAAGGAAAAAGAGCTGCAGGGTCTCTCCGGCTATTATCTCCACCCCCATACCTGGGCTAGGGAGCGTTTTGCTTCAGGAATTGATCTTCCCTCTACAACCACTACTCCCCGGTATTCTCTTATAAGGGCTTTCGAAACCTTGTTCCAGTCTATCGTTCCTTCACCGATAGCAAGGTGCTCATCAGATTTCCCATGGTTATCATGGATGTGGACATGAGAAGCAGATTTGAGTGCCTTGATAAAGTCATTTACCTTTCCCATTGTATTCGCATGACCAAAGTCAATCGTCATGGAGACTCCTTCGATCCCTTCGATAATCCCTTCTATCTCTTCGGGATATCTGCAAAGGAAGTCATGGATATCTGGCATGTTTTCAAGGCAGGCGATAACCCCGTATTCTGTTGCAGCTTTTCCTATCTCCCTCATTGCTTCCTTTTGCAGTTGCCAGATTTTATCGGGGACCAGTTTTCCGGTGCAGGAAAGGTATCCGGGATGGATGGTTATCCGATCGGTAATCTCTGATGATAATCTGATGCACTCTGAGAGTTGCCTGACCGTCTCCCGCCAAATAGGATCATTGATTGCAGCAGGATTGAGGTCACCAAACGGAGCATGGACTGTTGCCTGCAGGGTTGTAGATCGGAGAGTTTCGATAACTCTCTCGTACTGATCTTTCTTACCAAAATGGTAATTCCCATCTGCACAGATCTCCCACCCATCAAATCCTGCCTCTTCAATGCCATAAATCCACGAAATGTCTTCCCAGACTTTTGACGAGGACCCAAAAAAATATTTGATATTCATGTAGACTTCATCCCAGCCAGATACTTCCTGACCTTCTCCTGAAACTCTTCTCTGGTTCCGGTATTATCTATCTTCACAGATGCAAGTTCCATTGCTTTTCCAAGTCCAAACGAACATTCCCGTTCATCCCTGGCAATGAGTTCATGAATATTTTGCAGGTCATCTGTTCGTCCCCGTTCGGACAATCGTGCGAACCGGGTGATGAGCGGTGATTCGATGGAGACGAGGGAGAATTCAGGGAATGAATCTGAGAACAGAGTAACTTCTGCATCCCCTCTTACTCCGTCAACCAGTACCACAGATGCTTGTTGCCGGGCAATCACTGGTACACATACATGAGCTATTGCCGCCATGCCATATTTTTCTCTGAGCCCTCGAGCTATAATTCCCATACTTTCATCGGTCGGAGGAAGGCCCTGGTTTTTTACTTCTTCTCTGATAACATCGCCCATCACCACAACCGGGATTCCCATTTCCTGTGCGATAGCGGAGAATTCACCTTTCCCTGATCCTGGCATCCCCACTACTGCTATTACTCTCATATATTATTTCTCCATCACTTCGAGTGCGTATTCTGACTTTCCGGCCTAAGCGGTCTGCTATTTTTTGCAGATTATGTATATCAAGAGGTCTGATACCCATCAATACTCCCTGTTGTAAAACCAGGTCAATATCAGGGGCAACGTCATGGGAAATTGTCATGACTTCTTCCCCATATCCTGGAAACAAGGTTACCACGACTTCAAAACCGGGGAGTGTTCCGGAATGGTAGGCTGCAGTACATTGTGTCAGTGAATCCTTAACCTGTTTTCCAACTGCTCGTTCTTTCCCCCTTACGGTATACAAGTTCCATTCAGCTTTGACATCAAGGGCGATATGATCAATAAGTCGTTTATCGATTAGCTTTTTGATTACATCCGGATATACTCCGTTTGTATGTAACCCGGTAGAAAGCCCGATAGATTTGCTGTATTCTGCCAGTGAAAAAAGCGCAGCTGGTTGCATGGTTGCTTCACCTCCCGAAAAAATGACTCCACTGATGAGTAATGATGAAGAGCGGATGAGTTCTTTGATTTCATCAACGGGTCTTCTATCTTCACCAGACAGGATGCTCTGGTTGTGACAGTACCAACATTTGACCGGGCACCCTCGAAAAAATACGACGCAAACTGATTTTCCCCGCCAGTCTACCGTGCTGAGAGGAACAAAACCTCCGAAGTTGATATGTATTGATTCAGACACTACTCATGAAGGTTTGATCTCCCAGCTATAGAATATTCAGGGTGAATTCAAGGCAGAACAATATTTCTTGTTTTCAAATAAACAAAAATTGACTCTCTTTTGTAAAAAAGAGCCTTTATGTATCTTCTAAATGAACATATAGGCTATGTCAATAGTCGAGGATGCAAGAAAAGGCATCATCACCGAAGAAATGAAGGTCGTAGCAGCCCAGGAAGGCGTTACTGAAGATTTTATCCGAAGGGGGATCGCAGGTGGCCAGATAGTAATCCCGGTATCACCCTATAGAAAAGTAAAATTCTGTGGTATTGGTGGAGGGCTGAAAACCAAGGTGAACTGTTCTGTTGGAACCTCGACCGATATCGTCGATGTGGATATGGAAGTTGAGAAGGTAAAAGCTGGAGAGCGTGCTGGTGCCGATACCATTATGGAACTCTCAACTGGTGGCGACTTTGTTGAGGTTCGCAGACGGTGTATTGAAGCGACCACACTCTCCGTTGGTTCAGTTCCATTGTATCAGGCTTTTATCGAAGCTGCAAGAAAAGATGGAGCAGTCATCCATATGCGGGAAGATGACCTCTTCCGTATCACTGAGGAGCAGGCAAAACTTGGAACCAATTTCATGGCAATTCACACCGGTATAAACCGGATCACCCTTGAACGGCTTCAGCGCCAGGGACGACACGGAGGTCTCTGTTCGCGTGGTGGTGCCTTCCTTACTGCATGGATGCTTCACAATGACAAGGAAAATCCCCTCTATGCGGAGTTTGATTACCTGTGTGAGATCTTGAAAGAGCATGAGGTAACCCTCTCAACTGGGAATGGAATGCGGGCAGGAGCTGTCCATGATGCAACCGACCGTGCACAGATTCAGGAACTGATAATCAACGCAGAACTTGGTGACCGTGCTCATGAAATGGGTATCCAGGTTATAGTTGAAGGTCCGGGTCATGTGCCCCTTGATGAGATTGAGACAAACGTCAAGCTGATGAAGCGTATGTCGGGTAATAAACCATTTTACATGCTTGGTCCTATCGTTACTGACATTGCACCAGGATATGATGACCGTGTCTCGGCTATTGGTGCTGCCATGTCCTCCATGTATGGTGCTGACTTTATCTGCTATGTAACTCCTGCAGAACACCTCGCCTTACCAAATCCGGAAGAGGTTTATGAAGGTGTTTTCTCCAGTCGGATCGCAGCACATGTTGGTGACATGATCAAACTGAACAAACGTGACCAGGATCTTGCTATGGGTCATGCCCGTCGTGATCTTGACTGGGAAGCCCAGTTCAACCTTGCTATTAATCCTGCCCGTGCACGACAGATAAGAAGTGAGCGTGCATCAGCTGATACTGACGCCTGCACCATGTGCGGTGACTACTGTGCCCTGAAGATAGCCAATAAAGTAATCAAAAAACTAGACTAAATCTATTTTTATTCTTTTTTCCGAAAAAATCTTGCATGCTGAATGCAACAGTCAATGGATGGCAGTATCCGGAACCATAACTCTGTCAACCAGGGGAGAAGGGGACATTGTTGATATTACTGGAAAAGTGCAGGAGACAGTCTGTTTATCTGGAGTCAAAATCGGTCTGTGCCATGTGTTTGTGACTGGATCTACAGCAGCAGTGACGACCATCGAATATGAACCAGGAGTTCTCAACGACCTCTCTCGAGCTCTGTCGGTCTGTGCTCCGTCTGATATTACCTATGCTCACGATAGTCGGTGGGGCGACGGCAATGGAAGATCCCATGTAAAAGCAGCAATGGTTGGACCTTCGCTCACTATTCCGATACGTGATGGCGCGCTTATACTCGGAACATGGCAACAGATTGTTCTCCTTGAACTAGATATGAGGCCACGTCGGGATCGTCACCTTGTAATAACTATCATTGGTGAATGACTACGGTCATGTTTCATTTTCGTCTGACCAAAAGGCCCTGGAGGAAGATTTCTCTCCTCCGAAAATAGGATGTACGTTTAATCGAGCGGTACAGTTTCAAGTTGCGACACTAATTCCCAGACACGGGTTCGTGCATGAACCGGCATGTTTGGGTCACTGCTGATTTCATCAATCTTTGAAATTGCCTCTGCTGCCCGAAGACCAAGCTGGCGATCCTGGTTCTGGAGAATAGTACGGGTCTCATCTGCTACACGGCGGATATTTCTGGGGATGGTGCCATCGTCAATAATGGCGGATAACATCTGGATACAGATATCGATGGTTTGTTCTGGAGTTGGCATATTATCACCTGCTGGAACCTTCGCTTATAAGTAGACCCCCACCCCATAAAACAGTACTGACCGATGACTAAAATAAAAAGCCCTGATGAGATTATGGCCGAGTACCTCTTGAAGGGAGGGAAGATGCTGTCAAAGACCTGTCCGGTCTGCCATTCACCACTCTTTGAATATAAAGGCGAGACTCTGTGTGTTGTCTGCCAGGAAGAACAGGTTGCACGATCACACCATGAACAGCAGCCTACCACTGTTCCATTACCAACTTCCAGGCCGGTACTGTCACAACAGGTACCAGTTGCACCCGGAGGCCTTGAAGATGAGTTTTCTCTCACCCTTCGGGCTCTTCTGATTCAGGCACGCGAGGAACAGGACAGTACCCGGATTCTTACCCTGATGGAATCGGTTAAGAAAGGGGCTGAAGCATATGCACTTCTTCTTTACGGGTACGGCCGACGGGATAACTCGTAAATCATCTCTGCTTTTTTTGCACCGATACCTGGGATATGAAGAAGATCCTCTTTTTCAGCATCGATGATGGCTTTAAGCGAACCAAATGCTGTGAGGAGTGCACGGGCATATTTTGGCCCAAGATCCGGGAATGCACTCATGATTGCCTCCTGAGCTGATGCAAGACTCTCGTATGTCTCTTTCTGGCTGGATCCTCGTTCCGTAAATCCGTTCTCTTCTTCCCTCCGTGCAAGGACCAGGAGCAGGTCTGCGGTATCACCCGGATCCCGGGTCTGAAAGATCGTGATTCCCATGGAGACAGAAATTGCAGCAAGAGCACCTCTGATAGCATTCGGGTGAATGTCCCGTTGAGCATAGATATCACCCCCCTCAATAATCAGGACAGGTTTTGGGCACACCCTAGCCATATCTCTGAGCTGATCAAGGAGATCCCGGTCGATGAGACTATCAACAAAATCACGGGAAGTCTTCCGCTCAACAAGAATCCTATCACCAATTTTATAATCGCCCTGAAAAAGCCGTTCAATCCGTATAACTGCTCCGGCAGAGGAGAGGTATTCGGCAACCTTTGATACCAGTTCCCGATCATCAATGATAATCTTTGGTCCTGAGAAGTACTCCTCTTGTGTTTCTTTCGCTTTTTGCAGTTCTTCCTGATCCAGAGGGAGTGCGGTCTGGAGAATTTTTTTCTCATGACCAACAATATTTTTCATGCCGGTTGCCATCGCTTTCTCCCTTCTTCTGGAGACTATCTGAAAGGTCTCATCAGCAGTTTTCCTGGTAACCAGAACAATTATTCGTCCAGTGCTGTGACGCCCGGTTCTTCCCTTTCTCTGTATACTCCGGATCTCAGAGGGGACCGGCTCATAGAAGATTACCACATCGGTTGAGGGGATATCTAATCCTTCCTCTCCGACTGACGTAGCGACTAATACGGAAAATTCTCCCTCACGGAACCTGCTTATAGTAGCAATTTGTCTCTTTTGGGAGAGTCCTTTCTCCTGATCCTTGTTTGCTTTACCAACAAACCGTTCTGCAGAAATTCCCGTTGCCTGCAGAGTATCAACGATCATCTTGACCGTGTCCCGATAGGTCGCAAAGATGATGATCCTGGTCTCCGGTGATTCCTCCAGGATAGACTGTACCAGGTCAGGGAGGATAAGGAGTTTCGGGTGGCATTCCTCCTTCCATTCGATGGACCGGTTCAGCAGCCTCATGAACCTGGGATCATAGGCAATCCTCTTTGATGCCTTTGACCCGCCTGGTGCATTTCCTTCTGCGAGGAGTTTGTTCAGGTAGGCTTTCAGGACCATACAACCCTGTGACTCTGCCAAACCAATGGCATGCCTGAGTTTCATCAGTTCAGCATGGATACTGGCCGCAGCAAATCCTGAAGCATCCCGTTCTGCAATCCGTTGCTGGATAATTGCTGATATCTCCTGGAGTGCCTTCATTGAAAGGGAAGACTGGTCGATAACTGGAAAACCTGCTTGTTTCAGCTGGTTAAGTCGATCACTGACGAGTGCTTTTAGATCTTCAAGAGCGATTTTTAGTTCTGCCGGAAGATCGACATGGATGATCTCAACTTCTTTTTCGTGGACATATGGTTTCACATCCGGGTCGTTCTCGGTCCTTGTTTCAATTGATTTGATATGCAGGTTCTCGACAATATCTGCGATCTTTTCCTTATTTCCCCCTGGAGATGCAGTCATTGCGAGGATGAGCGGTTCTTTTGCTGTCTGTATGTATCGGTCTGCCAAAAAGACATAGGCATAATTTCCGACTGCACGATGTCCTTCGTCCACAATAAGGAGTGACACATCCGAGAGATCATACCTGCCGGCTATGATGTCATTTTTAATAACCTGAGGGGTAGCCAGAATCACCGATGCAGCCATCCATTCTTGAGTTCTCTTATCCGGTGATGCTTCTCCGGTGAACATCGCAAACTTTGTGTTATCATCTCCGGGGATGGCGAGATGAGTCTGAAAATAGCGAAGGTGCTGCTCGACCAGAGGTTTTGTCGGGGCCATCATCAGCACCTTCCCCCCGTTCTGGTACAGACGGGAAGCTGCAACAATAAGTGCAATTGCTGTTTTTCCAAGGCCTGTCGGAATAACAACAAGTGTATTTCCCTCAAGAGCGTTCATGGAGATAGAGAACTGGTATGTCCTCTTTTGCATTGTCTCCGGAACAACAAAAGGATGGGAGATATAATCCATCAGATGAGTGAAGAGAATGAGCTTTTACCCCTGATAAGGGCTGGTATCAGATCAGCAAGCTGGTCTTTTGAAATTCGGATCTGTTCCATGCTGTCACGGTCACGAAGAGTTACGGTATTATCTTCAAGTGAGTCATAGTCAACCGTCACAGCAAATGGCGTTCCTATCTCGTCCTGTCTGCGATACCGACGCCCGATTGCCCCTGAGTCATCATATTCAGCAAGAATACCCTGCATTTGAAGCGTTCTGGTAATTTCTTTTGCCATTTTATCCAGTCCGTCGCGTGACATAAGTGGGAATATTGCAACCTGAACGGGAGCGATTCTGCTCGGGAACCGCATCACTTTCCTGACTTCACCCTCGACTTCCTCTTCATGGTATGAGTGTTCAAGTACGGCATAGATCATCCGGTCTATACCATAACTTGGTTCGATGACATGAGGTCTGACATCAACACCACGGACATCCACCTCTTCTTCTTTCACCTCGTAGAGTTCAGCCGGGACAAAGATCTCTTCCCCATCGATGACAACGGTTGCTCCATCCGGGCCGGGAGTGACCTCCTGCAGGGCATCTGATATAACCTTGGCTTTTCCCCGGTACTGTGGACCGAGCACACCCATGTTAGCATTGATGACCCGTCTCATTTCCCGGCGTGGCTCCTCAAACTGGATATATGCGGTAAAAGAATCGCCACTCTGATCAGCATGGGCTTTCAGGTCATAATCTGTACGATCTGCAATTCCTACCGTCTCAACCCATCCAAACCGTTCGGAGAAAATCTCAGCATCCCAACAATCTTCTGCATAATGTGCACGTTCATCTGGGAGGTGTTGACGGAATCTGAGACGTTCTGGAATTACCCCAATCGTGACGAGCAGTTCGTGGGTCAGGGCCAGATAGTAGGCGACGTATTCGTTCGCAATAACTCCCTGTGCAACAGCATCTTTCATGGTGTAGGTTTTTGCCTCAAGTCCTCCAAGCTGTTGCTCTGATGAGAGAAGAGGAAATGCATAATTTGCATACCGTTCAAAATTCGGGTGATCCTTCATCTCAGGGTGAACAAAGATCTCAGCCTCTGCTTGGGTGAATTCACGAAGCCGGATCATTCCCTGCCTGGGAGATATCTCATTCCGATATGAGCGCCCGATCTGCACGGTTCCAAAGGGAAGCTTATCACGGTAAAACCGGAGTAACCGACCAAAATCAACAAAGATACCTTGAGCTGTCTCGGGCCGTAAATATCCTTTTCTCTGTGAACCAGGTCCAATGGTAGTCTGAAACATCAGGTTGAAGGTAAAAACATCTACTTTTCCAAGAACCTCATTACATGCAGGACAGGGGAGTGTACATATTTTTTCTGCAAGAGCCTCACAGGAGAGGGTTGCAGCGTTCGGGACATTGTGGGCTTCAGCTACATGGTCAGCCCGCAAGTATTCATTGCATGCCGGACACTGACACATCTTGTCAGAAAAACCCTTGACATGTCCGGATGCGATATACATGGCCTCCTGGCCGATGGTTGGGCATTCTATCTCGTAATATCCTTCCGAGATTACATAGAACTGGCGCCAGAGGTCTTCGATACGGCGTTTGACTAACGTTCCAAGAGGGCCGTAATCGATAAACCCTGCAACCGAGCCATAGCATTCTGTAGTTGGCCAGACAAACCCTCTGCGTTTTGCCAGATCCATCACATTATCAAAGACATCGCTCATCTGGGATCACAAACCGGGTTACATATTGCTCTCAACTACAATGAAGATTTTCTTCTGAATCTGCCCTCCCACCTGCTGAACCAGATGGTGATGATAAACCCTGTCCTACCATGAAGGGTGACTCTGTTGCACTTTTACGCCTCATTTGCTATGACCATATAATAGATTGTGGTCATATTTCGTAAAAATTCCAACAAACTTAAATAATTTCAGCGGTATCTATATCGGTAACCCTAGCGTGTGTGAGTCCTAATGCCTGAAGAGGTCGCGAAGAAAGAACAGCTGTTACAACTGTTCGCCAATATGACCGGTAACACAAAAATTGTGGAACCGATGAAGAAGATCCATGGTACGCTCCGTGATAGTGATGCTGTCGAGCGAGAAATTGCTCTCATAATGAGAGAACTCCTCGACCAGGGCTTCTTTAAGACCAAGCTGAAACCTATTCAGCTTGCAAAGTTGATTTGTGCTTACTACGGTGGTAAAAACGATACGGAAATTGCGAGGGAACTTGGTGATGAAAAACTCTCCAAGACTGTTGCTCGTGCCCGGGTCAGGATGAAACTCTTCCGTGAACTTGACTTTAAGATGCCGTTTGATCGGAACCAGATGGAGCACCTGCTTGTTTCTGGTAAAACAATGAAGGAGATAAGTGAGGAATTGGGGATAAGTCCGTCAACCCTTCGTGAATACCGGCATGTCCTTGAAGCCATGGTTGATCGGGAGATGGATCAGTATCTCGAACGTATCCGTGACGTGATGGAAGACCGTGATCTTACTGAGAGTATGACTTCCTCTGCAACGAAAGATGCCTTTGGTGAATCCATAGACATTACCGAAGCAGAGTTGATTGACATCACCTGAACATTTTTTATGAAAATTATTTATCCTGGCCATTCCTGTATCGTACTGGAAGGTTCGAAATCCATCCTGATTGATCCCTCCGTTCCAGATAGTGATATCAGGATTAAACCTGATCTTGTTGCAGTGACCCATGCTCATGCAGATCATCTGGGTATTGCCGCATCATATTCGGTCCCGATAATTACCAATAATGAGATCGCTCATTACCTCCGGGGGAAGGGGTGCACTACTGAAGCAATGAATATCGGTGGGACTATTGTTGTGGATGATGTTTCATTTACCATGACGCAGGCATTGCATTCATCCTGGATAGAAGAGGCAGGAATAGGTATGTATGGTGGTAGTGCAGCTGGATTTATCATCCGGATGGATGGGGTGACTGTGTATCATGCAGGTGATACAGGTCTGTTTTCAGATATGCGTCTTATCGGTGAGTTATACCATCCTGATGTGGCTCTTATCCCGGTTGGAGGGAGATATACGATGGGTCCAGGAGAAGGGATGATGGCTGCAGAGTTTATCGGTGCTCCAATTGTAATTCCAATACATTACAATACGTTTGAAAAGATACGTCAGGATGTTTCTGAGTTTGCCCGGGCGATTAATGAAACGACAGATATGACAGCAGTTATTCTTGAGCCCGGAATGGAGTATAAGATACCTGCATAATCATATAATTTTTTTTATGTATTCTTATTGATCAGAACAGAATGCAAATATGTGTTACACAAATCGTCTGGGATCAGTGATTACATCAACGATCACAGGACAATCTTGACTGGTTGCCCAGATTACCGCTGACTCAAGTTCCTCAGGTTTTTCTACCCTGATACCTTCACCTCCGCATGATTTGGCATATAAAAGAAAGTCCGGATTATGCAAGGCAGTTGCATAGTTAGGATATTTTTCTATCTGCTGTTCAACCTGGATCATTCCGAGTTCATGGTTATTGAGGATAATTACTACCATGGGGAGATCATATTTAACAGCTGTAACAAAATCACCCATTGCCATTGCAAATCCGCCATCTCCGGTAATGCAAAACACTCGTTTTTCTGGATATGCGATTTTTCCCGCGATTGCTCCGGGAAATCCAAATCCCATAGTAGCAAGATATCCAGACATGACAAATTTCTGACCCTTCATTCGAAAATTTCTTCCAAACCACCAGCCATTTTCACCGACATCTACTGAAATTATGGCATCGGATGGAATAATTTTAGAGAGGATTTCCATGATATATGGAGGCCGTATAGGAGTGGAACGATCATCTGCTTCAGTTTTTCTGATCTCCTCCCATGGTTTTTTTACCTGTTCGACCCGATTTCTTGCACTTGAATGAGAAGAGGATGGGATACCTTGAAGTATTTCTCTTAAGACTTCTCCGACATCTCCATACACCGGAAGAGTATCTTTTCCCCTGCCAAGACGAATAGGATCATAATCGACTTGTATTATCCTGGTATGTTCTGGAACTCGGGTCATCTTAGAAAATCCAACTCCAAGAGTGATGAGCAGATCTGCCTGTTCAACCATTGTTCGTGCTCCAGGAGATCCAACCGTTCCGAGAATACCTGCATACAGTGGATGTTCATCAGGAATTATTCCTTTTGCACGAAATGTTGAGAGGATTGGAGCATCTATTCTTTCTGCAAATGTTTCTACCTGAGATGGGTAGGAATGTGCTCCCCACCCAGCAAGGATTACCGGAGATGTAGATGAATGAATAAGGGTTATTGCTTTTTGTAGGGTTTCATTATCTGGACGAATCATCCGATTTGGAATAACTCCATGGACTGTAGCATACTCTGGATCAATCTCCTGTTTTTGAATATCGTTTGGAACTGATATCTGTGCAACACCATTTCTTACTACCGCATGTTGCACTGCCATGGTTAGAATTTTTATTGTCATTTTCTTATCATAAATGGTATTATTGAAAACAGTCACCGGTCTGAAAAATGCGTCCTGATCTATCTCCTGAAAGCCTCCCGGACCAGCATATTGCATCTCTACCTGTCCGTTTATTGAAAGGACAGATGCTCTATCTTCCTTGGCATCATACAGGCCGGTGGTCAGGTTGGTAGCTCCCGGACCCGCAATAGTGACACATGCGGCTATTTTTCCGGTGAGTTTATTGTACGCTGATGCGGCCATTGCAGCATTTTCTTCATGACGAAAGAGAGTAAATCGTGCATTATCATTTTTTCGGATGGCGTCGATGATACCAAGACTGCTTGTTCCGGGAACTCCGAAATACTCAATGATCCCAAAATGGACCAGGTTTTTTATTATTGCTTCAGAAACCGTAGGGAGATTAGCAGTAAAAGGACTATTCTCTAATACTCGTTTGAATGCAGTTTTATCTGCATGACAGATGGGGCATCGCCAGGTATCCGGAATTGATGAAAAAGGGGTTCCTGGTGGAATATTGGTAGATTGATCTCCAGACATTTCATCGTACAGATATTCGCATATACTACACTTCCATACTGCCATGATAAGTCAATTACTGATGCTGGAGTTTTAATGTTTGTCTCTGTATTGGATGATGAACAGTTATTGTTTATATATACCATTTTATGCTACATTGAATTATCAGGATTCTTATTGGTTGATCCAATTGTTCATGTGCTGATTGAGTTCACCTTTAGTTTTTCCCCTCTCTTGCTATTTGATTAGGATCAGATAGAAATCATATATACATAGCCCATTTAGAATGACTGGCCGAAATTATTTTAAAAAATTGAAGGATGAAAATCTGAAATATTTAGTTTTTAAATTAATATGAACGAAACATTTTTTAGTATAAAAGAATATGTGCAGAGGATATTGTATGAGCCTGGTTCTCATGGATTTGATCATACGTTGCGTGTGACAGATCTGTGTCACACCATCGGGATGAAAGAGCAGGCAAATCTGGATATATTGATCCCTGCTGCACTGTTTCATGATATTGCCCGCCCGGTTGAAAAAAAGACTGGCATACCTCATGAAAAAGAAGGGGCAAGAATTGCCGGAGAATATCTCACATCAATAGGGTATAATGATCCATATATCCCACTCATTCAACATGCAATTGAGGCTCACCGGTTTAGTTCTGATCCGGTACCTGTTACATTAGAAGCAAAAATATTGTCTGATGCTGATAATCTTGATGCAATTGGTGCGGTAGGGATTGCCCGGACATTTATTTCCTCTGGAGAGCGAAATAGCGATATTCCTGATGCAGTGAGTCATGTATATGAGAAATTGTTGAAGTTAAAAGATCTTATGTACACTCAAACAGCAGAGGAAATTGCGATGAAAAGGCATAATTTCCTTCTTTATTTTATGAGTGTACTTGAAAATGAGATAAAATAAGGGATATTTTATTCAAGAGAAAATGAGATTGCTTTTTTATATGTTGAAGCTACACCATCAGTATTCCAGACGCAAAGATCCATTTTGCCTGAAGTAATCTCCTCAGATAATGGAGCATCAATTTTTACCCGTATTTTCATGGCATTGTGCATCACAACAGGCTTTGGATAGAATGAAAACCACTTAAGGTTATCTCCTGCCAATAAGACCTCACACGGTTCAATTAATTCTCGTCCGGTAATTGAAACGTCCTCTGCAGCGTCAGGTGTCAGGACTGGTGCATCTACTGACAGAATTACAGGTTCTATGAGTTTGGAGGTGACTTCAAATGGGATGGTTGCTTTTCCAGTCTTTGTTGTTATCACCAGATTCCAGGTACCCAATTCAGCATCCACAGGGATGTCAATCATGACTACACCATACTTCTGGTTTTCGGCAAAACAGTAATTATATGCATCAATTACCATATTATCCTTAACAAGGGTCACATACACCGGGGATGTGAAGTGATCCCCATATATTTTAATTCCCATGGTGTTGCCGGCCCCTCCTGTAAAGGGATAGATGCTGGTAACGTGAATTTCACGCTCGTTTATTATCTTACCGTTTATTGCACCTATCTGGAGATCTGATGTTTGATTTTCAGAATCAGATTTTACTGGTATTGTAATCGCTAGTGAAGTAATTTCCAGTGTTTTACCTGGTTCTTCTAATACACTCGAATTATTGAATTCTGAAGTCGCAGAACCGTTTAATACTGTTAGGTTTACCGAATTTGTCCGAAGGTCAGTTCCTTTTATAAATGCACGGATTGGATACACTCCCGGTTTTCCTGTTTCAGGAATGGAAACTGATTGTATTCTCTTCGTGCTACGAAGGATGAGATCAGGGACTGGTGATCCAATACCTACTCCGAGTAGTTCTGGATCAGGGATTGCCTGAAAATCAACCTGCTCTCCAAGGAGTTTTGTTGTGTCTAGTGACCATATCCGTTCTCCGGAGGCTTTTATTGTTGCACCACTTTTTCCTGTTATGGTCATCGCAGAAACATCGAGGTTTAAAGTAAACTCAACTGACTCACCAGCATTCACTGTATCTGGTAGAACAGACAAGGTTCCTTTCAATAAGAGTGTGCCACTTGGGGGTGGCATATCACCAGACCAGTTGGAAAACCCCTGTCCATAATTTTCAAAGAAAGGACCATTGAAAATAATTTTCTCATCAGAGACTGCTGCACTCGCAAAGCCAATACCTGTGGACAATGTCAGTATGATCATTATCAACACTATTGGCAGACCTGAAAATGCTTGAGTCATATTATTACCCATGATGCCACCACATTTCTAAAAAGGAAATTATAAGTTTCGGAATTTATTAGTTCCGAATATTATGGTATGTTCTTACATCTCTTCGGGTATTTCTATACATGATGCTGTGTATCAATTTATGAAAAATGATTGAATCAGAAGAATTTAAATTAGTAAATGGATCTTATTCATACCTTTTGGCATAATTATCAATTGCTTCCATAGTTTTTGGAGTCTCGTTTGGTGATAATACAATATCATCAACGTTGATATGAAAATAAGCAAGAGTTTCCTTAATCAACGGGATATCCATGAATCCCTCAATGTCCCCTGATGAAAGAGAATCGATTATCCGGGTCAGGGATATGTCCACCATGGAAAAAATTGATCCTCCATCCTCACCATATGAGGTATCAATTCGGGTTTTTTCCAAAAGGTCAATCATCATCTCCATATCATTCGCTACCGGCATCCCTCCGGCTTCTGATCCATTGAATACTCCAGAATATTTATGTAGTGCAGATTCATCTTGAGTTCCAGCGAGAATACCATAATTCATACTTCCAATTGTTATTATAAGTGTCAGAAAAAGAACAGTTTTGAAATTAGTATGGAATATCATTGATAGTTTGGTTCAATGGACAAATTTTTAATTTTACTAGGGGTGATTTCACATTTATCATGCAAGTATTCGATTGTATTCCTGTATTTTCTTACTTTTTATCTCTTATCATGAAAATGTTTTATTGTATGGCAGTAAGTATCATACATGAGTCTGGTAGAACATCTATTATGGTTTAGGGTGGAAAAAGACTATGAATATTGAACATTTTGTTTTATTATTGATGATAGTCGTTTCAACAATATTAGTGAGTGGTTGTAGTTCAATTTTTCAGGAACCATCCGTTACAGTTGGATCCGTAGATCTAGCTCACATAAATGCCACTGATCTAAGTCTGAATATAACACTGAATGTGGAAAATCCAAATCCCTTTGGGATCATGTTCAGGAAAATTACTGCAGATGTATCCTACCTGAATGGTAAGGAATGGAACCAGTTAAGCCATATTGAAAAGGAGGATATTGATATAATGGTTGGAGAGAGCACTGTATTGTTGCCAGTATCGGTCAGGAATGAAGATCTGATTAAAGCTGGGTTTCACCTTTTGTTGTCCGGTGATATTTCTATACAGGTTACGGGTATTGCAGAGCCATCTTTCTTTGGATTTGAGCCACGAATCCCCTTTCAGGAGACAAGATCCATTCCCCTAAAAATATGAATTTCCCTTTTTTTAAATAAAATTGGATTTTATGGGTAGGCAATATCTTACTTGTTTTTACAGTTTTTTTCCGGAATTGATGACCCGGTATGAAGGAGATATTCTGATCCCCATGAACAGAGTGATTCGAGAACTGGAATAACTGAAATCCCCAGAGGAGTAAGAGAATACTCAACTCGTGGCGGGACTTCCGGGTACATAACTCTCATTATTACACCGTCATCTTCAAGTTCCCGAAGTTGTTTCGTAAGCATCCGTGGAGATACCATGGGAAGGTGATCCATAATCTGGGTAAATCGGAGTGTCCCTGATTTCAATTGCCAGATAATCAGAGCTTTCCATTTTCCTCCAATTACGGCTAGAGCAGCCTCTACTGGACAATGATATTGATTTTTTTCATTCATACATATAGGATTTTTACTATCCGTTAGAATGCAATTATTAATAATATAGTTACTACCTAATGTATAGTATTGAAATATGATGGAGCAATTCTTGGACAATCAATCCTCCAAATTTTTTGATCAAGGTTTCTCTGGATATTTCAGGAGAGGGTAATGCCTGTCATATCATTAGAAATTGCACCGGTTGGTACGGAAAAAAAAGAAGAACTTATTAAAAATCTCACGAAAATTGCAAGTGAAATAACAAACATTTCCGAATCGTCCTTTGTCGTGCTTATTAAAGAGTATCCTCTTGATGCGATTGGGGTGGGAGGTATCCCCCTGACTGATGTATTTGCACAAAGAGCGAAAAACCAGGGTAATTCTCAGTAATTACTGGAAGATAAAATGACCACCATTGCCATTGATTCATCAAAATGTTCGGGGTGCACATTATGTATGACACTCTGCCCGTACTGTATTATTGAAATGAAAGAAGGAGAAAGTATCGCATCTGTAAATCCAAATGGCGTTCAGTTTTGTAGTAAATGTGGCCATTGTGCTTCAATCTGTCCGGAAGGAGCAATAACTGTGGATTTTGAAGGTGCAGGGTCCATTCCTGATTATGTTGCAGATTCAAATCCCACCTTTGCACAACTCAGCAGACTCATCGCAATGCGACGTTCGGTCAGAAGTTATAAAAAGGAGCCGGTTCCCCGGGAAACTTTAGAGAAAATACTGGATATAATCAGGTATGCACCAACAGGTATGAATGGTCAGTCAGTCAGATGGCTGATTATTTCAAACCCGAAAGAGGTTCAAAACCTCGTCGCTGGTGTTATTGAATGGGCTCGTCAATTGGTAAAGTCGGGCGCCGAGCATCCGTTAATGCCGATATTGCCTATGATTATTAATGCATGGGACCATGGGGAAGATCATATCTGCCATGGAGCGCCACATCTGGTAATTGCATATGCTCACAAGGATAATCCAGTAGGATTTATTGATGCGACTATTGCACTGACTCATCTTGATATCGTCGCCCCTACTTTGGATCTGGGCACCTGTTGGGCAGGGATTGTTCAGATTGCTTGCCTCAGCTCACCAGATCTCATGGCAAGTCTGGGTCTCCCACCTGATCATGTCTCTATATATGGAATGATGATTGGATATCCGAAATATAAGTTCCATCAGATTCCTAAACGTAATGCTTTACAGGTTATATGGAAATGAGATAAAATTGAAAATGAATAGTTACCTGGAATCAATCCATGTTTTTTTTAAATGCGTCTGTAATTCTCACTAGAAAATGAGTATGATTCCCTTTTTCAGATCAGTCAATTATTTAATTCTCACATCATCAAGGAAATATCTACCTGCTCATTATATACCGGCGAAGATCGACACCTTGTATACGGTATTCTGTTCCATCTCGTTCTGCTGGTAGAAATCCATCGCTAATATATTCAAGCAATACCGATTCACTTTCTCCGGCTATCGCAGCTGCTTCACGTACAGAATATTTTTTTTCTTCCCTGACGCCCCCAATGGAATCGCGAAGGGTTTGTTCCCCAACTCTTGCATGACCAGAATATTCTGACGTTATGAGGTCATCTGACTCCATCCCTGTCTCTGTAGCATTATATTGGACATCTTCAAGGGATATCTGAGAGGGAAGGGTTGCATCAGAATTATCCTCCTCTTTTTCTTCTGTAGGATGAGACTGTTTTTTCTCATCTGGAATAAGTGGTTTTAGCACCCTTGTATCATCGCTGATGGCTGGATATTCATGCCTAATGACATGAGTGGTTGGAGTCAATGTGGACAACCGTGCTATTTGCTCACGGAGCCAGGTAATTTCTCCATCCTGTCGTTGAATAATCTCCCGGAGAATTTCAGAATCCGATGAACTAAAATGACCTTTTTGATCCATCTGGACAACACGAACAGGATCATGTTTTTTGATCTGGAGAGCTTGGTATATGAGGTCTGTCGCAACTTCTTCAATAGGAACATGATGTTCAGCGGCTAAAATACGCAGTCTACTTATTATTTGGGGTGAGATTGATAGAGTAATCGTCTGTTTAGAATGCACCATTTTCAAGGTGTAATATTGATTTCCGATCTGAAAAAAGGATCTCTTTATTATAGAGGATAACTCTCACGAAAAGATCATGTAAAAAAAGGGTAATTACTTAAAAACCAGGATTCTCCAGGGATTATGATGGAGGAAAATTGAGGTCCAGTAAACCGGGTATTCAATATTGTCAATGCTCGATTCGGTTCCAAGCGTTATCATATCATAACCTGCTGGATATGACGCAATCGGTAGGTTATCATTCATCGAAATATTTCGAGTCTGGTTTGTGTCAGCCGGAAATAATGTACCTGCTGCTAATCCAGCGTAACCGATAATTGTTCCGTCCGGCTGGATAACAAGGATTGAGTTTTCGTTATCATGAACTGAACGGAGTGCTTCTTCTACCAGAATATCTGGTTTATATAATGCTGTGAGATACCCTGTAACTGACAGAGAAGAAGAGTACAATGGATGGACAATGAATATTGCATGTTCACCTTCAATTGTCTCAATATAATCACTCATTCCCGGTACTGGATTTGTTTTCACGGATTTTATTGCCAACTGTGAACTTGCATCCTTTCCAACACTTTCCTGGTGGGAGTCTGGATAAATTGCAATTATGGTTCCTGACCTGTCAATAATTGATGCAGCATAGACTCCATTATTTTTCTGAATCAGTTTTTCAAGATAAGAGTCCAGTTCACTTGTTTGCAGGTTCTTCCCTTTGAGCTCTAATGCAACCTTTGCTACTTCTGCATCATACTCATTCAAAGTGGTCATAAGAGATGATGATGACTTAAGCAATAGTGTTGTCATACCCAACTTCTCATCTGGAGAAAGACCAGTTTCTTGTCCTTCATACCAGGTTTTTGATTCTGGCATATCACTACGTACAGATATCGAGTTAATCCTGAAAGGCTGACCCCACATTTGAATTGTCATGACATCCTGGTCAATTGTACCAGATACATCAACCTTCAGGCCATCTTTCCTGAACTCATCAGAAAGATCCAGGGGGAGATAGTTTGTCCCTTCAGAAGAAATAATTCCATAAAATCCTCCTTCAAGATCCATATACACAATTTCACCGGTAAATGAGATTTCCGGAGTTGTTTCCTGTGCAATACACCCACTTGCACAGATGAGTGATAATGTCAGAACAATTACACCCACCGATACTGCTGATTGTATCATACATTTTTTTCGGTGGATCATGAGAAAAGAGTTCTGGTGTACTCCTTTTTATCTTTAAGAACCACCGATCTGATTCTTTCATTAGAGGCTAACATATGCAGAGATAATGAGTACATAAATAGCAACATGTATGAGAATAAAAATAGGAACCAGAATTGAAAAGAGCGGTTTTCGAATTTTGTGTCTGAATATTCGCATTCCTCCATATGCTCCAAAAGGACCAAAGAGGGCAATAGTCAGGAGTGTTTTTTCTGATATCCGGTATTCTTCTTGCATTGCCCGTTGTTTATCGATTCCAAATAAGGCAAAAGCAATCCCATTGATGATAAGGTATGGTATGAGCAGAAATTCGTTCATAGATGACTTATCTGGTTTCGCGCAATGTGCTAAAATATGTGAGTATTCTAATGCACATCTTTTATATGCCACTCATGATCCCGGAAAGCAACTCTTCAGTCGAACATACTCTGGCATATAGTCCTGATAATGCACTCATGTACGCTGCATGGACCATGTTTGCAGGGATGATGGTACCCAGAAATGATAGTTCTCTTGTTGCACAAGCATCATGAATAAGGGTACAGGAAAATCCCTTATCTGCAGCTGCTCGAACTGTAGCATCAATGCACATATGACTCATCATTCCGCAAATGATGAGATTTTCAACTCCTTTTTTTAAGAGAACATCCTTTAGATCGGTTTTTTGAAAACTATTTGGATAATGTTTAATGATAACTTGTTCATCAGCTAAAGGCGCTACGAGATGATACAACTCAGATCCATATGTATGAGGTTTAAAAAAATTGGCATCAGGGCGTGTAGAGATGTGTCTTATATGGATTGGCATAAATCCTTGTTCTCTGGCGAATTTTAGAATATTTCCTGCGTTTTCTGCAGCACTGATACTGTTAAAACATTCCATCGCTCCACCAGGGAAGTAATCATTCTGAATATCAATGAGAACAAGTGCTGATTTGGTCATTTCTCCTCCGGGCAAGACAGTATATATTGCCGTGGGTGTAATCCAAACTTTTTATAAAATCCAATAACATCTTCATTTCCAACCGTAACATGAACAAGGATATCTGTTCCGCCCTCTTCTTTCATCCAGGAAAGTGCCTGAGTCATAAGTTTAGTTCCGATACCCTGGTTTCTGGCTTCTTCACAAATAAAAATTGACTCAATTTCTCCATATGAGTCAGAAGCTACAGAACAGAGACAATATCCGATATTCTTATGGCTTATTTCGTCTGACGCAAAAAAGATCCGAAGGTTTCTTGAAGCATTTCTCTCAAGGATTTCCTGTTTTCGTTCATGAAATTTGACTTTATTCATTCTATCAACGAATAAATGGTTTTTGGATTGAATAAATCTCCTTAATTCCACCCAAAGGTCTTCTATCTGATCAATCTCTTCTGGTCCGGTTGCAAAAATGATAGTGCTTAAAATTGAAGGTTTCGCAATTTTCTGTATCTCGTAATCATTAATTACCATCTCACGATTGACGATATCAGGGGAAAATGCAGGAGTGCAAACCGCAATATATTCAGCTCCCTCAGGAGTACTATATCGCACTTTTATTCCTGATGGCATTATTACTGCTTGTCCTGCCTGAACCTGAATACAATGTCCCTCTGCTTCAACCTGAAGAATTCCGGAGAGAACAATGGTGTACTCTTCAAATTCCGGGATTTGATATGGCTCAGACCAACCAGGAGGGCTAATCATTCTTGCAATACTCACATTGGAAGTTCCGGATATGATTCGTCCCACATATTCTTCTATTCTTTTGGGTGGTGTCCCTGCTGCCGGAACAATCCGGGGGAACTGTATGATCCGGACCATACTCACTGGTTTTTTTCTGCATCTATATGAGTATTCGGAGATGATTGAATATAGGTAAAAAGTATCTTTGTAGTATGATATGGAATGGTTTCTATGGTTACTTCTCATAATTTTTCTCGTTCTCCTGTTGAAGAAGTCATGTTCAGGTTTTGCTCAGAAAATGGACAGAGTGTTGAAGAAGTGTTTCCTTCTCCTTATCCTGGGTGGGAAAAAATACGGAACCAGATTATTCATTCATTAGAACTGACAGCAAATAATAAAATAACAACTGATTGTATACTCAAGTATACTGATGTGTTCCTTCTAACTACAGGAGATATCCCTGGAAATCTCATTTTAATTGCTCCGATGGTTCCCGTTGATATAAGATCCCTGATTGTACAGGGGCCTGTATCAGAGATAAACATCGCAGGAAGTATTGAGAATTTAGTAATTAACGTTCGCTATGAACAAAATAATGATAAAATGATTCTTGTTTTTAAAGCAAGTAATAAAGATCAATTTACGTTTTCAAGGGATGAAATGCTGGTATGGTTTGATACCGCAAGGGAAAATATTCATCGTATATTCGATGCAATTGTAACTAGTAAACTAATAAATCGAATTTCCTAATCCAAATCTTTTCGATTAGAGAATGAGAATGAGATGTGATAATAAAAAATGTTTACCCAATTTATCTATGTATGATAAAGACAAATGTAATAGTACTATTTGACCATGCAGGAGAAAAGACCAAATAAGGTTCTTGGATATCGGACAGATATTCACGGAGAACCTAAACAGACTCTCATTGGTCCGGTTGCAGATGACCGGTGTATCATCTTTAATCTTGATTCAGGAGATACATCAATCATTACTCCAGGAGATCCGCTCCTTACCGAGGAGCCTTTTATTCCCTGTGATGAAGTTACGAACGAAAAAATTTTCAAAATGATGAAGAAGCGACCGGATATCTATGTAAAATTTTATAAGTTGCTAAACGAGAGAATCCCACGGTAATTTCTTTTCTCTCGTTATCGTTTTTCTGTTTATAGCTTTTTAATTAGGAATCTGCAATGAGTGTCACCTGCGGAATAACACTCTACTTCAGTTATCTGAACAGGGGCATTAAGATATTTTGTAAATATCGCTGAAAGAACGCCAATATCAAATGAACATGCTCCATGACCGGTTACAGGTAAATCTTCACATTCAAAACACCCATAGACGATAATAGCAATGGGATCAGATCCACTCAGTTCTACTGATCCAAGCCCATGTTCCTGCCAGAAATTATGGATGTTCTGAACCATTTGGGATATATCTGGACTATAAATGAGGGGTGTAAGAATAGATCCAATTTTCCATCCGGTTCGTTCAAGCACCGGATCTATATTAATCCCAAGAGCCATGGCTTCAGTTCGAAATGTGCGGATTCCAAACTTGAAAAAGGATGCAATATCTCTTGGATGAAATGGAAGTTCCTCATCACATGGCTCTTCTTTGAGAGAAATGTCACGATCACGGTTTGTCAGACGTCCAATTGGATCAGATGTAAGGGTGAGTATTTTTTTACGGTTATCATGAGGATCGGTCTGTGAGGAAATAAATCCTGCATGAATGAGATCATGGATATGCACTGATATCGTGGATTTTGCTTTGCCACAGGAACTTACCAGTTCATCAAACGAGCGATCACGTTCTTGCAATAGATCAAGAATTTTTTTCTTGACTGAACTGTCTATTGCCATTACCCGATCTTTTGAAGAAAAAAGTCGTATATCTTCTGTCAGATCCTGATCGGGCAACTCCTTGCTTTCTACCACATACAGATATTATTCGGAAGGTTCATATTTGTTCGCACACAATAGAATGTTCGTACTAATACTAACGAGTTGAACCATGAAAGCAAGTGCATATAAAATCGCAGATGGAGTATACTGGGTCGGAACACTGGACTGGGACCTGAGATCCTACCACGGATATACCCTTGATGGAACGACATACAACGCATTCCTTCTCTTTGGTGAAAAGACAGTCCTGATTGATAATGTTTATCCTGGACAGTCTGCACAGATGTGGGGAAGAATCACTGATGCATGTAACCAGGAGGGACGGGATCTTCATATCGATATCATCGTCCAGAACCATGTCGAAAAGGATCACTCTGGAGCCCTGCCAGAGATTCATAAAAAATTCCCAAAAGCACCCATCTATTGTACCGAGATTGCCGAGAAAGGGCTAATAAGACATTACCCTGCATTACAGGGTGCAACTTTCAGACACATCAAAACCGGGGATACCCTTGACTATGGGAAAAAAACCCTGGCATTTGTTCAAGCCCCTCTTCTTCACTGGCCTGACTCAATGTTCACCCTCCTTGTAGAGGATGGAATCTTGTTCCCGAACGATGCATTCGGCCAGCATCTTTGTTTCTCGAAGCGTCTTGACAGCGAGATTTCTGAAACGGTTCTGATGGATGCAGCACAAAAATTTTATGCCAACCTTATAGTCCCGCTTTCAGGACTTTTTATCAAAAAAGCATCTGAACTGGCAAATCTTGATCTCATCAGTAAAGTGAAGATGATTGCCCCCTCCCATGGGCAGATTTGGACAGATCCATCAAAGATCATCAACGCATATGTTGGTTGGGCTACCGGAACTCTCATCAAACCAAAGGTTACAATCGTCTATGATACCATGCATGGTTCGACCCGGATGCTTGCCCATGCTCTTGCAGAAGGAGTCATGACCGGTGGATGTGATGTGAAGATCTTTAACTTGCATGAGGATGAACGGTCGGAGATTGTAAAGCACATCCTGGAGTCAAAGGGTCTGATGATTGGTATTCCAACCATTAATGATATGCCCTATCCAAGCATCGGGGACCTTATCTATTATCTGAAAGGACTGCATTTTGATCGCACCGGTGAACGTTATGCAATGACCTTCGGTTCTATGGGCGGGAAAGGCGGTGCTCCGGCTATGATTGCAGATGAACTCAAAACAGCAGGATTCAATGTAACGAAGACAATGGAAGTCGTATTTGTTCCCGATGTCAATGAACTTGATCAGGCATTCGATGCCGGTCTTGAGATGGCAAAAGCAATAAAAGAATAAAGGGATTCCAGCCTGATCCCTTTTTTATTCTGCGGTGATATCCTCAAAGGTAAATGACGCATAGATCATCCCCAGCATCTCGAGATCAGAATCGGAGGATGTGCATACCACTGCCGGTTTCTGATGGACAAAAGTCATGAGAATATCAGGATTTGGCTCACCGCTAAATAACTCATCCACATCGGTCTGAATAGTAAACCGGTATGGGTCCAGATTGCCAAAAAAGAAATCCTTGTACTCTGCTATCTGCTCCGGGGTTGCATTGTAGGCCCAGTCTGCTGCGTCTGCCACGGTCACATCAACAGGAATCCACCCATATTCGGGGAGATAAAACTCTGCCCAGAAATGCGTTCCCTGATGTCCTGGTACTATCTGATACCCACCTGGAGCCCGTGCAGGGATTCCTACTGCCCGACAGAGAGCCGAAAAGTATACACTCTGGGTTCCACAATCTCCAAATCCTGTTTCATGTACAAAATCTGATTCACTTATGTTCATTGCGGTAAGGTGACTATGTGGCACATTACTATAGGGAAGGGTGTTAAGGATATAATTATAAATCAATTTTGCTTTTTTATATGGGTTTTTCTCATCACCAACTATCTCATGTGCCAATTCAACAATTTCAGGAGTTACGTTGATATTTGGCTGACTGTGAGTGTATCTCTGGTATAACATTGATGAGGTATCGTATCCGCTGATCAGATCCGGGTTTACGTTATTAATCCGTGGACTTGTCGTCACCGCCACCTCAACCGACGTGTTGACATATTCACTTGTCACCTCATCAAGTGGGATCTCAAAATAAACCTCCCCAATTGTGCCCGTTGTTACCGGACCAGAGATTACATCGTCCTCAGGTTCTAGTGAAAGGACTGAAATGTTCGTTTGGCTCTCTATTTCTACTGGTAAGGGCAGCCATATCTGCAATGTTCCATTATCTGGCAACAAATTGCGTGGAATGCTCATTTTACCGGTTCCAACAAAAGTGTGGTTTTGATAGAGCGGGTTTTTTTCATCACGGGGAGCGCTAATATAGGGCATAATCTGGTCAAAAAATGGGGATTCATTCAGTGACCTTGTCATATTCTGGCTCAATGTTTTGTTTTGGTACTGAACATTCCGTGCAATTCCTTCATAATAATACGTTTTTCCGTCAGATACGAACTGAATAGAGGCTCCAGGTTTTAAAAAGGCTGATCGTTCATCATGTGAGAATTGGGGAAATGTATGAGCAATGGTCTCATCCGCGCTGGTCTGGTTATAGATCATCTCGCTAAACATCCAACTTATCCGTTTTGCCTGTCGGAGAGCATCCAGTTTTTTTTCCTGATTCCCTTCTGCAGCATATTCCACCGAACTGTTCATAAAAAAGTAGTATGCCTCTTCAAACCTTGAGTCATTCATAGCTTTTTCAGCCTGTTGAAATAGAATTTCTGGGGATTGTATTTCATCCGCTGTGATACTTGTTCCTGTAATAAGAATCAGGAATAATATCATTCCTGTATATAACCGTCCAACCATTGTTCTTCTACCTGATTGAGTAGTACTCATTTATAATAAAAAACCTCTTTGATCGTAGGAATTCTTTATAATCTGACTCTCTGAAAAAAGAACCTGAAAAAATTGACAATCGTTTTATTCTGGATGACACCAGGTTTATTACCCTGGTAGTCAATTACTCACCATGCTTACCTTTATTTTACTTGGAAGATTGACAAACCTGGCCCTGGAACAGGCACGGGAGTTTAAGGAACGAGATAGGAGAGCAGCTGATATTATCAAAAAGGCCGGCGGTAATTTAGTTTCTCTTTATTATACCTTTGGACAATATGATTTTGTTGCTATTATCGAAGCACCATCACAAGATGTCATGACCATGATTCTCTTTGAAATTGGAAGGTTTAGTACAGTAAGTTCAGAGACATTAATGGCGATGCCACCTGAACAACTCTATTCAGTAATTGATAAATACCATTAATCAAGATGAAATAACATTGAAGATATCGATCAATCAGAGCCTGAATCATACCTATAGGCCCCTTTTGGGATTTTCATTTCAAATCTGGCCCCTTCCTGATAGATACCGGTTTCATGAATTTCTATACCGGTAATAGATAATATTTCTCTGACCAGGAAAAGGCCTAGTCCTGAGCCTTGACCCGAACCATATCCCTTATTGAATATTTTTTCTTTATTCTCCGGTTCTATTCCCTGTCCATTATCGGTGTAGGAAAGGAGCAAATCTTCACTTTCAGATTCTATTGATGCAGTCAAGGTTATTGTATCAACTGTTTTTCCATGAATTATTGAGTTTCTGATTAATTGTTCGAATCCCTGTTCCAGAAGAGGATCAGCATAGATTTCCAATGATCCAGTTGTGACAACATGAGCAATTGACCTTGATGATAAATGTGAAAATGCATAAATGGTAATTTCATTTACATTCTGCCATTTTGGATGACTCTGACCCAGCCCTTGATATGCTTGCAGATATTTTACAAGTTCTTCTACCTTTTTGAGCGATTCATGGCATTTGTTATGATAAAGAATACGCTCCTCATCTGATTGTGCTTCACGAACAATCTCAAAGTATCCACCAAGAATGAAAATCTGGTTCATTATTTCATTACTGGTTATTGAATTGAGGATCCTGAGTTTTTCTCTTGCCTGATGAAGCATAAGATCAAGTGTTTTTTGTTCGGTAATGTCATTCATTACTATGAGGATCTTCTCTCCTCCACTTTGCCAACTTATTCTTTTTGAGAATACCTGAAAGTGATGATTTATTGTCTGTATAAAAAGCTCTTTTACTGTTTGTGTCTCTCCTGGAATAATGTCCTGTATTATGCACAATTTTGGACATGTTTCATCTTTTTTCAGGAATATGGTTTGGCAGGACTGTCCTAATACACTCTCTCCAAAATATTTTTTTGCAGTCGGATTCGCGTATATGATGTATTTATCATCTGGATCAATTACAAACACGAGTGACTCCATACTTTCAAGGATTGATACTAACTGGGCCTTTTCCTGACCAATTGCACGTTCGATCGATACTTGAATCTGTTTTTCCTGTATCTGTTTTCGTTGCCTGAATAAAAGCAAAATAAAGAAGGATACCATTACAAATATGCTGATGATTATCAATACAATACTCGTAAGGAAGGATTGCATATCAGCTACAACCACTTTTCTGGGTGTAATAAAAAAAAGATCCCAATATGAATCTTCTAATGCGAGAGGTTTGTGTACTATATCATAGAGACCTGGTTCAAATGGAAATGATCCATTGTTTGGTATTAAGAATGTATGTATGTCTGCCTGATGCGAATTGATTCCTTCAAATGATTTAGGAAATGAGGGAATCTCTTTGTATTGTTCAAAAAAACTGGCTCCGTAATCACTTTTGAATGGTGAATGAAGAATTATTCCATCGCCTGATACAAGCCATGCTTTTCCTCCTTTTGTTAATTCTACTTGAGATAATTTCTTTTCAAAGACTGTTGTAAATGGAATTAATATTGCGACGCTGCCATCAAATGTTCCATTGAGAAAAATCGGATAATGGTACGCAAGAGCGTTATATCCCTGAATTGATTGAAAAATATCAGACAATACTGGTTTTTGAGTTTGTTGGATCTTTTGTACATGTGACTGGTTTGAAATATTGGTTCCGATCAGTTCAGGTCTTTCGGGATATGTATATACGACTTTACCATTTCTGTCAACACGTGATATCGCACTGATTTCGTCCTGATTTAATTCATAATAAAACTTTAAGATCCGTTTGCCCTGGTCGGTAGTTGTTATGATATCTTGTCTTGTACTTAATTTTTGCAATGCAGTGCGATATGCAGTGAATTGATCGAGAATTTCATTGTCAACCTGATTTAAAATTGAAAATCCCTGATCATAAACTCTCTGAACCACTTCCTCTTCATATTCATAATAAAGAAGGCCTAAAAGAATACCCAGAATAAGAAAAATTGCGACAAATAAAAGAGTATATGGAATATATGGGGGCAAACGGAATGAATAGTCTTTCATTTCATGTATCTCTCTTCTTCTCTTCGTTCTGGTTATGTTTAGAGCAAATATCGTTTTGTCTATTATATTTTACTTATCAAGGTGGATTATAATAATTTCCTACTGTAAATTTCTGGTAAGCCAATGTCATATCTCAATAAAGCATGTTGACTAATACTATTAAGATAAATTTCATGGTTTCAGATATCGGATATTTGGTCGGAGCAGTTGGAACATTTTTTGCAATCCTGGATCCATTTGGAAACCTTCCCTTTTTTATTGCATATACCAGTTCGCTCAGTTCACATGTCCGGAAAAAAACCGCTCTGTACCTGTCTGTATTTATTTTTTCAGCGATGGCAATATTTCTCTTTTCTGGTCAGATGGTTCTGAGTTTTTTCCATATATCGCTGCCTGCTTTCCAGATAGCAGGAGGCATAATTCTCTTCGGTGTTGCCCTGTCAATGATGAGCGGAACACATACCATAACCATGAACAAAGTTATCTCTGATACCGGAAAGGAGATGCTTCTTGAGAAGAACGAATCCATTCTACCGACCATTATTGTCCCGCTTGGCATCCCGCTCTATGTTGGTCCGGGATCGATTGCTGCAGCCATTCTTTTTGGGAGTAATGCACCGACAGAAACAGCATTCCTCGGAGGACTGCTTGTCATCCTTCTTATTGTCATCTTCATTACTCTGCTTAATATGAGTTCGGATTTCATAGGCAAGGTGTTTGGAAACCAGGGAATTGAGATCCTGGTCCGTCTGATGGGGCTTGTCCTTGCAGCAATTGCTGTCCAATTGACTCTGGAGGGGATCACAGGAGCGATCACCACCATGATCCTCCCTTCCCTGTCCGGATAAATTACATTTTGATGACCATATCATCCATGCCTATAATTACATCAGAAAACTGAGGGCCGATATTTTTTATTGCACTTCGCTGATCAAGTGATGCATAGAGATCTGCGGCAAAATGAACCAGTGCCAGTCGTTTTGCCCTTGCCTCAGTCGCAAGACGAACTGCTACTTCAGGGTTTAAATGAGGCCATCCGGGATTTTCCTGTCCGGGGAGATAGGCACATTCGGTAATAAGAAGATCTGCATCTGCTCCCAGGGTTAAAATACCCTCACATGGTCCGGTATCTGTGCAGAACGTAATTGTTTTTGAAAGTTCAAACCGGTACCCGAAAACCGGCTGATTATGAACAAGGAATGCAGTCTGAACCGGAATCTGGAGATTACACCTGCCTTCTACTAGTTCCATTATCGTAACTGGGTAGGTCAGTTCACTCAGGGGGACGGTGTAGGGATACCCGATAAATTTGGATAACATATGAGCCCCCGGAGGACCATAGATGGACAGACCGCCTTCAAACTGACACCGAGCCAGAGTATGAAGGCCGGATATATGATCCAGGTGAAAATGAGAGAAGAACAAGAGGGCAGGTTTTTGTATGGATGGATATACATCCGGAATCTTTGTAAAACCCTCTCCAGCGTCGAGAATGATAAAACAGTCAGGAGTATCAATGGTGATGCAGGTGGTATACCCTGTTTTCGAGGTGTACCATCCGTTCGTTCCATGAAAAATTACTGTGATCTCTTCCATTATATCATGAATACATCGAACTCATAAACTGATATAAGGCGTGTTCCAGTCTCAACAAATGACATTAACTCTTAAAAAAAGAGATGAAATCAATAGATATAGGTCTGCGATGATCTGCCTCTGATTACCCCAATCACTCCATACGCAATCAGATAACACCCGATAAACACGACAAGGAGTTGCATCCCGTCCTGGGGATAAAGAATGAGATAAAACCCGACAAAAATGCTCAACAACCCTCCGATAATCAGAAAAATCCAGGATATACGGTCCTGAACAAACCCAGACGAAAACCCGAGTTGCATGATACCCATCATGAGGATAATGACCCCCAGTAAGATCCCCATAAGCGAGACCGTCATATCAGGGTTGAATAGAGCATACAGACTAACACATACACCGATAATTCCAAGGAGCATAAACGGAACAGAAAACCCTGATCCTCTCACTGAATAGCCAATACCCACAATAATCAGCGATATCAGGAATATTACTGCGGCAAGAAACACCCCGATGATGCCAGGGATAAAGGGGGAAAAGACGAGCATAAGAAGACCGATGAGTATGGCTACCACAGTAGTCTGTCTGGACATACCCGTGCTCACCCAGATCATGTTCATACAGGATGATTGTACCACCATCCATAAATCCGAATTGATCCCTAATCAGATGGAGGGATGATTATTGCATAGCAATCTTCTGCATGAGAGCCATTATTCCAGGTTTTTGTTTTCCCAAACCTGTGCCCGTCTGCCCAGGTCCGAATCCCCCGAACATCGGTGGTGCATCAAACATCTCGGTATTCATCCGATCGGTGATTTCATCAAATATCCGTTTATATGCAATACAATGAGGATCAACACCGGTGATCTCTCCACCGGACGGGGCAATTGCATTATACGGGCATCCTCCCCGGCAATACCGGATGTGGGAACAGGATGAACAATGGGTATCCACGTAGGCTTTGAAATCATTCATAAGGCGGCCTGCCTTTGATTCATCAAGTTCTTTCTGTGTCGGCCGGTCACGGACATTGCCCATGACATATTCTTCCATGCCGACAAACCGGTAACAAGGATAGATATTCCCATCCGGACCGATGGCATAGGTATTTCCCATACAGTCGGCAAAAGTGCAGACATTCCCCCTTCTCGTAAAGACACACCGGACCAGGTCATTGATGTTCATAATGTCAATCTCATGGTAGTGGTCAAGTGACTGATCCAGGAGATAGACTAGGAGAGCCCCAAATTTCTCCGGGGCCAGCGCCCACTCATTTGGGCTGTCACTTCGAAGTGAAGGAAGTGCCGGATGAAGTTTCATCGTAAAACCCTGGTCGATGAAAAACTGTACGATGGGCTCCCGCTGTTTTTCAGAATAGCCGGTAAATGTACAGATGAACCTGACATTCAGGCCATGCTCCCGTGCAACCCGGTACCCTTCCATCGTCTTTTGAAAATACCCGTCACCCCGCTGATAATCGGTTATATCCTCAGGACCATCGATACTAGATCCAATGGGAATATGGTATTCTGCAAAAATCTTCGCAAGTTCCGGAGTCATTCGCCATAGGTTTGTCTGAATCGCGAATGAGGGTTTATTTTTCGCTAGACCCTGTGCAAGAATGGGGAGAGCCGCACGATAAAAGGCAGATCCGGCAAGGAGAGGTTCACCGCCATGAAAGGTTATCGTGACCGGATCATCCCGAAAATCTGAAAGCCAGGATACGACATCCCTTACAACCTGAATATTCATCACTGGAGATCCTTCTTCCGAGCTCCAGCAGTATTTACAATTGGATGGGCAGCCAAGAGTCGGGATTATCATAATATGAAAAGGGGTTTTCATCGGTCTACCACAATTCTCCTGAATAAGTACTCCTCCGAAGACTTATTAGATGCACCATTTGGTCTGTATCATGGATAAGAAATCACTATATGTTGTATGAGCATGTTTTGTGATAGTCAGCGCACGCTGCCGTTTAACTCTCAATTAATGGATTACCATCAAGAATTCATATATCCGTCATGTCTGTCCTATTGAGGTAAATCCGCTCTTTTCCTCATGTATCGTTTATTTTTCAGTGAAAACACCCATTATAAAAAAGCCCACTGTTCTCTTGGTGAAGAGTTCAGGATAGATTCTAAGATCCCTTTGATCCGAAAGAGGACTATATTTCATATCACAATGAACAGGAGAGGATATGAACAAAATCTGGATTTCGAATATGTCAATATGATGTGCTGTCAATTTCATACATGGATCCGATCATCCGGAAGATAAAAGAGGAATTGTCTACCTCCATCGACGAAAAGACTAAAACCAGTTATCAGCGGTTTTTCAAGCAAGAAGTGAAAGCGTACGGATGTAAATCTGCCGGGGTATCAAAGATTGCTAAAAAATACTGGAAAGAAGTGAATACCAGAAGTAAACAAGAAATATTCTCTCTCTGCGAGGAACTTTTTCTGTCAGGATATCTGGAAGAGACGGGTATTGTTGCTTCCTGGGTCCCTAACCTCAAAGACCAGTTCGAGCCAGAAGACATGATCACCTTCAGACATTGGATTATGAACTATATCACCAACTGGGCTGCATGTGACAGTTTTTGTAACCACTCGATGGGTGACTTTATCGATAAGTATCCTGATTTTATCGGTGAATTAAAAACATGGACCCATTCTGAAAACCAGTGGATGAGGCGAGCAGCTGCTGTCTCTCTCATTATTCCGGCAAAGCGTGGAAAATACCTGGATGATGTTCTTGAGATAGCCGATGCTCTGCTTACTGATGAGGATGATCTGGTCAGGAAGGGATATGGCTGGCTATTAAAAGAAGCAAGCAGACAGCATGAGGATATTATTTTTGAGTATGTTCTTGCTCATAAAAAAGAGATGCCACGAACGTCACTCCGCTATGCAATTGAACTCATGCCAAAAGAGAGACGGGCAGAAGCGATGAAAAAGGACTGGAAATAGTATCATCCCATATTTTTATTCAGATCAGAAAATAGTATTGTCTTCAATAAACCGTTCAATGACCTCTATCTCCCGTTCCAGACTGTCGCTTAATTCAAGTGCTTTTGCCCGGCTGAGATACTTTCTGGCTTCAAAGAAATCACCATCCTGTTTGCATTCTTCTGCATACGAGACCATCAGTTCGATGATCTTCGGATTCGGACCATAGGGGATATTTCGTTCATCCAGAATCTCACGACCATGGGAGAGAATAGCAGGCACATCCGGCTCTTTGCCAGCCTTTTCCTTGATATATGCCAGTTCCCGAGCGGTCTCTGGTGAGTCCTCCCACGTGGTGGCCATTAGGTAGCAGGTGACTGCTCCGGTATAATCACCCATTTCTGTCAGGTAATATCCCATATTCCGGTAGGCATGGGCCAGGTCATCAGGTTTCCAGGCATACTCAAAACATTGGTTCGTAAGATTGCGAAATTCATTCAGGATTCTCCCTTCCCGACACATATCAGCACGGGCAAACAATATGGAATCATTGACCGGACTCAGTTCTGAAAGGAACCTGAAAATAGCTCTGGCTTGATTCTTTTCTCCTTTTAACAAGGCGAGTTGTCCTGACTGGAATAGGATATCGCAGTTTTGATAGGGATGAACCTTAAAAGTCTGCTCCGGTGAGAGCCAGGTTATATAATATGCATACTCGATAAAATCCCGAAATGACAGATATTTTTCCTCTCCCTCATTCGGATGCTCAGCATAGGGAAGGATGTATAACAAAGCTGACTCTGCAGCCATTCCATTTCGTTCGTTCAGGAGTGAACGGACAGATCCAAGGACCGCTTCTACAATTATATCCGGATTTTGAACCCGGGACATGAAGGTCTGAAATTCAACATGAGAGAATGACTGGATTGCCAGAGATGCAAAGAGGTCAGATATCTCCTTCTGACATGGGTGTCCTGCATAATGATGCTCCATATCAGTGAGGTATTCCATAACCTGACTCTTATCACTGGGAACATGGTCTCGGATGTGCGTTAGAATTCCTGCACAACTCTGTGGTGATGTCATTCTCATCTCCAGAATCTGGTACCTCTGATAGGATTGGACTTGAGCCATGATGATACATACTTTTCAGGTTCGCAAGAATTCTAGTACCTGAACAGATGATCTATTGATATGCAGCTCCAAAAGCAGGGTATCCGGGTATTAGGGATCTCCGAGTCTTTTGCACACCATGACTGGTCGGTTCTCTGCGGAGTTGTTATGCGTCGGGACCTGCATATTGACGGCTTCTGCTTTGGAAAAGTCCGGGTGGGGGGGATGGATGCAACGGCAGAGATAATCCGGATGATAACGTCTCTTGGCCGTCAGGATGTGAATGCAATCCTTTTGAATGGGTGTGTCATCGCATGGTATAATGTGATTAATCCGGTGGAGATTATGGAAAAAACCGGGTTTCCTGTGATTTGTGTCTCATATAAGGATTCAAATGGCCTATCAGGCCATATCAGACATCATTTTCCTGGAGATGAGGAACGGATAAAAGCATACAAAGACCTTGGAGAGAGAATGGTTGTCCCCCTTAAAACAGGTTTGTTTTTGTATGCCAGGGGATATGGTTGTTCGGATAATGAAGTCATAAAGTTATGCAGAATATTTACCCTTCATGGAAAAATTCCTGAACCTGTCAGGGTTGCCAGACTGTGTGCCCGAACCATCATGCATAATACCAATGCTGGGAAAATAATCGATAATCCTTCATCTGGCTAAATATAAACTCTTCCTCGTATTTTTCCATATATTCTGAATCAAGGAGGTTTCCTGGAGCCAAAGGAGAATGGCATCCGATTAATTTTCGATATATCCGAAGTTCAACATTATCTCCTGGGTGAATAAAACCATTTTTCAGATCGATCACTATGGTCTCCTTCGGAGCGAAAAACTGCCCCCTGCACCCTGAACCTCCAATGGTTTTCACACCATAATGTTTAGTTGGAATAAAATCATTTCCATCAAGCGTAGATATAAAGGCAAGAAGATATTCATCATTCACTTTTATTCTTGCCATCAGGTGACTGTTGTTGATTTCTTCATGGGAAAACGATCTGATTACCACCTGGCTTTCAAGCTTCTCACCATTATGATTCACCCCAACAATCTGAATGATAGCTGGCGCCAGGCAATTGTGAAAGGGAAGTTGTATAAATCCCAAGAAATATGCCAATATGAGAGCACCAATGATAATTGTTATCATTACCATTAGAATGATAGAATGAGTACTTGAATCCGCAACATCAAACCCCATAATGTGCCACATTGGTTCAATGAGAATGGATATGAAAATTATGAATTGGTTCTTTGATGACTGACTACTCGTATGCGACGAGTGTGTTTGTGAATACATGATGTCTGATGAAGATGACTTCATGTCGATGTATGAATGCAAGACGTCAGAGTCTACTTAAAGTTATACCGGTAATTATAGTGCAAGGTAAACCATTTGGGATAATTAGAACGAAATGCTGATTATTCCTCGACATGCACTCAAATAAAGGCAATAATATGAATCCAAAAAGGTTGTTTGTTGGGAACCTGACATATTCTGTTGATGAAAAGCAGTTATGGGGACTGTTTTCCAAATATGGTGAAGTTGTTGGTGTCAGGATAATTGAAGGGAAAGGATACGGATTTGTTGAGATGGAGAGTTATGAAGATGCACGAACGGCACGAAATGCCCTCAACGAAACGGAATTCATGGGACGAAATCTTCTCATTGATGATGTAAGGCCTCCAAAAAGTAAGACCGGGTTTCAAAACAGGTCTGGTGGAAGATTCCAGGGTCAAAAACCAACATATGGAAAATCAGCTAGTCCACGGGGAAAATCTGGGTCTGGAACACGAGGTAAATCATCCCAGAGATCTGGTAAAAATGCACCAACCAGACAGAGGGAATCTGATTATTCAGAGCGAACTTTACGAAGTGCTCCTCGGCCAGATAAAAAGGATACTGCTCCTGCCGGGAAAAACAGACCGAGTAAAACTCCCCCTCGCGATGATAAACCTGCTCAGAAAAAAACAAAGACACGGTTCTGGCCGGGTGGATCCAGATAATTCTTCTAATTTTCAGATTCTGATATTTTTTTATGATATTAGTGGTGTTCTGGAAACTTTTCTGACGAGGGAATTGTTGGGTTTTCCACATATCTGATTACCAATCTGATAACTTCAGAATTTTTTGGCAGGAGAATGTGACAATACTGATAGGGCTCATCCAACATTGTTTCTGGATTACACGGGATGAGATCAAACTCTGTCCCTGGAAGATATGAATCATAATGGGGAATGACACCATCTCCGAGCCAGGTTTTTCTCCAGGTCTCATCATGACCCAGTACCCAGGTTCTTCCTTCAAAACTTGGGAAAAAAGCCGGATCTCCTGTCCGGTTTGCTGAAAGAATATTCCTATATCTGATATCCGGACGGATACCTGCTTTTCTGAGCTGAAATGTCTCCCTACTTTTTATTCGAAGGCCCTGGACATTGACATCCTTTTCAGGTTCATATTTTTTCGGGACAAATTCCCCTGACAGGATTTGGATAACATGAGGGCCATACTTTGGATCATTAAAGATCTCTGCCATTGAAGAGCCCTGGTTTGGAACACCTATCTCTATGAGCTGCCTGACATTTTCTTCTCTTTTTCCTCCATCGATTACCTCGACATAATATCTGGTAACATACCCACCCATTGAATGGCAGATAATATCAACCGGTCCGGTATATCCGGTCACTTTCCGTTTCTCATGAAGGAAGGATTTGAGTTGGTGGGCAATTTGTGAGATTGTCGATTCATGTAGATCAGAGTAATCAAAGAGCCAGATCTTTTCAGTGGGGATATTCACCCGTTCAATAAGTCTTCTCCAGATACCCGGATGACTCTTCCACCCATGAACCAAAACTAAAGGAATTGAATCCATGATTAATCTGTCTGCCTGGCTGGACAGAAGTTACAGATGGAGAAGAATACATCCTTTTCCTTATCACGAATCGGACAATAGTACTCTTCACCCTGTTTCTCCACAACCTGACCTCCGGGAAATGGCATCCCGACCGGGTGACCAGGAAGATCTTCGACAAACATGGTATATGCTGCAATCAGATAGTAAAAAAGCCGGTGCTTCGGGCTCCAGATCTCAGGGTTTTTCCATGTATCCTCATCCCATGCCATACACCCGTCAGGTATCATCTGGCAGTAGGAGAGAAAGAGTTCTGGGTCACGTAATGGGTCAGAACACTTCAGAAAGATCCCACTTCTATACCTGGAGAGGAGCAGATGGTGAGCCCCGAATATCTGGTCCCTGAAATAGGATCTGATTTTATGCCGGTAATTTGCTGGAAGTCGTTCTATCTCAAGATTTAATCTCCCTCCGATCACCTGTAGTTCTAATACAGAGTATTTCAGAATTTCTTCAGCAACAATGGTGCCAAGATCCCCTTTATGAGCCGCACCAGCCATTCGTGCTACAATTGATTCGATTTTTGATTGCTCTGGATCTGTCATCCCACAGCAGACCCGTTCGGTTATCACTTGTTATACATGAAACCGGAGATACAATATAGTTTCATGCAATGTACCCAATAGGAAGCAGAGACTGAAGGTCCATGTGTCCACTACTATTACCTTTCCAAGACGACATATAAGAGATGGAACCTTCGAATATTTCCGCTTTATTTATCCTCATTAGTGGCATTATCGGCATTATATTTATAATGGCAGTCGGAAATCTGCTTAGATCACGGGCAAAACGGACCGAAAGTGTCATCGATGATATCATCCTTTCATCTATCGGAAAACCCCTGATCCTCTTCCTCGTCATCATCACTATCTATTCCTCTCTAGCAATAAGCACCCTCATTCCCGCTGAATACGCCTGGATCCTGGATAATAGGTACCTGATGGTCTGCATTACCATCCTTGCGACCTGGATCTTCTGGTCATTTGTGAAAAATGTAGCACACCAGTATGAAGAACATATACTCCAGTCTGCATCAAATGAAGCAGGAATCAGGTTCTATCACTTCTTCAGATCAACATTCAGTTATATTGTCTGGATTATTGCAGGACTCATTATTCTTAAAATACTCAATGTTGACATTACCCCCCTTCTTGCTGCCGGAGGTATTGTCGGAATAGCAGCTGGTTTTGCAGGGAAGGATATCCTGGGCAATTTCTTTTCAGGTGCACTGCTTGCAGCGGATCAACCCTTCCTTATCGGTGATCGGATACAGGTGCAGGAATTCATCGGTGACGTGATCACTATCGGGCCCAGAAGTACGAGAATTAAAACCCTTGACAGTCAACTCGTCACTATTCCGAATTCAATCCTCACCAATGATGTGGTAATCAATTACGCAGAACCAAATCAGGAGATCAAAGTCCGGATAAATCTTGGGGTAGCCTACGGCAGTGATATTGTAAAAGTCAAGGCCCTTCTTTTAAAGATTGCAGGTGAGATCATTGATACCGGCCTCTGTCTTCATGAGCCGGAACCATCAGTATATTTCCTTGATTTCGCAGAATCCAGTCTGAACCTGCAGATGATTATCTGGACAGATAAGTATACCATGACTTACGAGATCCGTGATTTCATAAACTGTCGCATTCTGAAGGTATTTAAAAACGAGGGTATTGAGATACCATTTCCCCAGGTGGATGTGCACCTGAAAAAGGAAGGATAAATTACAGAATTCCCTATACATCCTTCATAAGGCCAGGGGGTACATATTGTTTATGGAACTTTCCCCCATGGAACTTTTTCAGAAAGAGGCCCCTGAGGCTGCAGCAGCGTTCAATGGTCTTATCCAGGCACTTATCGCATCAGAAGGATTAGACCAGAAAACAAAGCAGCTCATCTATATCGCTATGAAAACTGCAATGGGAGATGAACGGGCGGTCCGGGCTCACCTTCCGATGGCGAAGGGACTTGGGGCAACAAGAGAGGAGATACTTGATGCGGTCCTCCTGACCCTCACCGTCAGCGGTATATCTGGTGTATTAAAGGTTCTCCCCCTTATAGTTGAGATGTATGATAAACAATGAGTATAGGAAAGGCTGAATATCTTCGGACCCTGACGGTCTCAACACTTCAGAGCAGGTCGGTACCCATCGGTACTGAGCTGGATGGAAGTTCACCTCCATCCATCTTCATTGGAAGTGCCGGATACCCGAAAGTCTTTGCCGGACCCCTTATCACTCCCGAACATGGAGATACAGGAGTATATGACACGCCTGAGTCATGGATCCCTGCAAAGAAGTCACAGGAGGAGATTATAGGATACCGGCTCGGTCTGGTGCGTGGAAAACGCCTTGTTGAGACCACCGATATACACAGCAGATTTGTCAGCCAGCTGCAGGAGATTGTGCTGTCAGACACATCGGTTGAGAGTGAGGCCGCATTTCTTGAGGTTCCTACTGGTTTTTCATTCAGTGAGGAGCATGCACCTTTTGGACCAAGTGCATCAATTGATAAACTCTCATGTGAACCGGTGAGATGGAATCACCATCTTGAACTGGCCTTTGATGACACCGATCTGCTGGCAAGGGATGCAGTCATAAATCTCCATAAAGAGAAGGTTCCTTTTTCTTCTATTCAAAAGGCATTTTCCGCAGGAACTATGGGGAACGGGAAAAAAAGGCATCTAGTACCTACCCGGTGGTCAATCACTGCGGTTGATAGTACGTTAGCAAATCATCTTTTTCACCAGGTAAAAAAGTTTAGTCTGATGGATTCCTGGCGGGTTCATGAATTTAGCAGTCTGCATAATCGTTATGCTGTAATATTAACCCCCACCGGATGGCAGTACGAGTGGACAGAAGCATTTATCAGGGTACTCGGTGATGAAGAACTTATTTTTTCAGATAGTGAGATAAAAAGCCCGAAAACGGAATACTCAACCGTCGGTGGGTGTTATTACACATGTAAAATGGCAATTCTTGAAGCCCTTCTCCGTGAACAAAAGCAAGCTGGTGCTATTGTTCTCCGAGAAGCAACCGAAGGATATGTGCCACTCGGGGTATTTAATGTCCGCGAGAATGTCAGAAATGCCATGCTGACCAAAGGGCTGGAGTTTGAAACATTTAAGGATGCATTCTCATATGCATCCGGAAAAATGACCCTGAAACCAGAACAATTTATTACCTCAGGAAAATTGCTCAGGTCACTTATGAAAGAACAACAAACACGATTGTCTGATTTTTTCTCATCACAAAAACCTGATGTTGATGAGGCCGAAATATAAGTCAACAGAAGAGTGATGGTGGTTTTTGTGCCCTTTAGGATAATCGTGTGTATCGCTACCCTAACTTCTCATGGATTTATTTATGCATGCCCTGATGATATGGATAATGATGAATAAAAATAGGAGAAATGTCCCCTAATCCATGCAATTAGTATGGAAATTTTAAAAAAGTTTAGTATCTTCTGCGGTTACCGCCAAAGCCACCGCTTCCGCTACCGCCGCCATAGCCACGGTTTCCACCAAAGGAACTATTGCCACCGAATTCACGGCGTGGCTGCATGGGACGGGCTTCGTCAATCCGCAGGGTTCTTCCACCAAATTCGGTCTGGTTTAGGGAATCCATTGCGTTTTGTGCCTCTTCGGAGGTGCTCATTTCTACAAATCCAAATCCTTTCTGCTCAATAAGCTTGACATTGTCAACTGTCCCAAAAGGAGCAAAAAGTTCTCTGATCTGGGTCTCATTTGTAGAGTAGGGGAGGTTCCCAACGTATAATCTCTTTCCTTCCATTATCAATCACTTATCTTTTGCATCCGTGTAAATGGCAGTCACGGATCCTGGGATCCTCCCTGCCAGAGACATAACCGAGAATAGCGTGACACAAAACACTTCAGACCGAAGGATGCTCAGGAACTATTTCAGAATTGCTCAAACGTCTGCTATACAATAATAGACGCAAGAGTATTTGAATTATCACCATCATTTAAAAAATAAATGAGCATTATATAATCCTGTATTAGATAATAACATCACATGCACCTGGTATTGCATGATCATATTTTTCCTCGTAATAGGGATTCGTAATTACCAAGAGATGTAAATCCTGATCTGCAGTACTATTCATAACAGCACCTGGAGCAGCAAAAACAATATCTCCTGGATTAACCGGGTATTGAGTACATCCGACAGAGTAATTACCCGAACCTGATAAAATGGTTATGAGTTGATACCGATCATCAATATAATGGTCTGGCATCTGGGAACCTTCAGACATCCAGACAGATCCAAGATCATATGATAGTTCAAGAGCGTCTTCTTCTGGATGTAATAACCGATAAAATCTAAATGTTTCATTGGATGTCTGATTTCCTATAATATGGGGAGAAATTGTCTCTTCTGTTCTGATCCGGACTGTTGTGTCATGATATCCTTCTTCTCCATCTTCATCTATAGAAGTAGCATTACTGTCCTGATTTGTCCAGTCAAGCAATGAAAAAAAGCGAAGTCTACCCTCATCTGCATTTTCATATCTGCGAAGTTTCATTGGCGGAATATACACCGCGTCATTCGGCCCGGCCAGGATTTGTTCATCATCAGCGGTGATGTTGATTGTTCCTTCCAGTACATATATCACCTCTGGAACTGGGAGTATTGCATCAGGTGAGAGAACTGCACCAGGATCTGCATTATACAGTGTTAGAGACGTATTGGGAGAAAGAGTCATTCCTGACATGAGGTCTAGCCGGGAGAAAACATCGGTGACATTGAGCAGTTCATCGTGATGTACCCACTCGTAGTTATCTTCAGTCAGGACAATCCCTTCAGATTTTTCCCAAGAATTATCCGCGAATAAAACGCTACATGTTAACAGTGATAGAATAAAAGCAGTGGCAATAACCGGATATCTGAAATTCATATACTCACGTTAGCACCACAAATATTAAGAGGGTTCTTGTATTGCCCTTATTCACTTCTAATCTCTATGTTAGATCTGGTTTTTTCTTACGCTTTTTTTAACTTAAGTAAGCCAGTATATCGGATTGAGGAACATGGTGAAAGACTGAATTGTGATGATTATGATGAGAAAAAAACTTGCAAAAAGGAAAATTGGTACGATGACTGCCAGAACTGATCTGATCAATGATAATCCTGCACACTCTTTTAAACCAACTACCATTATAATGCTGGACCAGACTATCCCAATAATTCCCATCACTGGAACCCAACCAAAGAGAAGTGTTGGTGTAGCGGCATACATCTGTACCTTCATTGTCTGACTAAAACCCTGTTCACCCCCTACCAGAAGAATAAATGGATGTATAAGAGCGCCTGCGATGAACACAAGATATATTCCTGCAAGAAACGTCCCTATTATTATAGCAACTCCAAATTCAGCAATGATTGGGCATATTTTTTCTGCAATATACGGACCATAATATGGGACTATTTGTAACATCTCCCGAATTGCGTGGTCGTTGTCAAACATTCTGATCCACCCGGCAATTACTGAGAAAAATGCGAGCAGCACAATATATTGCCTGTACGCATGAGGAAGGCCTGATTCACGAACATTTTGGAAGAATTTATTTGGGTGAAGGAGAACGCCGCGAATATCGTCAATCAGAATTTGAATCATAATTTGTACTATACTATAATCAGGTATAGTTGTTCCCTGCTGGGTCATCTTCTCATCTTATTAAATCCTACTCTTATGTACTGACACATCGTCAGATTCGAAGTGATTCACATGCAAAGACTCCAGAGATCATTATCCGTAATACATCTGCTTTTTATTGTGCTCTTATTTTGTTCCGGCATATCATTTGCAGAAGATACGGATGATGTCATGCCTGATACAGAGATAACTGACATAAAAGAAACGTCATCAGATATCGTTGGTCTCCTCTATAATGGAACTGTAGATACAAAAGGATCGCTTTCAGTCCTTTCATACTCTGGAACATCATATACGGTCCCAGGGAACACTCCGATTGGGATCCTTCAGATTCTTCAGGAAGCGGGAACAATAAACAAACTTTCCATTGGTGATGAATTGATGGAGAAGAAAGGAATCCTGCTTCTTGATGGAATAGGAAACCTGAGTTTTGGAGATGAAGCCGGTTGGTACGTCAAGGTAAATGGAGAGAGACTTGAGGATGTCGTTCTGTCAGAAACCATGGGGCTTAACCGGTATCTGCTGAATGAAGGTGACGTTGTCCTATTCATTCTTGGAGATCCGAAAGGGATGGTTTCAGAATCAAAGGCATATCTGACTGTAACGGTAGGGGAGATCCATGAAGTCCTGGCTGAACCAGTGAGTACTAACCAGGGGAATGAGACAGTCAAACCAGAACAGGATACCCTGAATGTCACTACCAATGAAGATTTACCTAAGCTAAATGAAAAAACTGTGGAAGAAATTGAAAAAGAAAGCTCCCCGGACGAATCAGACACAAAATCTTCAAACACTTCTTCTACTGGCGACCAGGAAATCCTATATAGTGGTTCGTTCTCACTCCCATCCGGGATAGTTAACATAACAACAACCGGGGGAGATTATGAAATCGACGGTGACACTCCACTTGGACTCTTGAAAAAACTGATGGACGATGACAAAATTTCAGATGTAAGCGTGAGTGACAAATCAATGAGAAAGGGTGGAATACTCTTTTTAGAAGGAATTAATGATTATCATTTTTCTGGTGATAAAACATGGTTTGTTCTAGTCAATAATATTCTTCTTAAGGACTATCTTTATCCAGATACCGACGGGTTGAATGTATATGGACTTAAGACAGGAGATGAAGTAGGGTTTTACTTTGGTGAACCTGCAAGGCCAGCGGAAGATGCGGAAGCGAAATTGATTATTACGATTGAATAGCCCCAATCATAAAAAAATCCATTTTTTGTAATATATGGGTTCAGATCCTGTGTAAAAAGGGAAAACTGTTTAGATTGAAAAAATTACAGGAGTTTTGGATGTTCATTGAGGAAGACCCGGATTTTCTTGTCCGAGATATCTGCCCTGTCCCCCGCCATAATTCCTGCAGAAACATAGGAATTAGATGAACCGCTCTCTCCCTTATTCCGTAATATGGCTGCCTGATCAAAATTGTCAGTAAACTGAATCATCCGATCAATAAAATCATAATATTGTAACCGCACATAATCCATTTTCTTTGGAAATGTACTGGCATCATTATTGTTTCTGATTCTTTGACGAAGTTCATTAATATGTGTTTGAGCTGCTAAAGCATCTCCGGCATTCCAGGTATCAAGAACTGCTTTCTTTCCTTCCTGAATGAGATCAAGCTTTGTTATAACAAGTTCCTGAAAAGCCAAGTTTGGATCTGGTGTCGGTACCTGAACTGGAGTTGTGGGCTCTGGTGTGATTATTGGTGATGTTGTCGGTAATGGTGTATGACTTATTGTCTCATTTTTAGACTCGTTCACAAGCTCTTCAGGGGAGATCTCTGACTCTTGAACTGGTTTGCTTGTTTCCTCCGGAGATACTACTGGATAAGACTGAATTTGCTCCTGTTGAACACATCCTGCGAGTAGGATTGTAGCGAGGAGGATACAACCCACAATGAAATATTTAACCATACACTGTTGTTGATCTCATATACAAATATGCTATCTCATATATCTCCTTTTAAAAAAACAGTCGGGTATTATTATAGTAAAAGATTGATAATCTGAATATTTCATATTGTCTGAATTATTCCGATAAAAATTCAGGAAAACTCTTTGAAATGATTATTCTTTTAAATATTATATCATAATGATTATAAATTGAATTATATGCTCACATAAAAATATTTTAAATCATAAAGTCAAGCACGCACTCTGAATATTTGAACAAATTATTAATATTTACACGTTTCAATCGATATTTTTGAAAATCGTGATTATGAGAACTAAATTCCCGATTTTCAGTCATATTTTTAAAAACCAATAGTTTCCGGATGTTCAATGTTCTTCTCCGGATTGTATTGTATGATTTCAGGATGCGGGGAATTCATGATAATCAGGCATTCTTTCGGGGTCAGAACGTAGATCACTATCTCTATGAAATTTATCGTATGATTTTTATTTCACGATTACAAGAAGTAACATTTAACTCTCCACCCGATGACCCATTGGATCAGAGGTACTCGTGACGGATCCCCCGGAGCGGTGCCTCGCGGGACAGGGGCTGGTAACATCCGCTATAGCCCCCTATCATAATGGTATTCAGAGTTGGAATTCGGGTAATTTGATCCCTGCCGGCATATTGCCGGTGTGCCATTACAACTGTTGCAATGGAGTGGTACAATAGTGCCATCCGTCTGCACACATGGATCACCTACCAGACACATCAACCCCACCAGACAGCACTAGGTAGACCCGGATAAACCCCCCAACAATGATGCCATTTCATCGGGCATAATCATCATTCACATCCCCCCTGACAGCATCCCATCAGGGCACCCGCCAGCCTCTCCCGTTTTCATGGGAGATCTGTTCATACGTTTTATCATTTTCTTCACCTCATTCAAGAGACAATTCTGAATAATTGGGATATTATTTAATAATCTTATGCTTATACCAACTGTATGTGTCTTGAATGGGGAGAATCATGGGATTTTGGAGTAGAAGAAAAGGAGTGACTGATGATATTAAAGAAACCCCGGACAATTGTTTAAATAAATATGAGGAGGGAAAACCTGTTTTACCTGTCGAAGAACCGGAAAAATCCACAAAGAAACTAAAAATACCTTTAAACAAAACTACATCTGATGTAAAATATATCCTTAAAACAATTTTCTTTCCCTGTCCTATTTGTAGTGAAATAAATACTGTTGATCTCTCCGAACTAGATCCCATAATGGGCGGTGAAACCATGTGTGTTCACTGTCAGGTGGTTCTGCATATTCCCGGAGGCTATCTGACTCACTCTGAAGTTCCGAAATTAAAGGTATATGCCGGCCTTCCTGTTGCAGTACGAAAATTCCCGTTATTTTATTGGAACCATCCGGTAATAAACGACCTGGAACAACAGGGTATCACCCGCATTATCATTCAATATGGATTATGGGGATTTTGTCAGCGATGTCATCACCAGTTCAGCCCTGCTGTTCTCATAAACCTCCCTCATACATCAGGAGAGATTGTTGATTACCGTTCTTTATCATCCGAAGAGATGAATGAGATGAAATCACTCAGGGCTGGTTGTTGTCCATATTGCTCCCACCGAATTCTTCTGGTAATTATATCTGATGTTCCCCACTATGTCATATCAGCAAGCGAAAACCTGGCACATCGATGGGAGGAGGATTAATAGGGTGCTATCTGTTCTATCCAACTAAGAATTAAAGCACTTGCAATACTGTCCGGACCGGGGAGTTGTGGAAGATTTTCATGTGTATACCATCCAGCGTCCTCTATTTCAAATCCGTCTGGCATGATCTCTCCTCCTGCATATTCTGCAGTAAATCCTATCATGAGTGAGTCAGGAAAAGGCCAGGGCTGCGATCCGAAGTATTTGATGTTTGAGATTTCAATACCGATTTCCTCACGAACCTCTCTACATACTGCGGTCTCTAAGGACTCACCTGCTTCGACAAATCCTGCCTGTACACTGTACATATCTTTCGGAAAATGAGGTGATCTGGAAAGGAGTATTCTGCTACCATCAGTAATACGGACGATAACCGCCGGTGATAGTTTTGGGAAAACGATTTTTTTGCAGGATGTACAAATTTTTGCAACCTCGTCAGTTTTTATATATGTTCGACTGCCACAATACCCACAATATTTTGTCAATGTATCAAATCTAACCAGTTGAACAGCACGACATGCAATACCAGAAATCGGAGAGTTTGTCCCATTTGGAATTTCCCGAAGTGTCAATAAAGAATACGCTGTTTGGAGTGGAAGATCTAACCGAATACCGATTACCCACCAGGATATACCGTTCCAGGTTCCGAGAAAAATCCTGCAAGATTCAAACCTGGCAATATCTTCTGGAATGTCATGAAAGACAAATCCTTCTGTTCCCTTGATAAGATGCCCGTCTGACTGAGCTATGAGATAAGAATGGTGAGATGATAGATCCCCATGGATATTCATCCGGGGAATTGCAAATGATGGGTGGTACATAAAATGGTTACACATTCATCCTGATTTTATATGACTGTCTTGTCGAAGTCAACTTCTATTCCTGAAGAGTGTGTTTGTGAGAATTGATGAACGTATAATATAAATCGCTCAAAAATCCATTCATTTCTGACTTCTGGATGAAATAAGACTCCAAACCATGGCTTATGCTGATGCATTACAATCTGTTCCCCGTCATCTGATTCTGCAAGGGATATCCAGGGGTGGATTCTAGCAGCAGTGTATTGATGAAGAGAATAACCTGAAAAATCATCCTTCCCTTTCGTTAACTGATGTTCTCTCCCAATATCAGTCAGGTATACAGGAGTCATTCCAATCTCCAGAAATGGGTGTCTCTCGCCTCCGGTTCCAGTTAAAAGCATCTGCATTCCTGCGCAGATTCCAAGTATTGGACCATTCCATAGGTTCAATTGTGTTTCTATAGAATGGTTTACATACCAGTCATCAGCTAAAGCAGTTCCACAAATAATGATACCATTCACTACTGGATCTACTCTTCCCCACTCTTCGAGGCGTATAACCCGCGTTTGCTGACCGACACTTAGGAAATATCGGGTGATTGGGGCCACGAACTCATCGCGGAGAATAGTTATCTCTGGATCGGTCAGATCAATAATTAAAATCATAGATTACACCAACTGTGCACGGGAGATAACATAGCCTCCTGATCCATATGCGAACTTTGCTTCTGTTTCTAGGATCTCTATTCTTTTGTGGAAAAATGGGGCATAGCAGACAAAACTCTCATATTCTCCTCCCTCTCCGGCAAGTGATACATGGTACTTCTGATGTATCTTTTTCATCCGGTTCAGAAATGACTCATCAATTCTCACTCCTAACCATGATTCGTCAAGAGGTTCAGCAAAAACACCCGCAATGATTACTTCAAATCCTTCAGACACTAAGGAATTGATATATTGTTCCTGATCACAAAGCCAGAGTGGTGAAAAACACCATAATTTTTCATCATGGCAAATATGCTCAATCCGGGATGCCTGATATACTGATTGAATAGCTCCGGTAACAATACCATCAAGATGATAAGTACTTGCTGCCCGATGTATTGCTTCCCTGAGGTCAACCAGTTCTTTCTCTTTAGCTCCATCTGTCTCCTGTATAAGGATCGGGATTTCTGCTGCCTCGGCCTGGAGTTTTGTCAAAGAAATATTTGGAGTATGAAACATGTAACTTTCCGGATTACGGGACTGAATAGTAATAAAACAAGAAATTTCATGTCCGGTTTGTATCATTCGCCATGCAGCATAAACCGAATCTTTTCCCCCGGATAATAGTGCCCCGATTCTCATACGATCAACATAATACCCTGCCTTTATGCACAGTTTTGCATCAGGTAAAATACATATCCAAACATTCCCCGGTTCTCTTCAAAAATCTGAATTTCATCTTCAATTTCTTTCAATATTCTGTCTTCACTTAAAGAGAGTATTTCAGTTTTTCGCAACCTTGTTATTTTCTCTTTTTGTGGGGCATAGTAATCATCCCAGGCATGGTCTGGAAGAAGAATTGAACCTAGCCACCGGTATCCGCTTTTTTCAATGAGTAACTGATTTTTGTCGATCGTTGTCATTGCTGGATATTCACTGGCCCAAAATTCATGTACTGGATTTGGTGGATTTGAGGTCAGCCATGTCATTTCTGAAACAACCAGGTATCCGTCAGTTTTCAAATGTTTTTTCCACAATGTAAGTCCATTTTCAAATCCAATAATGTATATCGCACCCTCACTCCAAATGAGATCTACTGGCTCCTTTGATTCATACATATCCATTGATGCATGAACAGGTACAATGAAATCTTCGAGTTTTTCCCTCTTTATTCGCCGGACTAGTCCATCAAGTATTGTCTGATGAAGATCAACAGCTGTCACGCGGCATCCACATTGTGCAAGAATAAGGGATTGTTTACCGCTTCCACATCCCATATCAAGGGCCTTTGGATGAGGGGGAAGGTCAATGAGCAGACCTAGTATATGCTGGGTAAACTGGTCATTTCCCGGGCCCTGCCTGGGAAGGTCTGCGTAAAAATCCAGAAAAAATTGAAAAGATTGTTTGTCATCCATTCAAGTCGTTACTCATTAAAAAGGTAACATGTTTGTTATTGCAGCCCACATATTGGAAAATCCCTGACCCAATATTACATTTGGATCAATACCGAGAATCGGGAAGATAAATATGAAATATGCAAATGTTCCGATACTTGACCCTACATTTGCAAGTGCCGCTACAAGGACTACTTTGAATAATGGGATGTCTCGCATTTCCATTATCGACTCTGCTTCCATGATTCTCTTAATATCAGAACCACGAGGTTTTCTGATCTTAGCTTCTGCGATTGCTGAAAACCATCCGGCGGCAATAAGAGGATGAAGTGATGATAGGGGACTTACCGCAAAACCGACAAGTCCGGATATCGGATGTCCTCCGGCAATCAACGTAAAGATAAATGTTAGAACACCATGAATCAAAACCCAGTATACGAGAGCCTGAAGTAATACCTCTGTTCCGACTCCGGAGAATATGATGGCAAGGATGAGGAGGAGAAACACTGCAGTGACAATGACTCCGAAAATCAATCCCCATGGCCGGGTTTTTATCTGGGTGGTCAGGCTGTCTAATGGGGGAATCGTCTCCGGTCTTTGTAAGAATTTTTCAATACCTTTCCTATGTCCTGCACCAACTACTGCTAAAACACGTTCATGTGATGCAACCAATCTTACCAGATTATGAGACATGTATGCATCTCTCTCACCGATCAGTGCTTCTGCTCCACGTGGTGAATACTTATAAAACTCCTCCATCGCAAGAGTGACCACATCCTCTTTTGTGAGTTCATCTATATCGATGAGTTCGCCGCTCTTATCTGCGACAACAACCGAACCGATGAGTGCGTAAAACATCTTGAATTTTTCAATGATTGACATCGATGCCCAGAATCGGTGGAGGGTTATCCTGATATCACGGTCGATAAGGGCAATTTTTACCTGACGCTCTTCTGCTGCTGCAATTGCTGCTTTCATCTCTGCACCAGGTTCAACGCCGACATCCATTCCGATTTTTCTCTGGATGTATGCAAGAATCCACTGAATTAAGAGTTGTGTGAAATTCTTTGCCTGAAGGATATCTTCGATTTCCGGATTTTTTTGCTGCTGTTTCAGGCCCAGGTATCTGCCCTGGTCTAGTTCAATGGCAACCACATCAGGTTGCCACTCATCAATCGCTGTTTTTACTTCATCAACACTTTTTTGTGAGACATGTGCTGTCCCGATTATCCGGATTTCACCCATGATATTCCTTTATTCCTTCTGCATCTATTACAACCGGCTTACCTGCCGGAATGGAGTGAGAAGATAAAATTTTCAGAATTTTATCATCCTGATCTTGTTCATATTCGAGGCGTTTTTCCAGGTTCAACGCCATCTCTTGAGCATCTTCTGTATGGTTAACAGTCCTTATTCCTTCACATGGATGGACTGATAGACCTGAATTGTCCAGCATAAATGGGTATGTCCGACAGATCCACGGTCGAACCTCATATATAATACACCGGTTTCTTTCAAGAAACATACATTGATCATTTTTTCGGCGAAGAACCCATCCAAAGGTATAGTCCTTTCCCCCTTCCTGAATTCTGTCTGGATAGGGTTCTACGATATCTTCAAATGAAAGACCGCTCCTCTCGATTATCCTGGATATTTCTTCGGGTCCTACCATAACAAGGTTGGATCCGGGTTCAGATTCCTTGCAACATGTTCCACACCGGGTACATGAAAAACCTGTTTCTTTAATGGCACCCACGAGGGATAATGAATGAGTCATACCTCTGTCTGGTCCTGACAGATATGATTGAAGTTTTCAAATATCCGGTACCCCTCAAAGGTATGGCTCACCTCCGGATGCCATTGAATACCAAATACTGGCAGTTCTTTATGTGCTATCGCCTCGTTTCCACAGATAGAAGAGGTAGCAAGCCGGTTAAATCCAACAGGGAGGACAATTACCTCATCTGCATGGGACGCCCATACCTGCATCTTCTCTGGATACCCGGTAAGAATTGTATCATGATCTGTAATGGTTACCTCAACTGCTCCATACCCTCCTTTCTGCCCTGACTGAACTGTTCCGCCAAATGTTTGTGCAATAACATGCAAACCAAGACAGATCCCAAGAACCGGTTTTTTAAGATGAATATATTGATCTGACATTCCGGCACGAGATATATCCGGGCCACCACCAAGTATGATACCACGGCATCCGGCTATTACATCTTCAATCGGTGTGGTATTTGGGATAAGTTTTGCATCAATATCCAGGTCACGAAGAGCCCGAAGAATGAGATGGTTGAACTGGCCATAATTATTGACCACAAATAAAGGAAGCATCTTCCTTATATGTTATACCGGGCAGTAGATATGCATTCAGGGACTATACCCAGTCACAAATGAGACAATGGACTTGGTAATTTCCTCCGGATTATATCCAAGAAGGTTCCCAAGCATCATTGCTCCACCACATCCCATCCCTTCCTTGACCTCCCCAATACAGTACCTGACTAGACCTGAATGACCCAAATCCCCAAATCCGGGATCGACATAGGTTATCGGAACATCGATCTCCTGTGCTGTTTTATCACAGCTAGCATGTGGATCATCACGAACATAGGTAGTTGTTACAACTTCTGGCATGGGGTTTCCTAAAGCCTGGATCACTGCTGCAACGGCAAGCATTTGTGTCCCCCCTGCAAGGAAGACTTTTCCTGGAAAGCCCTTTGATAATCCGACACACACTGCTATCATAGGATCTCCGGTTTCTTTGATGATTTCGAGAGGATGCGATATACGTTTCCCAATCCGGTTTACTACTTCGTTGTAGACTTCTTCTTTCATTGATTCCGGATTTTTTACCGACGCGCTGCTTACTCTTGCATCATACCCTAACATTCTGAGGACACACAGAGCCGTTGTCGTACCTCCCGGAACACATTCACCAATTACCAGAAGATCATATGCCGATAAAAGCTTTCCAACCCTGATTCCTTCTTCATATAATCGTACTGCATCTGGAACAGCCGGTCTGTACCGAGGATCCTCCCCTGCTTTTCCCTGGAGATCCAGCACTGGAACGGTTGGTCGATGAACCAGTCCGGCATTTATGAATAAAGGTGATAATCCAGCCAGATTAAGAACTGCTCGTGTTATTGATGCAGGTGTCGGGCATCCAGTAGGGGTGTTTGGTGTTGCATCTGAACTTGTAATAACACCCTGCCAGATTAGTTCCGCATCCAGAACCGGCACAAGCAGAGAACCCATTGGATTCGGCCCAGCTCCTGAGAGGCCAGGAACTGTGGATAACATGGTGTTCGCCAGAATTCCTACAAACAACGGTCTTTTTGGCTGTAATAAATTTGGTCGGGATAGAAAAACCATTCGTAATCGATTGCTCTGAATGAACCATCAATCTCTCGCTTCACCAAAGCCCATATCTGTCAGGTGTGAAAACTCATGAGGAATCATGATACACGCCATCCTGGCACTTCTCCAGTTCACCACGATTCTGCCTCTTGGAAAAATAGTCCCTTTTGAGGCATTTGCACGCAATACATGGCTGTATCCATTGGCCGGATATGTTATCGGTGGGTTTGGTGGTTTCCTCTTAATTTTCATACCTGCACCCTCATTTGTCGGGGCGGTGCTTGCTATTGGTCTGGTTCTGTTTATGTCTGGGGCAAACCATCTTGATGGTTTATTGGACTTTGGTGATGGGCTTATGGCGCATGGTTCACAACAAAAACGGATTCATGCCCTTACTGACCGGCAAATAGGCTCCGGAGCCCTTGCTCTTGGGATGATGGTAACCCTGCTCTCTGTGGTATCTTTAGGTTCAGTTCAAACTGGGGTGATTGCAGCATCAGTGCTAATTATTGCTGAAACAGGGGGGAAATGGAGCATGGCATTCCTTACTGTGTTTGGCAAACCATTTCATGACGGTCTGCATGCAACGTTACATTCCTATTCAAAAACCTGGTTTGTAATACCAGCCACCCTGCTTCTCGTGCCCGCATTTCTGTTACCTATCCCCCTTTTTGTAAAAATTTATGCCGGGATTATACTAATTATAATTCCGCTGTGTACCCGGTTTCTGGCCTATAAATTGTTTGGAGGTGTAAATGGTGATGTCACTGGAGCAACGGGGGAGATAACCCGGTGCGCTCTCCTCACTATCTGTGCCTGTAGTCTTGCCACGATGAACGTTTGATAATTATTAGAAAACCTGTGTCAGAGCCGTGATCTAAAACGTGGGGTGTATCCTTGTTCTTTTTCATCATCACACGCAATTGCAGAGCCATCGCGGACCAAACTGTTGAATTGCATGGCAGCTTCCATAAGGATCTCAGGGGGTACGTTCGCCCCTCTTATCTGAGAAAAGGCATTCTCATAAGGAGAAGGCATAACCCGCGCCCCTACCTGAATTCCTTTACAATTCATGCAATATGAGCACCTGGTGTGCACTGGCAGTTTTCCAGAGGCACATTCCACATATGCTTTATCTGAGCCTTGCTCACGGAGAATTGGAATTGACTTCATATGTATTCAGATCATTCCTCTGAAACCCTCTTAATTACTTCGTTTTCTCCTGATATCCAATAATCTGGTTTACGCCGGCTCCAGGGTCATAGTGAAAAATATTAAAAGGACTTCTATCAAATATGTAATACTCGCATAACCGGGCTGTGCTTTGCAGTTCTGATATCGTGCGGAGGTATTGGAGGATTTGTATATATGGCAACTGAGAAGCCCCACATTAACCTCGCTGTTATTGGTCACATTGACCATGGTAAGTCAACTACCGTCGGCAGACTGATGTACGAAGCCGGAGCTGTTCCGGCACACATCGTTGAACAGTATAAGAAAGAAGCAGAATCAAAAGGTAAGGGTTCATTCGCTTTTGCATGGGTTATGGACAGCCTGAAAGAAGAGCGTGAACGTGGTATTACCATTGATATTGCCCACAAGCGGTTCGACACTGACAAGTACTACTTTACTGTCGTGGACTGTCCGGGACACAGAGACTTCGTCAAGAACATGATCACTGGTGCTTCCCAGGCGGATGCAGCAGTCATCGTCGTTGCAGCACCTGATGGTGTTATGGAACAGACCAAGGAGCACGTTTTCCTGTCCAAGACCCTTGGTATCAAGCAGCTCATTGTTGCAGTCAACAAGATGGATGCATCCAACTATGACGAAGCTCGGTTCAACCAGGTCAAGACCGATGTTGGAAACCTTCTGAAAATGGTTGGAACCAACCCAGACAGTGTCAAGTTTATCCCAATCAGTGCATTTGAGGGTGACAACATAATCAAGAACTCTGACAAGATGCCTTGGTACAAAGGAAAAACACTCTTCGGATTACTTGATGAACTCGAAGTTCCTGACAAGCCAACCGAAAAACCACTTCGTGTCCCAATTCAGGATGCATATTCAATCTCCGGCATTGGAACTGTTCCGGTCGGACGTGTTGAAACCGGTATTCTCAAGAAAGGTATGAATGTTACCTTCATGCCAGCCAACAAGACTGGTGAATGCAAGTCTATTGAGATGCACCACGAAGAAATTCCACAGGCACTTCCAGGCGATAACATCGGATTTAACGTCCGTGGTATCGGAAAGGATGATGTTCGTCGTGGTGACGTTTGTGGGGCCGCTGACAATCCGCCAGCAGTTGCAGAAGAATTCTCTGCACAGATTGTCGTTCTTCAGCACCCAAGTGCTATCACTATTGGATACACCCCGGTCTTCCACTGTCACACAGCGCAGACCGCTTGTACCTTTACTGAACTTGTAAAGAAACTTGATCCACGTACCGGTCAGACCCTTGAGGAGAACCCAACCTTCCTGAAAGCAGGAGATGCAGCAATCATCAAGTGTCATCCAACCAAGCCACTCTGTATCGAGAGTGCAAAGGAATTCCCACAGCTTGGACGGTTCGCAATCCGTGATATGGGCCAGACCATCGCTGCCGGCATGTGTATTGAAGTTGCCAGAAAGCAGATGCGCTGATCGAATCGGTGTTATCATGCAGAAGGCCAGAATCCGACTCACCGGAACCGATTATCAGAAAGTAGAAGAAGTGTGCGAAAAGATTAAAGAGATCGCTGAGCGGACCGGTGTAAATCTGGCCGGTCCGATTCCCCTGCCAACCAGGAAGCTTGTGGTACCTATCCGGAAAAGTCCGGATGGAGAAGGGACAGCTACCTGGGACCGCTGGCAGATGAGAGTTCACAAGCGTCTCATTGATCTCGACGCTGATGAGCGTGCTCTTCGTCAGCTTATGCGTACCCAGGTACCAAAGGACATTGGAATTGAGATTGTCCTTGAAAGCTGATGAATATGGGCGGCTTTTCAGATAAGCCGCAATAATCCCAATATCATCCACAGTACCTCCCAAGGGAGATACCTTCTTTTCATTTTATAATGATTAACGGGGGACAGAGGGAAATATCCACCGACCGCATTTTTTCACCAAAGATTGCCTTTTAGTGATGAACCGTTCTACTTACTGAGGCAGAAAACCAATGAATGTTCAGATGTTACGGGAACGATACACGAACTGTTCTGTCGAAAAAATATTTACTGTTATTTTCCTGTTTGGATTATTTCTCCGGACAATTCTACCGAATCTTAAGTTATTACATCATGACGAAGCTATTCATGCATGGTTTAGTTATGAACTTCTGACAAAAGGAGTATACCAATATGATCCCATGTACCATGGCCCATTTTTATACTATCTCATGGCCGGATTCTTTCGAATATTCGGAGATTCGGATCTCATTGCGCGATTTGTTCCGGCAATCTTTGGTACTCTCATAATCCTTCTGATATACGGAATTTATAAAACCGGTTGGTTATCAAGAAATCATTCTATCTGGGCAGCACTCTTTTTTGCATGCTCACCTGACATGGTGTATTTTTCCCGGTTTCTACGTCATGATATCTTTCAATTATTTTTCTCGATTTTGCTTTTGGTAGCAATTCTTGGATATATAGAATATAAAAAATCAGGATGGGCTTATCTTGCAGGAGTTGCAGCAGCATGTGGATTGTGCCTGAAAGAGGATATGCCAGTGGTAATTTTAGTTTTTGGATCCTTTTTTATTTCTCTGATTATTTTCAAAAAAATATCCCTCCCTATAACTTGGAAGCGGGATTTGATTGGTTCAATCATTATTGCCGCAGTTATTGGCTTTATCTTTTACACTTCATTCTTCCAGCATCCTCAGATGTTCTTTGAAGCACCGCTTAAAGCAATAGAACACTGGACTTCAATGCATGATCAATGTCGATTATGTGGACCTCCATACTGGTATTTGCTCATGTTTCTTCTGTATGAAATCCCTCTGCTTATTCTTGTATGGTATGCTATCTGGCAATGTGGATGGAAAGATAATGGTATCAATTATATTCGAAATACCCATACGGCAGAGGAATTGTCTAACGATGCTAAAATATCTCTATTCATTCTTCTCATGGTAATTTGGACCGCTAGCACCCTGGTCTTTTATGGATGGGTTGGGGAAAAAGTTCCCTGGCTTTTGATTCATCAATTATTTCCTGTCATTCTCCTTGCATCATACCGCATTGAAAAGAAAAAAATTATTGCAGGAATCATAACCGTGGCATTTCTGATAGGTATGACCGTTCATGTATGCTTTACCCCGACCGACATCAATGAGCCTATTGTACAGGTTCAGAATTCGGAAGATATGCGGGAAGTCATGAAAATTATTGATTCTGCAAAAAATGTGGTGGTTGCCTCAGATTCCTACTGGCCTCTACCCTGGTATTACCGGGGAGGAGAATGGGAGAAAATTTTATTTTATGGAAAAAAGGTTGATCCCATTGTCTGGATGGGAAAAAATCCAGATGTTATCATAACACACGATATTGATAGTTATGAATCATTACCTGATTTTGAAAAAAGAACCTATCATCTTAGCTATTGGTATTCCTGGTTTGATAATAAAGAAAGGATTCTACAGTGGTATTTTCTTCGGGATGGAAAAATGGGCACTGTTAACCTTGATGTGTTTACCCGTATTGACCAGGCTGGTATGTTAAAGGAATAATTGTAATTTTCATTTTTTGTTCCCCTCTTTTCGTCTCAACAAATGCCCGAGTGATTATAAGAAGAACAGTTACAGATACGAATAGATGAATTCTATTTGGTTTTTTATTCACACAGTTTATCAAGCCTAACATATGTTCGCAGAGTAAACTGGTTCTTTTCATATTCTTCTACTCCGAAAAGTATAACGTAACTCTGGGAAAAAAGAGTGGTTAGTGACGAAAAATTCGAATAAAAATATTAGAAGAGCTCATCATATTGATGAACTGTAGATTTTTTCCGTGGCTTGTCACGGGATCCGAAGCTGCCTCCGCCTCCTCCTCCCTTGCCTCCACCTTTTCCTCCACGATTCTTCATAACCCGGTAGAGAATAAAACCAACTATTGCGACAACAATAATTCCAACGATATATGGGATTATTCCGGAAATATCTGGTAGTTCAGGTCCTTTTGGAGCGGATTCAACTTCAGTCTGGAGTTCCTGGGTAGCTTCAAACACTTCGTTTGCTTTCTGGTATGCTTCTTCAGCTTTCTTTCGTGCGTCGGTATACTTACCAGCATCAAAAAGCTCTTTTGCATCACTTGCATCTTCAGCGGCGAATTCACGTTTGGTAATAATTGGAGCGAGACGTGGATCACTTCCCATCTCCTTTTCTGTCTTAAAGTAGTTTATCCATTCATCTGTTTTATCAATTGCCTCTTTTACTTCATTGATAGCTTTTTGGGAAACGCCCATGTCAAGCATGGAATATGCATCTTTGATGAAGGTGTTTGCGTTTTTTATGTAAACCTGAGCATTCGAATAGCTTGCACCAGCTGCAGAATTTAAGGAATTCAATGCTTCCTTTGCTTTTGCTTCAGCCTTGGAAACATCAATTCCATCAGCTTTATTCTGTGCGATATCCTTTTCCAGTTTTGAATAAGATTCCTTAACTGATGTGATGTCTCCTTTTAGCTCTCCAGGATTTGTGACAAAAGCCGTCACATTCTTGACGGTCTCCTTCACTCTTCCACCTGGTGTTGCAACATTGACAGAAACAACTTCGATTTGGCGCGAACTGTCCACTTTTGGGGCCATTCCTTTCAGGTTGACTTTGACACTCTCGTCAACATTTTCATACGAAAGTTCCCATCCTGAAAGGTCTAACTGCTTTTTACTAACAGCCGGGCGAGGATTTTCAACACCATCCAGAATGATAGAATAGGTCCATACAGGATTTTCAAGTTCTGTCTTAAGTGAAATACTTTCATCACTTGGGAAGGTTTCTCCGCCAACTGAGATGAAACTCATCTGCAAATCTGCAGTAACATTGGATTTGCCAGATTCAAGATCTCCTGAAGGCTTAATGTTAACATGTCCAACTTCAACACTGGCCATTGCCGGGATAGCAATGAAACAAAAAATGATACTTAGAAAGATGATTAGTGATCCGGTCTTCATAACTTCCTCACTCAAAGAGTGGTTCAATACTCTCATCCAGTTTCAGAACATTCTCTTCATCAATCCGTTCTGATGTAGCTTTCGTCTCTTTAGCTATTTCAAGCAGATTGGTCACCCGTGGGGCATCTGCAATGGATGCTAAAAGAACGATTGCTGCTACATACCTGCTCTGGGCTGGATAATCTCCACCACGCACCTCCACACCGGCAATGTTCTCCTCTACCCAGCTCTTTGCTTTTTCAATTCCTTTCCTGTCAAGATCGTCTGGTGGTCCGGCAACCAGAACCAGTGCACGGCTTGTGGTGGAATACTCACATGGGAGAGTCAGCCTCCCAAGCATTGCACGCCTGACCAGCGATAAAATCCGGGAGGTTTTATCCTCTCCCATCAGTTTTTCCTCCGGACGGCGTTCCTCTATCTGTTTTCTCCCGATAATGCGATCAAAAAATCCCCTATCTTTTTCCACTGGTCCGGAGTCAATGACTTCGCTGATGGCATATCCAACTGAACTTATACCCCCACCCCGGAGGGTATTGATAATCTCGCTGGAGTCTACAACCATTTCGCCAATACCTAGTTGTCCAACCTCTCCAGCACGGAACAATAATCCAAATCTACGGACGATCTCATCATTCAACCGGTCAAATGCACCCTTTATACTTTCTCCCTCATTCTTCCATGCACTATTATCGAAGAGGATTACGTTGTCTGCTTCCTTTACCAGGGTTGCTAGACTTCGTGCAGCATTATATGAGTATAAGCGTCCCTCTTCGGGAGCCGGAAGAATGCCAAGGACATAGACCGGCTCTTTGTATATCTTTTTAAGGTGACGGGCGAGAACGGGTGAACCACCTGATCCAGTTCCGCCACCAAGACCAGACACAATAATAAATGCCTCCGTTTCACCGATTCCTTTTCGGTCGATGGCATTCATAATGATGTCAATTTCGTCAAAGGTTATCTGGGCGCCGGTATCATTATCGGTACCAACGCCATGGCCTTTCACGCTCGTCTGACCAATCAGGACTCGGTCCTCAAAATCGAGGTGCTGAAGTCCCATCAGATCAGTTCTGGCTGTATTTACCGCAATAGCACGAAAACTGTTGCCATTGGTTCTATTGTCAAACTCAATGAACCGGTCAACAATTTTGCCACCAGCCTGACCAAATCCTATAAAAAACACTTTCATGGAGGTACACCAGTTGTATGAAATATCGGGATTCTTAATATTTGGTACATCTTTCCTTTATACATTCAAAAAGCTTCTTCAATGAGCAGGATGGGAATATCTAAGGGATTATAACAGAATATGCGGATTGCAATAATTGGAGGGGGCCTCAGCGGGCTTGTATCGGCATATAGGCTTTCCCCGGACCATGAAATTACTATTTACGAAAAGTCAGCCGAATTAGGTGGCTTGCTCTCTTCCTATCATCGAGGAACCTATTCTATAGAACGATATTATCATCATTTTTTCACCGGTGACGAGAGTTTTTTACACCTTTTGGATGAATTGCGTCTAACAGAGGATATTTTATGGCTGAAAGGATCAACGGGAACATACCTTAACGGGGTCATATATCCTCTTACAACTCCCATTGAAATCCTCAGGTATCCGTACCTGACCATTCCTGATAAAATTAAACTTGGGTTGTTTACGAAAAAAGTCAGAACATTTGATCTCTCTGAATTAGATGCCATCAGCGCAGAAAAATTTCTACATGAACAGGTTGGGGACAAAATTTACCAATCCTTTTTCAGACCACTCCTGAAATCTAAGTTTGGAATGAATGCAGAGAAGGTATCTGCAGCCTGGTTAGTGAGCAGGGTTGCAATCCGATCAGACAGAAGTCTTGCGGGAGAACGATTGGGATACCTGAATAAAGGATTTTCAAGGTTCATTAATACAATATCTGGACAGATCACCGAGCGGGGTGGTGAGATAAGAATATCTTCACCGGTTACTTCTCTCATACGGCAAGAGAAAACATGGTTTGTAAATGATGAGCCATACGAAGGCATAATTGCTACCATCGCACCAGGACTTCTTCGTGAAATTGGAGTTCCCATCTCTGATGTTCCTTACCAGGGGGCTGCCTGTCTGACCATGGGCCTGAAGCGAGCAGTTACCAATGGGATTTATTGGATAAATCTGTATGATAACGCACCCTATGGTGCCGTAATTGGTCATACTTGTTTTGCGCCATTTTCATGGTATGGGGAGCATATCATCTATCTTGCTTCGTATTTTACCGGAAATCCTGTTCCGGATTTAAAAGAGCAAATGATCCGGGATTTCTGTAAAAAATTTGGTGTACAAAAAAGTGACATATTATGGACCGAACTCTCACTTGATCCATTCGCAGGACCGCTCTATCTGGCTGGGTATAAGCCACGAATGGAAGAACTAACAGTTCCTGGTATGAGCCTTGCTGGTATGTTTTCAGCAGAGAATTATCCTGAACGAAGTATTGAAGGCTCTGTCCGGGCAGGAGAACGGGCAGCGAAGGAGATAATTTCCTTTTCGCAGCTGGAGGGACGTCCTCTTTGATTAATTTTGATTCGGTAACTGTTGTAATACCGGTATATAATGATGTTCAGGCACTCAAAGATGCGGTGCCAAAAGTAATCCCTATTCTTTCATCTCTCACTTCGCAGTATGAACTCATTATAGCAGAAGATGCCAGCACTGATGGATCAGCAGAATGTGCGGCTGATTATGCACGAAATAATCCGAATATAATTCACCTCCACCGGAATGAACGGCTTGGAAGAGGATCAGCGCTTACTCTGGCCGCATCCAAAGCACGAGGTGAGATTTTTTGTTACTTCGACGTTGATATGGCAACAGATATTTCACACCTTGAAGAACTTCTTAAACATATTAGAGAAGGATTTGATATCGCAACAGGGTCTCGGTTGTTGCCTGAATCCAGGATTATAAGGAGCACCGGCCGTGAAATAAAAAGCAGAGGATACAACTTTCTGGTTCGGCTCTTTCTTCGAAGCACTCTCTCTGATCATCAATGCGGATTTAAAGCTTTTAGTATCTCTTCTATCCGCATGCTCCTGAAAGAAACAACAGATACTCATTGGTTCTGGGATACAGAAATTCTTGTCCGTGCACAAAAGAAGGGACTAAAAATTGCCGAGATTCCTGTTGTGTGGACAGAAGGTCAGGGGACAACGGTCAGATCTGGTGATATTTGGAAGATGGGGCGGGCAATTCTCCGGCTCTGGTGGCAACTTTATGTATCGTAAATTCATCGCCATCTGTCTATCAGTTCTTCTGGCGGCAGCAATTCTGATCGTCATGGTAGTCCGTGTTTGGGATGACCTGGCTAATGCACTTGCCTATGTTCAGCCCCTCTTTCTCATTCCGGCATGTTTCATATGTCTTTTTGCCTGGGGTGTGCGGGGAAGTCGATATCAGGCGATACTAACACGGATGCAGGTCAGAATATCGTTCATCTTTGGTGTTGCCTGCATTTTCATATCACAGACAGTAAATCTCATCGTACCTGCCCGTCTCGGAGATTTAATACGGGTTGTCCTTCTCAAACATGATTACGATGCGACCATATCGCAGGGGCTTTCTTCTATCGTGGTAGAGAGGGTATTTGATATCATATCAGTTGCGATTCTGGGGCTATGTGCCGTGGTGTTTGTGTTGAATGTTCCACCATGGATTCGAATGCTGCTCATCATCCCCTTGGTTCTTGGAGGGATTTTCTTCCTTGTTCTTCTCATAACGGGGACAGTCCGTACAAAGAATAAATACGTACAATATATTCTGACCATGCTCGATGAGATGAGAAAAGCCTCTCTCACTCCCCGTTCTGCACTCATACTTGGTGCAACATCAATTCTTATCTGGATCCTTGACACTCTCATCTGTTATCTGGTTGCGGTCATGTTCAGGCAGGAGATCCCCTTTGAAGTTGTCTTGCTTGCAGTGGTGGCCGGAAATCTTGTCAAAGCTGTCCCACTCACTCCTGGAGGGGTTGGAACCTATGAATTTGCTCTTGCTGTAATCTTTGAGCTTGCAGGAACCGCTCCTGCGGTTTCAACCCTTATTGCAGTCATTGATCACCTGATAAAAAACGGAATAACTCTGATAGGAGGAGCTCTCTCAATCCTGTATTTAGGAGACTGGGTGATACCTGAACTCAGTGCCAGTATCAAAAAGCGATTACGAGATGAGTGATATCAAATGATAGAATCCAGTCAGATCGTTGCTGTAATATCCTGGGTACTTCTGCTAATTTTTTTTCATCTTGCGCTTTATCCCTGGATTAAGGATTATCTTCCTGAAATAGCGGTTCCAGTTTCATGGACTGGAGGATTTATCCTCACAACTCTTGCTACCTGGTATGCGGTACTGAGTGGCCTTCCTGCTGGTATAGGAATCATTCCGGTTCTTATCATCTGCATCTGTACCTGTTATTATAAGAAAACTGGATTTTATCGCCAAATTCCTTTGGAATGGAGATATTACCTCCTCTTTTCTCTCGTTTTTGGAGCAATGCTCATTGTCCGGGCGTATAATCCGGATATTAATGGGGCCGAAAAGTTCATGGATCATGGATTTCTTGCTTCAATCCTCCGGTCTCCTCTGGTCCCTCCACTCGATCCCTGGTTTGCAGGTGGTTTTTTGAATGTGTATTATTATCTGGGTCACTGGATGATAGCTACACCCGCCCTGATGGCAGGGATTCCTTCATATATTCTTTTCAATCTGGCGCTTCCGACTGTTGCTGCCCTTTCGGCGATAAATATTTACGGGGTTGGACACCTTGTATTAAAAAGAACACGGCTTCTCCCCGTTCTTGCCTTTTTTATAGTAAATCCCTATTTTATTTACCTGGCTTTGTCTGGAACACGCTCGTTTACTCTTCTTTGGGATAGCAGCAGAGTCATTGAGAACACAATAAATGAATATCCTCTCTTTTCATTTTTATTCGGCGATGTACACGCTCATGTTTTGGGAATATTACCACAGACATTTTTAGTCCTGATGGTGACTGCTGCACTTACCTATTGGACCAACAGTAACAAAAGCAGATTAACCATCCTGTTATTCACAGCACTTGGTCTGTCAATCGTGCCTGCAGTGAACAGTTGGGATGTTTTTATCTGGGCGCCGATGATTCTTGGAACCGGACTGTGGTTGATTTCAAAAGAATATCACATCTTCTATCATTTAACACATCCAAAAGCCATTATTTTGAGATTGCTGACTGTTATTAAAGAAAGAGATTTTTCTCAAGCACTAGATCCTTGCCCTGTTGCCTTCTTTTATCTGTTATTGGTTCCGGCAGCAAGTCTGATTCTCATCAGTCCACTCCTGTTTGGGATGCAATCCCCCGGTATTGAAGGGTTTGGTTTTGTGCATGCACCCTCAACTCTTCAACAATTTTTACTGGTCAATGGCTGGTTTTTCATCGGGTTTATTTTTTCACTCAGGACTCAAATGATGAAAGTTCCCTGGATTATTGTGGCAATAATCCCCTTTTTTTTGACCGGGTACATCTCTGCTGGTCTGGCAGGTCTGTTCCTGGTATTAGTTCTTCATCGCAGATCTGGTCCTGCTGATCTTCTTGCAGCTGGTGGTTTGGCCATTCTCCTCTTTTGTGAACTAATCTACTTGGTAGACAATATGGGAGAGGTATATTACCGGATGAACACGGTATTTAAACTCTATATTGGAGCATGGATTCTTTGTGGAACTGCAGCAGCTCTCATGGTGGGACGAGAGTGTGATATTTATTTTTCTGTTCACCCCGGATTAAAAAGCCGGATTCTTCAATATACTGTAGTTATCATGCTCATCCTCTGCTTGATCATACCTCCTGTTATTGTCTCCACTATCCATGGTTCTCATACTCCTACTCTGGACGGGATGGCATGGTTGAAAGGAACTCACCAGGGAGATGCTGAGGCAATTACCTTCCTGCGAACACTTCCTGGATCCCATATTCTTGTGGAAGCAACCGGAGATGATTACCAATATACCTCCCGGGTGTCTTCTTTTACAGGAGTTCCCACAATAATCGGATGGCAATTTCATGAATATATGTGGAGAGGTGACAATCCGAAAGGATGGTATGGTCAGCGGAGTAAAGATATACAGACCATCTATGAAGATCCTGATCAGACCATCAGGCTCATGAACCAATATAAAGCTGATCTGCTCTATGTCGGTCCGGTGGAACATGAGAAGTATGCAGTCTTACTTCCTCTGGAGGGTCTGCAGGAACTGTACAGGAACCGCGATGTTACCATCTATCATCACACACTTTCCTGAAATCTGTCTACTTTTGGGGCATTTCACCCAAAAAACAGGGCCTGGTTTACGAACCTTTAAACGCCCACAACCGTAACTTATATGGCACATTCGTCATCTGCTGATGAGTGATGACGGAGGGTCATGCCCCTCCTGAATGAGGTGAATTCATGGCAAACTACGTTACCTTTGAAGTCTCTGAAGAGATCCAGAATAAGGCTCTTGAAGCCGTCGAAGCCGCACGTGAAAGCGGAAAAATCAAAAAGGGCTCCAACGAAGCCACCAAGGCCATCGAGCGCGGCATCGCACAGTTGGTCCTTATTGGCGGAGATGTTGAACCTGCAGAGATCGTCATGCATCTTGGACCACTCTGCGATGAAAAGAAGATTCCGTACCTCTATATCAGCAAGCAGAATGATATCGGCGCTGCTTGCGGACTGGAAGTCGGCTCTGCTGCTGCAGCTATCGTAAAGTCCGGAAAAGCAAAAGAGACCATCGATGAAATTGCTGCACAGATAGCAGCTCTCAAAGCTGAGTGAATACCATGGACGGAACGCCCGCTGAAGTAATCGAGGTTATCGGGTCAACCGGTATGCATGGAGAAGCCATGCAGGTTAAAGCCCGTATCCTTGATGGCCCGAACAAGGGGCGGATTATCACCCGCAACACGGTAGGACCGATCCGTGAAGGTGATGTTCTGATGCTCCTTGAGACCGAACGTGAAGCAAAGAAACTTTCCCGGAGGTAAGAACTATGATTGATACGCATATCTGTTCTTTCTGCGGTCTGCAGATGGAGCCTGGAACCGGGAAGATGTATGTCAAGAAAGACGGACAGATTTTCTATTACTGCAGCACCAAGTGCCAGAAGAACCATAAGCTCGGACGTATCCCACGCCGTGTCAGATGGACCACCGCTGGCCGGAAAGCTCTTGGCAAGGTATAACAATGGAACGGACATTTCTGATGGTAAAGCCTGACGGAGTTCAGCGCGGACTTATCGGTGAAGTTATCACCCGGTTTGAACGCCGTGGATTCAAGATGGTTGCCTCACGATTTGAACGGCTTCCAGATGCACGGGTTATGGAACACTATGCAGAACACGTGCAGAAACCTTTCTTCCCAGGTCTGAAGGCATACATCACTTCAGGACCCTGTTTCCTGATGGTATGGGAAGGAAAAGATATCGTGAAGATAAGCAGGGACATGATCGGAGCAACAAACCCTGCCGGTGCAGCACCTGGCACGATTCGTGGAGACTTTGCCCTTGAGATAGGGATGAACGTCATCCATGGCTCTGACTCTGTAGAAACTGCAAATCGCGAGATTGCTATTCATTTCAAACCGGAAGAACTTGTTTCATATACCCGGATTGATGAACAGTACCTCTACGAATAAATTTTTTTGATTGGCTTTTACCATTTTTTCCGGTACCTGAGATTTATCCCGGATATTTCAATACAAAAGAGAAGAATAGTAGTACCCGACTGGTGACCTGGGATGACTGCACATAAACCGATGATCATGAAGATGAGAGTCTGTCTGCTTGTATTTCTTCTGATAGCCGGATTAATTGCAGCCGGGTGTACCGAATCCGACCGCATCAGGGATCAGGCACGTTCTGCCTTTGAAGATGGGCGATATGCTGAATCTGTATCTCTGTATGATCAGGCGATCAGGATCTCCGGAACCGACAGTGAACTCTACTATCTGAAGGGTCTGGCTCTTTTTGAACTTGTCAGATATAAAGATGCCATCGATGCTTTTACTGCTGCAATTAGGGTCAAAGCGGATTATCCTGCAGCATGGTATTGGAAAGGTCGTGCCAGTTACATGATGGGCGATTATGATGAGGCAGTCAGATCTTTTTACAAGGCCATTGAACTTGATGAAGCAAATACAGAATACTGGTATTATCGTGGTCTTGCTTTAAGTGGACGAGGCCAGTACGATCTTGCAGTTGCTCACTTTGATAAAATTCTCCTCATGGATCCGTCAATGGAAAAAGCCTGGAGTTCCCGGGGGTACGCTTTTGTCATGGAAAAGAATTATACAAATGCACTCGCTTCCTTTGAAAAGGCACTTACATTAAACTCAGCCAACGCAGAGAACTGGATAAACAAAGCGTCTGTTCTCCGGGTTCTCGGTCGAAATGATGAAGCGGAAGTCGCAATAAATCAGGCAAACCTGCTTTATAAAAAACAGGGAGAAGATATTGCACGTAAGATCCCAAAGACTCCCATCTCTGTTGTTCCCTGACCAGAGAGGAAGACATTTCTTATTTCTCTGATAATGAATAAAAAGAATTGTGTATTCTGGCACCTGGAATGATATCGTCATGAAGTTCGGTTCAACTGTTTTAATATCCCTGTCAGTATTGATGCTGATTCTCCTATGTGGATGTCTGGGATCAGAAGGATGGAGTGCGCAGGACTGGATTGAACAAGGGAACCGGTTCGCAAAAGACGGACTCTATATTGAAGCAGTTGATGCATACAGCAATTCCATTCGGCTTGATCCGGTAAATCCGAAAGTATGGACCTGGAGAGGTATTGCTCTTCAGCATCTGGAAAGGCAGCAGGAAGCCATGAATGACTTTGATGAAGCTATAAGGCTGAATCCGGATGAAAGTGGTGCCTGGCAGGGGAAAGCCTCTTCATACATTGAAGATGGCCAGTATAAACTGGCTATCAAAGCTGCAGAACGTTCATTGGAACTTGCCGGGCCAGATGACAAAAAAGAGAATTCATACCTGCTCCTCGGTTTTGCCTATAATCGTCTTGAGAATTACGAGGATGCACTACTTAAGTTTGATAAGGCTATTGAGATTGATCCTAAACGCATTGATCTATGGCAACATAAGGCATACACTCTGACAAAACTAGGCAGATTCATGGAAGTCCTCAAATGCTATGAGGTCATGACGGGAATTGATCCTGAAAACCCGGAGATATGGAATAAAAAAGGTGAGATTCACCTAGCACTTGGTCAGATAAATGAAGCAAATGAAGCTTTTACCTATGCGAAAAGCCTTATTGAAAGAAATTAATAAAAAAACTGTTTTTTATAGTCTGGATTCACCAAACAGGTTCAGAAGATCCTTTATATGTGCACCTGATTCCTGGAGAAGCGGTTCCTGTCCTGGGGTTAGCTCTGTTGCCTGAAGTTGACTAACGAGATCTTTGATCGCATGAAGATGAGTGATGACTTTTGTCCTGACATGGTCATGTTCTGCCGGAGGTGGAATATCCTTCTTTTTCCTGACTGATTCGCGAATTTTATAGGCAAGCTCAGTAAACTGTGCACGCGGATCACCCCCTTTCTGTATGTAATAATCTGCCCCAGCGTTAAGAGCTTCAATTACCACATCTTCACGACCTCGTCCGGTGAAGATGATAAAAGGAATATGATTCCCATTTTCACGGATCGCCCGTAAAAAGGCAAGTCCATTCATGACCGGCATTTCATAATCTGACACAACCGCATCAAAACTTTGCTCCTGAAGCATGGTAAGCCCTTCCTGGGCTGATAACACTGTGGTTACTGAAAACTCTCCATGACGCTCGAGAAAAGCACGGGCGATATCCAGTATTACCGGTTCATCATCAACAAGCAGGACAGATATCATAGACAGACACTTATTGCCGCTCATGGTCTTTAATCATGGCGATTGTTCTAAAAAAAAAGAACCCGAAGGTCAGGGTGAGATTTATGTATAGATGAAATGGAGCAATGCAAATGTTGCAAGGATAACAATAACCAGCACTGCACAAATAACATCGCCTGCTCCAAAGATAAGTTTATGAAGCGGAAGTTTTTTTCTTGCCCTATATCCTCGCATATCAAGAGTCAAACCCAGAACCTGTGTTTTTGCAAGAGAATTTGCCACCAATGGGATCATGATAGGTTTCATACTCCTGATCTTTCCTGATACTCCTGTCCCTGGATTATATCCTCTACATAATTGGGCTTCATGAATTCGTTTGGCCTCAAGCTGAAGGCTCGGGATGAACCGGAGAGCAATAAGCAGCATTAGTACGTAATCAACTGGCAGGCGGAATGCAAGCAGTCCGGTAACCAGGTCACTAGGTTTTGTGGCTATGACAAAAAGCTGGAATGCAGTTATCATCACGATAAACCGGAGCGATAAAATGACACCAAAAAGCAGTCCGCCAAGGGTTATCCCAAATCCTGCCACCGATGGTTCTGTTGAAGGAAGGATGGTAAAAAGCATATCGCCTTCTTGAACTGTCAGACTTGTCAGAAGGACGAGGAAAAATGACAACAGGATCAGAAACGGAACCTGGGAGATTACTTCCTTGATTAATCCGGAGAATAATGCCCCAAACACCAAAACAACGATGAGGAAACAGAGAAAGGGAATCTGTGAAGACATAACACAGAGACCAACAATCAGGATTACCAGCAGAAGTTTCGTCACCGGATTGAGATGATGAAGCGGACTGTTCCCAGGAATATACTGAAGAATTTCACTCATGCTGCCCGCCCCTTCAGGTTATGATAATCACCAATGATGTGACCGCTCTCCATCGCAATGATCCGGCTCGCATACTCTTCTGCTATCCTCATGTTATGAGTAACCATGATGATTGTGTGTCCTCTCTTTTGAAGAGTGAGCATAAGATCCATCATCCGGTCTGATTCTATCTCATCAAGGCCGGTAGTTGGTTCATCCAGAATTATGATTCCCGGTTTCATGGCAAGGATGCATGCAACAGCCAGGCGTTGTCGCTCGCCACGTGAGAGATGACGGGGATAGGTTGATTCAGAACCGGAGAGACCTACCATGTTCAGGACATCACTGATTACCTGGTCTGGATTAGCTGATCCAATGTTCTCTAGACCGAACATAATCTCATCCTTCACACTATCGGCAAAGAGCATGGTATCAGGATTCTGAAACACAAGCCCCGCTTCTTTAACCAACTCAATTACTGGTGCGGTTACCGCATTATGGCTCCGTACAAAAATTGTTCCACCATCAGGCCTAAGCAGACCATTCAAGTGTTTTACGAGTGTCGTCTTTCCTGATCCATTTTCACCCAGAATTGCAATAAACTCTCCTTCATAGAGAGTAACTGATACTCCACTGAGCGCTTCTATTTCACCGTACCGTTTCCTCAACGTGTCTATTTTCACGATCACTGGACGATCTGCCGGAGTGTATGGCACAAGGTCAGAATCAGTATAGAGGGCTTTCATCGAACCCTGCTGTTCAGGATAAATCTCATCAAATGTTCCCTCCCGACTGATGTGTCCTTCTTCCATGACAATCACCCGGTCAGCGACATTCCGATATCCTTCAAGAGAGTGATCAACGATAATGATAGTCTTACCAAGCTCTTTCAGCCCTTTTAGGATCTCAATAATCCGTGTTGTTGCATCAACATCTAATTCTGAAGTTGGTTCATCAAGGATGATAACTTCAGTATCCATTGCAAGGGCCGCAGCAATCGCTACACGTTGTTTCTGGCCACCAGATAAGGCATAAGGCGGTCTCTCACGAAGATGGGAGATCCCACACAAATCCATCACTTTTCTGACACGTTCTTCAATTTCCGTCTTTGAATCGATCCTTGTCTCAAGACCTGACGCCAACTCTTCCTCTACGCTTGTAAAAATGAGTTGGGAATCTGCATCATCAAAGACCATGCTGATATACCGGTTAAGTTCACCCACTCCGGTATATTCTGTGACTGGTTTGCCTTTCAGTGCAAGATAGCCGGTAACGTTTCCACCAAATTCATGCTGCAGTATTCCTGACAGAGCATAACACAAGGTCGTTTTACCAGCAGCCGTTGGACCGGTAACAAGGACTAGTTCTCCGGAATGAATAGAAAGAGTGATGTCCCGGAGGGCAGGTCGGATACCAACCGGGTATGTGTAGTTTAAGGATGTTGCAAGAATCATGATCGACGTGATAATGCTCGTGATGCAGGAACATACAGGAGTTGAGCGATTATTGTGTTGATAATTGCCGTCGGGAGAACAATCATGATCATCATGGCACTGAAGAATGCATACATGCTCTCATAGTTGAATGCCTTAAACAGCAGGCCAGGAGCTACCATTACGAGCAGCATAACAATGCAGATGAATGATATTCCACTTGCAAGGGTTGCTACGAGGGTAGCGGCGAATGGAGCTGCTGAGAACCTTGTTTTCAATGCCTGGAAGACCAGGAGACATGCAACAGCCCCGATAGGTTCACTGATAAGATTTCCTGGAGGAAATATTGAATGACTGATGAGGGCACTGATTATTCCGCCAATAAATCCTATCCCGAGTGCCTGGGAAAATTTAGGAACAACCAGCATGATGGCCAGACAATAAAATACAATAACAAAATTTGGTACTAAGAACGGTGGGAGCGGTGCATAGAGTGCAGCGAATCGTGCAATTGCACCCACTGCAAGTAAAATGCCGACAATGGCGATATCCTGTGATTTCATGTTTTTCTTTAATGATTGGTATTCAAATGAGCAATACAATACTGAATGGAATATTGAGTCATCGCCAGTATATGGGCGATCCTGGACATGCACCTCTGAGAAGGTGATGGACATGTTGTAACATCTATGTATGAAATTATACATTGGCCTATATGAAGATTGTCAGACCTGTAGTACCTGATCATGTCTTATGGCCATCCAAATCCCTGGTATTCCTCTCGGCGCACGATAACTGGAACAAAATCCCCCTTGAACCATACATACACCTGAACCGATGCGCCTTTTTTGAATTCCTGAATCCGGCGGTCATAGTTTTTTCTAATATGGCTGGTATTATTCTTGAGAAAGCGTTCCTCTGCAGTAGTATAGAAATCTATCATCTGCATAAGCCATGCGTTTTCATATTGTATTGTCTCCTCTGCCAGAGCATATGCTTCATCTTCAGATATAGGGTAGTGATAATCACCGTGTTCATTTAGTCCACTAATTTGTCTAAAAACAGGATTTTTTTTCCTATCTGGTTCACGATGCAGCATGTATGGATAAATTCGGCATATTGCAAACCGGTTTTCGTATATAGCGCACCTGTTGTTTTCAAGAAATACGCATGTTCCATCTTCTCTTACACGGAGAGCATATCCAGAGACGTAAAAATTACCCTCCCCATCAACAAGTTCAAATTCTGGTGCAGGAACTAGTACCTCTGGTTTTATTTTTTTAATTCTTGCTGCATCATCATCTAGTAAAAAGACATGTCCATTAAATTCTGTTGTACAACACCGCCCGCATAGTGTACAGGAGAACCCTACATCCTGGATAATATCAGCGAGATCCTGAGGACTCCATTTAGTCAACAGGGCAAGTTCTGTTGTCAGCCTCGTAATCTCATGTCTGATATAAGAGTTTGACATTTCGTTATACTCTGCCGTTAAGAGGCATAGTATTGACGAAGAGATCAATCATGACGACAACGCCTGCACTGTTGAAAATCTTTAAACCCTGTAATACACTAATGAGAGATAACATGCTTGAAGCCTTTGATCTGACCGGAAGAGTACCAAAAGGACAATATTCTTCAATCGTGGAGCCTCTTGAAGCGCGAACTGCCGAGTTGCAACGAGAAGTCCGAAAACGTGGGAAATCTGTCATCATTGTAATGGAGGGATGGAGAGGCTCAGGCATTACCAGAATCATAAATCTCCTTCAGCCTGTGCTTGATCCACGAGGGACCCGGGTTCATCCTATTGCTGAACCGAATGACATTGAGCGTGACCACGGGATGTTCTGGCGGTTCTGGGCGAGACTTCCCTCATATGGGCAAACTGCTATCTTTGATCGGAGTTGGTACACAGCAACAATCGTTGAGCGGTATAATAGTGACTCTATGAGGGAGATCCCGGCTTCCTGTATAGAAGATATCAATAATTTTGAAGCCCAGCTTATCAGTGATGGAAACCTCATTCTGAAGTTCTTTCTACATATAAGCAAGGAAGAACAGAAAAAGCGGTTAAATGATATAAAAGATAGTCCTTTTACCATGCAGGCCCGGTACTTGCGCAGAAAAGAAGGCATATACATGGTCAGCCGTGATTTTGAGATGATTGACCACATGCTCATGAAGACTGACATGCCTTCGTCACCCTGGACGATAATTGAAGCTGAATCGATGAAATACGGATATGTCAGAATTCTTCAGACTTTTAATTCCGCTGTCGAATGTTGGCTTGAAAAAGGTGAAGGTGGGCAGAAAGAACAAAACCAGACCTTTTTACTGAAAAGTGTTGAAGAATCTGAAGAATCATCACTTCTTCAAAAAGCCGATCTTACAAAAAGTTACACCAGAGCTGAATATAAACCAATTTTACAAGGAATTCAGGAATCACTCAGAGATCTTCAGGTGGAGGTTTATAAACAAAACATCCCTGTCGTAATAGTTTTTGAAGGATGGGATGCAGCTGGAAAAGGAGGGTGCATCATCCGGCTTGCTGAATCATTTAATCCCAGAGGCTACGTTGTTGAACCGATTGGTGTTCCAAATGACTGGGAAAAAATGCATCACTATCTTTGGAGGTTTTATACCCGGTTTCCAAGAAAAGGCCATATTACTATCTTTGACCGGAGCTGGTATGGCCGTGTTTTAGTAGAACGGGTTGAAGGATTCTGTTCTGAAGCTGAATGGCAGCGTGCATACCATGAAATCAATGTTATGGAAGATGAACTTATCCGTGATGGGACTGTGCTCATAAAATTCTGGCTTCACATTGACAAAGATGAGCAACTCAGACGCTTTAATGATCGTCAGAGTAATCTTGAAAAAAACTGGAAAATCACTGATGAGGATTGGAGAAATCGTGAGAAATGGGATCAGTACGAATCAGCAGTAAGCGCTATGATAAGACGGACAACAACCAGTCGTGCACCATGGACGGTAATTCCGGCAAATAGCAAATATTATGGACGTATAGCGGTCCTTGAAACTGTCGAATCTGCTCTGCAGAAAAAAATAAAAGAGATCAAATAAATTTTTAGAACGCAAAAATCTGCGTTTTCAGTTCTTCAAATCTATTTTTATGGTTTTCGTACTGATGTACGAATTCATGCAATTCAGGAATTTCAAGGTCTGTTTCAATTGTACCATCACGTTGGATGGGATAAATTCTCCCCAGAATTTCAATAAGACGCTGCTCAACCTGAATTCTTTTTATAAGTTCTGCATATTCATGAGCAGTAGTCGGATCTGCTCCATTTTTTAATGCATCATCCTTTTTCTGGTGGATCTCAGCATTTCTGTTTCCTACTCCCTCAATCGAACGTATTAAGTCAGGAAGACGAACCGGTTTTATCAGATAGTCATCAATAAGGTTCCCATATCGCAGGACATCTTTAATTGTGAGGCTTTTACCTGTCTGCATTATGATCGGGACCGATCGTGCCGGTTCATGTTCCTTGATATGGAGCAGAGTTTCCCACCCGTCCATGGGTTTCATCATAACATCCAAAATGATGATATCCGGAACGTCTTTGTGAATCAGGTCAATCGCTTCCTGTCCACTCAACGCTCCTCTGGCGTCAAAACCCTGTTGTTTCAAGGTTTCGACAAATGCCATCTTGAGCAGGGCCTCATCATCAACATACAGGACTTTTAATCTTGAACCAACCATTCTCACCCTTCCTGTGCATGGGGTAACCTCAACCAACCCCCGGCTAACACAGTATTTTCTGCCATTATGTTATCAGCTTTTTCTCATCAAGATCAGATATAACTGATTCCTGGTCACTAACCATCTCCTCATTCATGATGGCACGTGTTTCATCTTCTATGGATTTGACTACTTCCTGAATTCGTTCTGCTGTGGGAATGTCCCCAAGCAGGCTCTCATCCAGGCTGGTTTCAAATGCTTCTGTATCATCCATGGATTCAGTTGCACCAAGGTATTTCGCACCTTGTTTGATGAGACTGGAGATCTCGAACGGGAATATGATTTTCGTTGCCTGTCCGTTAGCCATGGTTTTCAGGGCATCAAAGGATAGAACAGTAATTGCCCGTTTATCCAGGGATCGAGATCCGAGTGCCAGAATACGGAGACCCTGTGATTCTCCTTGTGCCCGTAGAATCTGTGACAGACGCTCTCCTTCAGCCTTGAGGATTTTACTCTGACGTTCTCCTTCGGCTTCCAGGATCATACTCTTTTTCATACCTTCTGCTTTCAAGATCGCAGATCGCTTTTCTCCATCAGCACGTAGAATTGCAGCTCTGCGTTCACGTTCGGCAGCGGTCTGTTCGGTCATTGCCTGCTTGACAGTTCCAACCGGATCAACTTCCTTGATCTCAACACGTTCAACCTTCACACCCCACTGATCAGTTTCCCGGTCAAGAATGTCACGAAGTTTGGTGTTAATACTCTCACGGTTATAAAGAACTTCATCAAGCTCCATGTCACCGATGATACCTCGAAGGGTAGTCTGAGCAAGAGCGACTGTTGCCATCCGGTAATTTGCCACCTCGAAATAGGCTTTTTCCGGATCGATGACTCGAATGTAGACGATAGCGTCCACATTAGTTGGTGAGTTGTCTTTTGTGATTACTTCCTGGCTGGGGACATCCATCACCAATGTCCGCAGGTCGAGTTTGACCACCTGGGTAATGAGGGGGATAACCCATCGAAAACCAGGATTCATCCTTCCAATATATCGACCAAGCCTTATCTGCAGACCTTGTTCATATGGCTGTACAATGATAACGCCACGGGCAAAGATGATCAGGATAATAATTACCAGAAACAGAGTTACAAGAGTTTCAAATACTGCCATTTATTCCTCCTCTACAACAATATGCACACCCTGAGAGGCAATAACTTTTACTTTTGCCCCTTCCGGGATAGTACCTGCATATGATTTCGCACTAAATATCTGTCCTTCAATTGAGACTTTTCCAGACAGGGTTTGTTCATCAGCAGCAGTTAATACTCTGCCGGTTTTTCCAATCAACGAATCCATACTGATAGTAAGGGGTTTTTCATCTCCTGGTGTCAAGCGGCTATACAAGAATACGGTGACAATGGCTGCCAGAATTGCTATGGCAATACCTATGACAATACCATATGTGGAGCCAAATATGTCGATACCGAGTACCACGAGAACGCCGATTATGAGGAGTACCGTCCCAGGGACGAGGAGGAAAAACCCCGGAGAGAAGACTTCAAGAACAAAAAACAATGCACCGAATAAAATGATGATCCAGCCATATGAGAAATCTTCAAAAACCATAAGGTTATCTTGTCAGGCTGAACCAAAAAGATGTGTATATGTAATAACTTAGTTTTGTCAGGATCAGATGTTTTTCAGTACTGCTAGTTTATCCCCGCGACTAACTCCCAGTTCCTCGGCGATTGGATTACATTTTGCAGCGAGCAGATATGCGATCGGGGGAAGTCCTTGTTCTTCACGAAGACTTTCATAGTTCGCCATGCCTTTTGAGATGATTATACTGCAGTTTTCTAGCGCGATTCTGACTTCTTCTGGAAGTAGGTCAAACCTGATACCGAGTTCAACTCCTGCTCCGGTTGTAAGAATGGAATGAACCTGCGTATTAAGGCCAAGTCGTTTTGCATCTTCCAGGGTGGCATCGTTTAGTATTGGCCCATCCCGGACAACCAGGGTAACCGTACTTCCATGTGAAATAAGCCAGGAGATAAGAGCCTGATCAAAGACGATCTCTCCGCAGTTGTCTGTAAAATAAAGAACATTCGTGCACAACGGAAGAATCTTTTCAGTATCATCAATAGTGAGACCTTTAGAAAATTCACGATCGAAATATGAGACAAAGTCCGCACAAACCTCATGACCTTTGACTCCGTAATCAAACATATTGCCAATCACACTGGCAAGCACATAATCGCGAAATCCTGAAAGACGACCAGATATGGCATCAAGAATCTTACGTGACACTTCATCTGAATCCTGCTTGAGCGCATAAAAAGGATCCGAGCTACCCAGCTTACGATAAATAGATCGATGAAGTTCAGATGCAATCATCGGATGAGTTAGTGGTGTAGTATGCAAAAATCTGATCAACTCTTCTGCGTGGGAGTAGGTGTCACTGATCTTTTTTTTATCTGATTTTTTGTCTGATTCAACCAGTTCGATTTCAAGTTCTACCCTTGAAAGAAGGCAATCATAACAACGTGGGTCATGGTTCATTTCATTCCCCGAAAAAATGTAATGGGGCCATCGAGATTCGAACTCGAGTCAGAAGACCCCCAGTCTCCTAGGATGCCAGGCTACCCTATGGCCCCAATTCCATACTATTTTCTCAGCTGTTCCATATGTACTTACCCATTCTTACCTGACCGGAACAGGAACCTTTGAGAATATTCTATTGTGTGGCAGAGGGGGACGCATGATGAGAGGTAAACCAGAGAGAGAATCGAAACTTATATTCTCATATCCCAAAACAACAAACCATTAAATATATAGCTCTGTGACTATATCGTATTATCAGCAGGTAACGGGAGCGGGGTATGCTAAAAGAAAAGATTGCAGGGATAATAGAAAATATCAGGCTGATTGAAGGGGTCAAATTATGTGCACTCGTATCCCGTGATGGTATCATGCTTGGCCGGTACTCTGCCGGTGATTTTAACGAAGCATGGTTTGCAGCGATGTGTGCCACCCTTCTTGCTTCAGCTGAATCTGCAGCAGTTATTGTGAAGATTCAATCACCTGAAATGGTCACACTTCATTCTCCGGATGGCATTTTGATAATAATGGGGGCCGGAGAGAAGATTTTATTAGCTGCCCTGGTGGACCCAGCATGGGATCTGCAACAAATGACCGGGATGCTCAGGGAAATTGCGGAAGATGTGGGAGGGACGTTCTAATGTCAACAATAATGGTGATCGACGATAGTCCTTTTATTGTCGATATTTTTGTAACCATGCTTGAAAGAGGGGGATATACCGTTTATTCTGCAAATAGCGGCCCGGAAGGTATTGATTTATTAAAAACCGTAACTCCGGATCTCATTCTTCTGGATATCATGATGGAGCCCATGGACGGATGGGAAACCCTTGTTGCGATAAAACAGAATTTTGATACAAAGGATATTCCCGTGATGATGCTGACTGCAAAACAGCTGACTCCTCAGGAAGCTCAGGAGTACGGGATGTACATCGAGGATTACATCTTAAAGCCAGTCACCCATTCAGAGCTCTATGCAGCAATTGAAGGAGTCATCAACCGACGGAAACAGATCGCAGATGATATGGTTCGGGCAAAAGAAGGTGGATTTGATGATGCTCTTATCAATGAATATGGGCGGCTTGTAAAAAGTACAGAGATTACCAAGCGTCTGTTAAAGCTTCTTTCCACCACGTACGATCTCTCTGATCCTTCGATGAAATTCTCCGATGATATCAATATTGCAATAAAAAGTATGGAGACGAATATGAAATTCCAGGAGATGCGCCTGGGGCAGATCCGCGAGATCTTTTCGGGGTCATCCTGATCCTTGGTTCATTTCTTTTCTAAACCCCATTCCCTCCCACAGTATGAAGTAAGAAAAGATGCTAACCTTTTTTCCTATGTTTGATCTCGTATGCATTGGTTGTGGGGCAACCTATCGGTCTGATGCCGTGATTTATTCCTGCAGCAAATGCGGACACCTTCTTGAGGTCAGGTATGACCTTGCCAATATCAATATTACCAGAAAAGAATGGCAGAAACGACCACTCTCAGTATGGAGATATCATGAACTGCTCCCGGTTTCAGGTAGTCCGGTTACTCTTTACGAAGGTGGTACCCCTCTATACCATCTCAAACGTATTGGTGAAGAGCTTGGAATCAAAGAGTTATACGCAAAGCATGAAGGGATGAACCCGTCCGGATCTTTTAAGGATCGGGGTATGACCGTTGGTGTTTCCATGGCCCTCCAGCTTGGGATGAAATCTGTTGCTTGTGCCAGCACTGGAAATACTTCAGCCTCACTTGCTGTCTATGGGGCAAAGGCCGGTATTCCTGTCATTGTTTTGCTCCCATCCGGAAAAGTAGCACTTGGGAAAGTTGCTCAGGCGCTTATGCATGGTGCCAAAGTCATATCCATTCATGGGAACTTTGACCGGGCATTAGAGATGGTCCGCGACCTCTGTGAGAAAAAAGGTATCTATCTCCTGAACTCTGTCAATCCATACCGACTTGAAGGACAGAAGACCATTGGGTTTGAGACTATCGATCAACTCGATGGGGAAGTCCCGGATCGGATGATTCTGCCTGTTGGAAATGCTGGGAATATATCAGCTGTCTACAAAGGTCTTATAGAACTTACAGAACTTGGATTTGTTGACCATATGCCAATGATGACTGGCATACAGGCAGAAGGATCACAACCAGTGGTGAAAGCAATCAAAGAAAACCTGCCTGAGGTAATTCCAGAAGCATCACCAGAAACTATTGCAACAGCAATCCGTATCGGTGCTCCGGTCAATGCAGAAAAGGTTCTGAATGCAATAAGGATGAGCAAGGGAACTGCTGATTCAGTAACCGATGATGAGATTCTTGCCATGCAGCGTGCTCTTGCACAAAAAGAAGGAATCGGTGTTGAACCTGCATCTGCTGCATCTGTTGCAGGAGTGAAGAAACTCGTTGAAGCTGGTGTTATCGATCGTGACGAACGGATTGTGTGCGTGGTCACCGGTCACCTGCTCAAAGATCCGGAAACGGTAATAAAACAATGTGCTCCACCAATCGAATGCGAAGCCACACTCGAATCATTGCTTGCTGCATTGCATCTCTGATCCTGTTCATCATCCCGGTGGCCGGGACATCCATCTCGGTCGCGGTTGATGACGGAGGAAAAAACTATCAAGCCATCGTGATGGTCAATAATACTGACCGGTATGAACTTATTCAGCCTGGAATGGTAGGTGAACGGATACCCCTCCAGGCAAAGAATCTCACGATCCGAAATGAAACTGACAATATCTTAGTCACTCCAGACCGTGGGATTCTGACCTTCCCAAAAGGGAACTACACGATTGGATATGAAGCTCCGATCACTTCTAACACATTACAGTTTCTTTTTACTGAGCCGTCCAACATAACTGTATCACTCCCTCATCCGTACCATATTGGAAATCCTTTACTTACCTCAATTCAACCTGCGGGATCAACAACAAATCTGACCAATAATACTACCATGGTATCCTGGGATCAGGTCAGGTCAGTTGAACTCCGGTACTATGATGAAGGGCAGGAACATTTGCTCTATCTATTTGCCCAGTTCTGGCTCATTATTGCTGTAGTAATGCTCCTGCCATTTTTCCTCTCCAGAAAAAAATAGCGCACAGATCTTTCTCCCGGAATGATCCATTTCCCTGATTCTTCTTTTTGGTCCCTCATAGAAGAGGCAACTGAATGCGGCACCTCATGAAAACCATCTCATGAGGAAGGATCTGTATGGCATCATGTTGTATGTTTACGAATGTGAAGTAAAAAACCTCAATTTTTTCGTTTTTTCTTATAAAAAATAATCTCCTTAAATCCTACATTTTGGTCGAAAGAGCGATTGTAATTTGTTTAATTGAGATCGGTTTGATTAAAAATGCCTGTATTTACGCGCAAGCCTTAAAAACGATTAGAAATGATTTATTTCGATTATACGGAGAGATCAAAATCCCAGATCTGCCTTAAAATTAAATTTCACGGATAAACCGAGATTTTTTGTTTAAAATGGTTTTAAATCGCCTAAAATGGCTTTTAACGCTCAAAAATAGTGATTTCTCAATTCGGGCACTTTTGATCAGAGTAAACCTTAAATCCTCAGGGATACACGTGATTGAGTCAAAAGGAGATACACCATGATAGACACACTCGTTCCAACAAGAGAAGGAATCGCAACCGTACCAGCAAAATCAGATCAGGAGATTATGGAGGAGTTTAAAGTCAGGAATGCCTGGGGCCTCTATACCAGTGTTGATCTGAAAAACTGCAACCCGGAAACCATCAGAGATGCAGGAAAGATCAGAGAGTTTGTTGTTGAGCTTTGTGACCTTATCAAGATGAAGCGGTTTGGGGAACCACAGATCATCAACTTCGGGCCATGTGAGCGGGTAGCAGGATATTCCATGACTCAGCTGATCGAAACATCACTCATCGGTGCGCACTTTGCAAATGAAACCAATGCTGCCTACATTGATATCTTCTCATGCAAAGAATATGCACCACAGCTCACCGCTGAATTCTGCCGTGAATTCTTTGGTGCAGACCAGGTGACCGTTCACATCGCATTCCGGGATTAAACCCTCAATACCCTTTTTCTTTTATCCTTTTTAAAGCCCACCGGTTTGATCCAAAATAGAGTTATAAAGCCATTACGGCTTTTACAATTTTCTCTCCAAATCCTGGAGCAGCGGGAGGACCGTTTGCGGTTATTACTCGGCCATCAATGACAATTGGGTCGGGTTTATACACTGCCCCGCCTTCTTTTAATTGTGTAATCGCAGCATCGTCATTCCAGGCCGTTGCTTGTTTCCCTTTTAAAACCCCCGCTTGGGCAAGGATTGCGGAAGATAGACATATTGCTGAAAGAATCTTCTCTTCATGGTCGAATTTTTTTACCAGGTCAATAAGCATCAGATTATTCCAGAGAAAATCAGGTGATCCCCCTCCTCCTACGATCAATATCCCGGAATAGGGAGAAATCCCTGTCTGAATTACATCCTGAATGGTCTTTTCAATAAGGACTTTACCGCCCAGCATCCCGACCGCTAGACCTGTTCTGGTAGAGACAATGTCATACCCTATCCCAAATTTTTCAAGATATTTAATCGGTTCAGAGAGTTCTTCATCACGAAATTTCATGGGTGCAATAACAATCAGGATTCGTTTTTCTATAGACATGCTCCTCACTGAAGGGAAGTCTTCTCACAAATCAATAAAGGTATGGATCTATACCAGAAAAAGAGTAGGTTGGTTATTGAATAGTATCTGAAGCAATCAGGCTGAATTTATGAGATAACAAAAGTCTGATTGCTTCTTCGACCTGGTCGACTCGTAAAATGAGAACTGCCTTGTTTTTTCCGGAGAAAGCATATGAGTATTCGATATTGATCCTAGCATCACTGAGTTTTGAGGCAATCTCAAACAGCCCGCCGGGTTCATCTTTCATCTCGACAGCGATAACATGGGTAAATGCCACATTAAATCCCATTGAGGTGAGTTTTTGAAATGCGATGTCGGGTTTGTCAACAAGTACTCTTATGACACCAAATCCTTCTGCCTCAGCAATAGAAAAGGCTAGGATGTTTACTTTCTCTTCCTGACATGCTTTTGCCAATGCAGCCAGACGACCTGGTTTATTCTCTGAAAAAAGAGAGATCTGGCGGATCATATACTGTTCACAACTCATTTAAATCAACCTCTTGTCAATGACTCGTTTTGCTTTTCCTTCAAACCGTGGAAGTGTTCCTGGTTCTGTTAATTCTACTGAAACCTGGACATTCAAAGCACTCTTCAATATCTTTTCTACATGCCTGCGTGTACGCATCAGGTCTGATATCTTATCAGAAAAGGCTTCTTTTGCAAGTTCAACCTTAATGAGCATCTCGTCAAGAGCACCTATCCGGTCAACCTCGATCATGAAATGTTCTGCAACTTCGGGGATTCCGAGGAGGGCATGCTCTATCTGACTTGGGAAGACATTAATCCCGCGAATAATAAGCATATCATCCACCCGTCCAGAGAGGCGTTCAAGTCGTGGATGTGTCCGTCCACATGGGCACGGTTCTTCTCGTATTGCGGTTACATCACCTGTACGGTATCTGATAATCGGCAGACCGTCTTTTTGGAGCATGGTAACAACAAGTTCGCCTCGTTCCCCCGGGGGTAATGGCTCTTGTGAATCCGGATCCAGAATTTCTGGATAAATCAGGTCACCCCAGACATGAAAGCCCTGTTGATATTCACATTCACAAAAGAGCGGTCCGGAAAGTTCACTGGTACCATAGATGTCATATGCATCCACCCCAAGGCTGTCTTTTATCCGGATACGCATCTGCTCACTCCATGGTTCTGCCCCTACAACCGCTTTACGAAGAAGGGTATCATTCTTTATTGAGATCCCCATCTTTTCGGCGACTTCTCCCATGTGGAGGAGGTATGATGGAGTGCAGGCAATTGCTGTGACTTTAAGATCCTGCATCAACTCAATCTGGCGTTCAGTATTACCGACCGATGTTGGAAGAACTGTTGCACCAATCCGTTCTGCCCCGTAATGTAACCCAAGTCCCCCGGTGAAAAGGCCATACCCATAACTAACCTGCATGACATCTCCCCGTCCCAATCCGGCGGATGTAAGGGCGCGGGCAAGGGATTCAGTCCAGTTGTAAATATCGTTTTTAGTATAACCGACAACGGTTGGTTTTCCTGTTGTTCCAGATGAGACATGGTATCGGACGAGTTCTTCCTGCTCACTCATAATCATCCCATCTGGATATGTATCCCGGAGGTCTTTTTTATACATAAATGGCAGTTTGGTGATATCAGCGAGAGAGTTGATATCATCCGGATGGACTCCTGCCTCTTTCATGCGCTGGTGATAAAAAGGAGAAAAACTGTAAACCCGGTATACCAGTGTTTTTAGGAGTTTATACTGAAGTTTCTGCAGATCGGAAACCGGCATCTCCTCGATTCTTGGATCCCAGCACCGCATTAGTCAGACCCCCGCCTGTCAATGACTCGTTTTGCTTTTCCTTCAAACCTTGGAAGTGTTCCTGGTTCCACAAGATGGACCGTTGTCCGAAGCTCAAGGACATCTCGAAGCGATTTTATCACTTTATTTTGAACTTTCTTTAAATCAGCAAGTTCACCGTGAAAATTTTCACGGGAAACTTCTACATCAATCGTCATCTCATCCATATGGTTGATCCGGTCAACATAAACCATATAGTGATTGCCTACCTCCGGGATGGATAAAAGGACATGTTCTATCTGGCTGGGAAATACGTTAATTCCACGAATAACCAGCATATCATCACTTCTTCCGGTAAACCGTGCAAGTTTCGGACCTCTGCCACATGAACACTCATCATCCATGATCATCGTGATATCACCGGTCCGGTACCGGAGTAGTGGCATTGCCTCCTTTGTCAGGGGAGTTATGACTAATTCTCCCCGCTCTCCAGGACCAAGGCTTTCACCGGTCAGTGGATCAATTATTTCAACCAGGTACGAATCATGCCAGATGTGCAGTCCATTGTGTTCAGAGCATTCAAAGGCTACACCAGGACCATACAGTTCACTCATCCCATAACTGTCAAACGCCTCAACACCCAGCTTCTCCTCAAGTTCGTTCCGAGTCTTCTCAGACCAGGGCTCAGCTCCAAAGATACCTACCCGGAGTGAAGGGAGATCCATTTTCATCTCTGCTGCAGCCTCTGCAAGATGAAGACCATAACTTGGAGTGCAATGAATCGCCGTAACACCAAAGTCCTGGATCAGTTCAATCTGTCGTTTTGTATTGCCCGTACCGCTTGGCACCGCAGTCAGGCCTGCTTTTTCTGCACCATAGTGAAATCCGAGTCCGCCGGTAAACATTCCGTAATTTACCATATTCTGAAAGACATCATCATTTGTCAGGCCGACCATGGTCAGGTTTCTTGCAATAAGAGATGACCAGGTGTCAATATCTCCTGCCGTATATCCAACAACAGTTGGTTTTCCTGTCGTCCCTGAAGTGGTGTGAATTCTTACAACATCTTTGAGCGGGACTGCAAGAAATCCAAAGGGGTATCCGTCACGAAGATCCGTTTTTCGTGTAAATGGAATCTTTTGGAGATCCTCTATTGTTCGAATATCTGATGGACGAATCCCTGCTTCTTTGAACTTTTTCTGGTAAAAACCGACATTCGCACAACGGGAAACTGTTTCACGGAGACGCTTTTCCTGGAGAACTTTTAGTTCTGCTGGTTTTATCGTCTCAATAGCCTCATCCCAGAACATAACCGTATTATCCTGAACACCCTGGAATGGATGTTTATGGTATATGGTTTGGGAGGGACAAGGAATAACCCTTGTTACACGATAACACGCAGCACGAAACTTTCAAAACAAATAAATGAAAACCAGCGACCTGGTATCTCAAGAAAAATGATCCATTAATTTATCTTTTTTTACTCCCTTTATGAATTATATGCAGGTTGTCGGTATTAGCAGCAGCCCGAGGAAAAAAAGCAACACAGACCTTCTCTTATCTGCAGTATTAAGTGGTGCATCTGATGGAGGATGTGAAACAGTGCACATTGATCTCTATAATTTTGAGATTGAGTATTGCAAAGCCTGTGATACCTGTTATAAAACCGGATCTTGTGTGCACATGGATGAGTTTTCTGATGTATATGATGTCATCCTTGAATCTGATGGTATTGTAATGAGCAGCCCGAATTATATCAATAATGTTACAGCAAAGATGAAATCGTTACTTGATAGAATGGCTGATACTGTTCACTGTCAGCGACTTTTAGGTAAGTATTCTGTGGCTGTCAGTACAGCAGGAGGATCAGGAGCACAAGAGGTTGCAGATTATCTGAATCAGTCGCTCTTTATCATGGGTGCTTCTATTGTCGGATCTGTGGGATTAAACCTTTCTGATGGCGAAGAATTGTTTCAAAAGGGGATTGATCGATCTTATCAATTGGGTATTCAGCTTGCTGATGCAATCCTTACGAAAGCAGAGTTTCCTGATCAGCAGGAAGGTCATAACGCCATGCTAGATCGGATGAAACAACTCGTCTCCTTTAGAAAGGATGAATGGCCGTACGAATACACATATTTCGTGCAAAAAAAGTGGTTATGATCAGGCAGTTTTAATCTGTGCAACTTCCTGAAGGCCAAGCATCTCAATTCCCATCTCCCTCATTTTAAACTTCTGGATCTTACCAGATACAGTAATCGGGAAGGAATCCACAAAGGCATAATACCGGGGGATCTTATACCGGGCAATCTTTCCGTCAGCATATGTACGGATCTCATCTTCGGTCAGGGATGCCCCTTCTTCAAGTTTTATCCAGGCCATGAGTTCTTCTCCGTACTTCTCATCCGGAACCCCGATTACATATACATCTGCAATCTTCGGATGCTGGTGAAGGAATTCTTCGATTTCACGTGGATAGATATTTTCTCCGCCACGAATGACCATATCTTTGAGCCGGCCTTCGATGTGGACAAATCCTTCAGGATCAAACGAACCCAGGTCTCCGGTATGGACCCAGCCATGTTCATCTTTTGCCTGCCGAGTTGCGGTCGGATTGTTGTAGTAACACCGCATGGTCATATATCCTCTGGCACAAATCTCCCCAATCTCACCACGGGGGATAATTTTCTTTGTCTCTGGATCGATGATCTTTATCTCAGTATGGGGGAATACCCGGCCAACAGTCGCCACACGTTTGTCAATCGGATCGCGGGTGGTTGTCATGGTAACGCCTGGTGAAAGTTCTGTCTGACCATATACAATGACTACTTCTGACATGTGCATTTTTGTTGCGACTTCTTTCATTGTCTCAATAGGGCAGGGAGATCCGGCCATGATGCCAGTCCGAAGTGAGCGGAGGTCAAATTTTGCAAAATCGGGGTGGCGAAGTTCAGCAATAAACATGGTGGGAACACCGTGCACCGCCGTGCACCGCTCGGCTTCGATGGTCTTGAGGACATCGCCAGGATCGAAAGCCGGGCCTGGGATGACCATGGTTGAACCATGCGATACACAGGCCATGTTTGAGAGGACCATACCAAAACAGTGGTAAAACGGAACAGGTATGCAGAGACGGTCCTTCTCGGTAAATCCCATCCCTTCACCGATGATATATCCATTGGTTAAAACCCCGTGATGAGTAAGCACCACTCCTTTTGGATAGCCGGTGGTTCCGGAGGTATACTGGATATTGATTGCATCATCAAAATCGAGAGCATTTTCCCGCTCAATTAGTTCATCCTGGCTGATACTGTCTGCTTTCTTGAGCAGGTCATCCCACTGGTACATTCCGTTATAAGGAATATCACCCATGAAGACCACGGTTTTTAGGAAGGGAAACTTTTCAGATAAAATGCGCCCTGGTCGTGATTCATATGCCTCCGGACATGTTTCATAAAACATTCCGACATAGTCTGATGTTTTAAATCGCCCTTGCAGGATGAGTAACTTGATTTCAGATTGCTTCAGACAATATTCAAGTTCAAATGTCCGATATGAGGGGTTGATATTGACCATAATTGCCCCGATCTTGGCGGTTGCAAACTGAACAACAATCCATTCTGCATAATTCATCGCCCAGATACCGACGCGGTCACCCTTGTTTACATCAAGAGCCATAAGCCCGCGGGCTACTTTGTCGACCGCCTCCCGAAACTGCCGGTAGGTTAATCTGATCTCCTGTTCTGGTGATACAAGCGCCTCATTGTCAGGATACCGTTCTGCGATTTCATTTAGAATTTCACCGATAGTCTGCCCGAGTAGAGGAACCTCGGCAGTCCCACAGGCATAACTCAGTTCGGGAGTGGCCTTTGAATCCATTGATCTCAGGTGGGAACTCCCTGAATTTATCAGTCACGACTGATGATCATAATCTTTAAATCAGCTTTCAGACTACGTATATGAGCACAGGGGTCGTGGCCTAGTCCGGCATGGCGACGGGCTCCAGCGGTCTTTGCATTCCGGTGCAGATGATGACAAATGGGTCTTCTGATTTGATGATGATCCGTTGGAGCACTGATGCATATCGGAGAGACCCGTCGATCGTGAGTTCAAATCTCACCGACCCCACCTGTTTTACGAACATCAGAGTACGCAGACCATAAGCTGCGCTGTTGATTTATAGTCTGGTCGCTGAAATATAGGGGAAGGTTATCATATGTATCTAATAGGCGAAGCCCTGATCGGCGAAGGTTCCGAACTGGCTCATGTTGACCTGATCGTCGGAGATAAGAACGGTCCGGTCGGGATTGCATTTGCAAATGCCCTCTCACAGCTCTCTGCCGGACACACCCCTCTTCTGGCTGTAGTAAGACCAAATCTGCTTACGAAACCGGCAACAGTCGTCATTCCAAAGGTCACCCTGAAACATGAGGGACAGGTAAACCAGATGTTCGGGCCTGTCCAGGCAGCAGTTGCCAAGGCGGTTGCTGATGCGGTTGAAGAAGGGCTTTTTGGCGATGTAAATATCAACGATATCTGTATTCTAGCCAGCGCTTTCCTTCATCCATCAGCAAAAGACTATAATCGGATTTATCGGTACAACTACGGAGCAACAAAACTTGCAATATCTCGTGCATTTGAGGAATTCCCTGATGAAAAGACTTTGATCCACGAAAAAGACCGCGCCGCTCATGCGGTTATGGGCTTTAAGGTTCCGCGCCTGTGGGATCCACCATACCTTCAGGTTGCCCTCGATATTGTTGACATGGGCAAACTGAGATCAGTGCTCTCATCACTTCCTGAGAATGACCACCTGATCATCGAAGCAGGAACCCCACTCATCAAGAAGTTCGGACTGCAGGTTATCAGCGAGATCCGAGCAATAAAGCCAAACGCATTTATCGTCGCCGATATGAAGATTCTTGATACCGGTAACCTTGAGGCCCGGATGGCAGCCGACTCATCTGCTGATGCAGTGGTTATGTCAGGTCTTGCTCCGGCATCTACCATCGAGAAAGCAATTACCGAGGCACGCAAGACTGGTATCTACTCAGTCATTGACATGCTCAACGTCGAAGACCCGGTTGGTCTTATCGCAAGCTTGAAGGTCAAGCCTGACATCGTTGAGCTTCACCGTGCCATTGATGCAGAACACACATCCCATGCATGGGGCAACATAGGTGACATCAAGAAGGCAGCAGGTGGAAAACTCCTGGTCGCAACCGCCGGCGGTATCCGTGTCCCGGTTGTCAAGGAAGCACTCAAAACCGGTGCAGATATTCTTGTGGTCGGCAGAGCAATTACCGCCAGCAAGGATGTCAGACATGCTGCCGAGGAATTCCTTGAGCAGCTCAATAAGGAAGAGATCGATCAGTTTAGAATTATGACCGATTTCTAATACCAGAACAAAAAAATGCCCAGCATTTTCATGTTCTGGTGAAGTGGTCTGTTCAGATCATCAATTTTTTTATCCTACTGTAGCTTCACTCGGTTTCTTCAGTTTTTTGATATCCATTCCTTATTGGGTGGTGATCCTACATGATAATCCCGAACCACAAAGGGATAAGAAGAATACGTTCATGCCCTTATATCTTTTAATATTGTTAAATCTTCGAGCATCAGATATTTCACTTATATCAGGAGATATTAAAATAGCAGAACCTTTCAATACATCAATAACTCTCACCAAAGATGATACTCGGCGTTTTCTTGAATACGATATTGATCCCTTGATATACGAAAATGACCGGAGCAAAGCCGCTGCTTGCCGGGCCAGGTAAATCGCTCAAAATTTCATATTCTAATTCATGGATTTTGATTCGGCTGGGATATCCTTGATGTATCTATTAGATTCTATTCTTATCAATGAACTTTAAAAAAGAGTGATACATCAACATTTAGTCCCGTGAACAGAAAATTGTAGATTGGATGAACCAGGTGATGAAGTATTCTGATCGATGTGGTGCTGATGAGGCGGATCTCGTTGTTATTGACCGGAGAGAGGAAGTACCGTGGGATGAGAAGGTATTTTGTGAGAAAAAAGAGCCTGATATGAGTGGAGAAATGAACCGGCTCTTCATAACCGTTTGGGGGATGTAAAATAACTCGTGATTCATCATTCTCTCACAAATTTAAACTATTTATGTGAAATCTGTGTTTTTGCTATCCTAGATAGATATTTTATACCTGTCTGTAATCATTTCTACCGCTCGTTGAGCCAATTTTTTCCTGAATTGATTGAACGGCAATTCAATACGATGTCCATAGAATATTGAGAGTTATATGCCTATTCATTATCAACAATGCAATACATATATATACCAAAAAGTCGAGTTCTCTCTTACCTTTACAGAGGTGATAGTAAATGGGAATTGGCGAATTACTTAGCGACTCATTTGGCTATGCAAACGAAGGTTTGTTTGGAAAATGGGTTCGATGGATTATTCTCATCATCGCATCGATTATCTTTCCGTTGATAATGGGGTATTCACTCCGGATAATGAAAGGAACAACACCTGCTCCGGAACCCGGTGAATATCTTGGTATGTTTATCGACGGGATCAAGATGCTCATCATTGAAATAGTGTATATGATTATCCCGATTATCATTGGAGTTGCGATATTTGCCTTAAGTGGCGGATTTGGGAGTGCAGCTATGTTTGGCATGAATGTGGAAAACCCGGCTGCTTACATGGGCATGCTCCTGGCTTCATTTGGCATCTCAATGATTATCTTCATCATTGTTGCATTCATCTTCTCATTGTTTGCAATCATTGGTATGGTACGTTTTGCCAGAACCGGAAGCATGGGACAGGCATTTGCATTTGGTGAGATCACAAACACTATCGGGAAAATTGGGTGGGGTTCATACCTTATTGCACTCATCGTGTTGTTCATCGTTATTTTCATAATCTATGCGGTATTAGGCTTAATTCCTGTAATTGGGGGTATAATAAATCTTATTATCGCTCCATATATCGTCATGATGACCTCACGGTACTATTCCCTGATCTATGATCAGGGTGCCTGAGACTCTGCAACTGAAAAAACCACAAAAACCACACCTTTTTTAGATGTGCTTTAAATATCCTGTGAAGGATCATCCTTGTTGTGATATTTAACACATAAAATCGCTGAAATTCCACAAAATCTCATGAATTTTTTCCCCTCTTCATCATGGCATACCTTTATAGTATCTGATATACTTGTATCATATATGTCAACAGAAGAAGTATTACGAGAAGCGGCTAATGAGCTGAGTAAACTCATTTCAGCAGAGCGAATTATGGGAGAACCCATTGATCTTGGTGATAAAATGGTCATACCTGTAACCCGGTTTGGTATTGGGTTTGGTGCCGGAAGCGGGAAAGGGAAAGATGGAGATGGAGCCGGAGCTGGAGGAGGAGGGGGAATTGAGCCGTTAGCCCTCCTGGTTGCTCATAAAGAAATCAAAGGAGCTGAAGGGGTTCAGGTTTTTTCTCTCAAGAAGGAAAACCCCGTTGCTCAGGTTATTACTGCCCTGAGTGAATCACTCGTTCCCCAGGTTATTGAGTTAATAAAAAAGAAGGATTCTGAATCCACCGAAACAAAACCCGAAGAAACAAGCGAATAAGGGAATAATTATGATAGTTCCGGCAGGTGACATAGTAATTCCGGCCGGGATTATAGTGATTTTTCTTCTTCTCGCTCGTTTTTTTTATACCCTCCCCCTGGCAATAACGCTTTCAGGGACCAGAAATTCGAATATTTTATCCGGAGAAGGTGCTTTTGGTTATGGACCATTTAGTGTAGCTCTGGCTTATGATGGAATTATGACCGGAGAACTACGAATATGTAAGAAACGGTTATTCCTGTTTACAATTCCTCCTTCCGAACAATCCGAGGATCGGTCAGGAGAACAGATAGAAGATGATGGTTTTCATCACCATGATGTTTCATCGATCATGAAATGGTTTCCGATTGGTTTACAGAGTATAAGACGATTCACTCAATATTTCCGGATTGATTTCCTCTCATGTCATGCCAGGGTCGGGTGTGGGGATCCGTTTACTACTGGACTGGCGTTTGGATATATGCAGGCAATCATTCCTGTAATCCCGGTTCGGTATGACATCTGCATTGTTCCTGATTTTGATAAACCAGCATTGGATGGAGAAATATCACTCCGCTGCCTGATAATTACTCCTATCTCCTTGATTGTGAAAATATGCCGGCGTTTTCTTCCTGAAATATTGAAAAAACATGGATGATGAATTCAAATGAAACAAACAATCATGAATTCCCGTATTCAGATTCTTAGCCCTCCAATTTTTCTAGCAGGAAGAGAGCTGTATTTGGTTGTTAGGGTGTTTGTCTGGACAGATCCTGAAGGGGGAATACTAGCAGTTGAACCGTGTGCTCTCTTTATTCGGGAAGATCTATCATGGTTCTTTGTCTCTTTTGATAACGAGATTCCGGATATAGATATTCTGTTATCTGTGTTAAATCGTCAGGAATCCTGAAAAGATGATTGATTGGCAATTGATTTACCGATATTGAGTAATGCAATTATTAATCTTTGTTGTAATACATATTTTAATACGTGGCAAAAACAAAGGTCAAAACACATGTAAGTGTATCACTTCGGATGCCTATTGAACTGAAAGAAGCTCTTGACGGGTATGTATCTGAATATGAACTCAATTCTATGTCAGAAGCGATCATTGCTATCCTTGTAGAAAAATTAAATCCCCCCATCCCTGGATTATGCTGGCCGTGCAACTACCAGAATCCGATTGATGCAAAGTATTGTTGTAGATGTGGAAAAAAATTAGAACTAAAAAAATAATTGGTGTATTATTTATTGTATGATGGATTATAATACAACTATTTATCGCATTTCAATGTGAGGTATACGATATGAGAATAGTCAGCATCATTGGAAGCCATAGGAAAAATGGAAACACAGAAACAATCCTCAAAGGATTTGATAAAGAATTTAAATCTGCAGAAATACCGGATTACAAAAATAAATTCTTCAATATCTCGGAGATGAATATTTACCCCTGCAGATCCTGTTTAAAATGTAAAAAGAAAGACAACTGTGTTATTGGGGATGATTTTGGAAAGGTTGCCCTGAAAATGATCCAGAGTGACCTTATTATTTTAGGTTCTCCTGTTTATTTCTCTGATGTGAGTGCCCAGATAAAAGGCCTTTTTGATCGGACCTATTCACTCTGGCATAAAAAAATGTTGAAAGGCAAAAATATCATTCTCGTTGCCACCTGTGCAGAAGAAGGGACTGGACATACCATTGATTCTATGAGGCATTGGGCTATAGATCATGAAATGAACATCATCGCGACCGTTGAAGGATCAAGCGAAAAGAAGGGGAAAGTTCTTGATAATCCTATGACCTTAAAAGCCATTCAGGATGCAGTGCGGGAATGTGATGGGATACCTCAGAAATGAAAACCACTTCCTCCAGATAATTCAAAAATTTTTTAGAGTAGGGAGATTCCATCTTTTTTCTAGATAATTTCGTTTTTATTCATTTACATGCAACAATTCGAGGATATCAGTAATTGAATTTGTATTATGTCATCTTTTACTGTTAATGTTAAAGGGGATGTGATGTCATGGTCTCTGAAAAATATATAACTAAATAAGCAAATACCTATATGCTAACCTATGGATATATGCAACAAGTGTGAAGAGTGTACAAAACTCTGTGAGATCGTTCCAAAAATGGCAGGCGTTTTCAAAGCCCTTGGTGATCTCACCAGACTGAGAATAATATATCTCCTGACCACTGACACGACCGGTACACTGGGGGTGTCTGAACTTGCAACCAGACTTGGTATCTCCCAACCTGCAGTTTCCCAGCATTTAAAAACCCTCAAATCAGAAGGCATTGTTGATTCACGCCGGAATGGATTTTATATATACTATACTATAAACCGCGACCGGATGGTGGAATTCCGGGATAATTTTGAGCTGATGTATTCGAGTGTCATGGGAAGATGCAACCGAGAACTTATCCGGAAATCATCACCAGATCAGGGATTCAGGGCATGTATTATCTATTATTCATATTCAGGGATTACCCGCCATATTGCTGAAGAGATACGAAATGCCAGCGGGTGTGATCTCATTGAGGTCAGAACGAAAAAACCCTATTCTTCCTTTTCAGCATACACCACGGGAGTTTTTCGATCCAGGAAGATGGCATGTGATCCGATTGAACCAGACACTATCGATGTTTCACCGTATGATCTCATCGTAATGGGAACACCGGTTTGGGCATGGAAACCTGCTCCTGCCATGAATGCTGCTGTCCAGGCACTGAAGGGATGTGAGGGAAAGAGAGTCGTGGTTATTACTACCTGTTCCAATCAGCCGGGCGAAGCTCTCCCGATTCTGAAGGAATCGCTGACCCGCCGCGGCGCCATCGTTGCCCTAGAGATCTCACTTACCTCAGAGGACACAAAGAATCCTGATGCCGGGGGAGAAATTCTCCGAAGAATCATTGAGGCACAACCATTCGGAGATACCACAAAAACACTGGATTCGGAGGAGAAATGAGCACCACAGATCCAAAACATATCCTGATCATCATGGGAAGCCCCCGGAAAGGGAACACGTTCCATGCATGTGAAATGTTCAGAGAGTACCTGGAGCAGGAGATTCCGGTTCAATGTGAATATATCTGGCTGAAAGACCTCAACCTGCATCCCTGTAGAGGCTGTCTTCTCTGTTTCACTAAAGGAGAACAGGCATGTCCCATCCATGATGATATCCCAGGAATTCAGGAGAAGATGAGAAAGGCCGATGCAGTCATTTTTGCATCCCCAGTTTATGCAATGAATGTACCAAGCCAGTTGAAACTCATGATAGACCGGCTCTCTTTTACGTTCCACCGGCCGGAATATTTTGATAAAAAGGCCTTTCTTATCGCAACCACCGGAGCACTCGGACATGAGGATGTGCTGAAATACCTGGCAGATGTAGTAGGCATTTGGGGGTTTGAGGTCGTTGGAAAAGCAGGAATGGTTACACCAATTCCGGTCCCTGCCCACCTTGCAGAGAGAAACAGGAAAACCCTGCAACAAACAGCTCATACCTTTTCCGCTGCATTGAAGCGAACCAGGAGAAGATCTCCGGGACTGAAAGATGTCATTATCTTTCACGGACAGCGTGCAGCCTTTTCCCAGCTCAAGGCCTTGTCTCCTGCAGACTACCACTATTGGAATGAAAAAGGATGGCTTGACAAAAAGGTGAAGTTTTTTGTTCCTGTTCCGGTCAATCCCCTCTCCCATGCCATCGGGGTTCTTGTCGAATGGATTGCGGCTAAAAAAGTGCGAAAAGATTTGATTCAGAATCCGGGTGCCAACGAATGATCCAAACAAGGTTCATCGACGGAGGATTCTATGACTGATCAGATACTCTCCCCCCACGCAGAACAGGAACAGTACCGGGATCTCTTCAACACAACCATCGGTGAGGTCATCAATCATGCAATCCGGATAATCGGCGCCGATCCCTCACTTATTATTCCTGCAGGAAGAATTCTCCGGTACCAGAAGAAAGCAGCAAAAATCCGATTACAGCATGAGAAAGGAGGACTTCTGGTCCCACCGGTTATGATAATCAGCATCACCTCACGATGTAACCTTACCTGCAAAGGCTGCTACATGCATGCCAGAAAGGAGAATCCAAGATCAGAAATGAGCCCTGAAATGCTCACATCAATCATTGACCAGGCTGTAGAACTGGGAGTCTCCATCATCGTCATTGCCGGTGGTGAACCACTTGTCCGGGTAGTTGAAATAATCCGTATTGCCCAGACAAATCCCAATATACTCTTTCCGGTCTTTACCAATGGCCTGATGATTGATGAACAGATGGTTGACACCCTTACATCATGCCGGAATATCGTCCCCCTGATAAGTTTTGAAGGACTTCGGGATGAGACCGATGCTCGAAGAGGGAACGGAGTCTTTGACCGGCTTCTTGCCACCTGTAATCTGCTCAAATCCCGTGGCATCTTCTTTGGCTGCTCAATCACGGCAACCAGTGCAAATCTTGAGATAGTCACCGGTGACGTATTTATCAGGCAGATGACTGATGCCCATATCAGGGTATTTTCGTATGTCGAGTATGTTCCTATGACATCCGGATCAGAAGACCTCATCCTCACCCATGAACAGAAAAAAAACCTTCCAGACATACTCGCCCGTTTAAATCAGAAATACCTGGCACTCTTTCTTGGTTTTCCCGGAGATGAAGCATACTATGGGGGATGCCTTGCTGCAGGGCGTGGATTTGTGCATGTCAGTCCGTCCGGAGATTTAGAGCCATGTCCGGCAGCATCATTCTCTGATGCAAACCTGACCGAAATGCCACTGAAAGAAGGATTGAAATCACAGTTTCTTCAAAGACTGAGAGATACGCCTGAAGTGCTGACAGAATCAGCGGGTGGATGTGCTCTTCATGAAAATCAGGAGTGGGTGGGGGAGATTCTTTCACAATCCTGAATCACTATACACGATGGATTAAACGGTAAACCCGCTTATTCCTCCATGGATCTCTCCTGCATATCTGGCAACCGTTTCAATATGACCGGATATCTGTTCAATTGACCGGCAGGATGAAGCACAGGCCTCAGCAGATGCCCCGGCATCCCGGGCTGTCTCAACCATCAATTCACCAATTGTTCGTGCCCGCTGATTCAGATCGGCAATCCTGTTCTCTTGTTCCTGTGACAGTACACCGGTTTCCCTGCTCATGGTTGCAATAACTTCTATTTCTCCAGCCATTTTTTCAAACAGATGCACCATTTCACAGATGGCGTAACTTCGTGACTCAATCTCACCCTGGACCTGTGAGACTTTATCTCTCACCTCTCGGAATGCATCATGCAAGGCATCAAGCGTCTGTGAAATGCTGGTTGTGGACTCTTTTGATTGAACGGCCAGGTTTTTTACTTCACTTGCAACAACTGCAAATCCCTTTCCATAACTCCCGGCATGGGCCGCCTCTATAGCTGCATTTATGGCAAGCAGATTTGTCTGGTTTGCAATATCCGTCACCACTTTTATTATCTTTTCAATACTGATCAGTTCTTCATGGATACGTGAAATTCCATTGTCAACTGAACCTGCAGCTTCTGAAATGGCATCAATTCCTTCACGGCTCTGTGTTGCGAGTATTACTCCCTGAGATGACATTTCGTGTGTTCTGGCAGAGGTACAAGCGACCTCCTGCACCTTTTCATTCATCCCACAGAGTGCCTGCATGGCAGTATCAGTACTTACGACCATCTGCCTGACCTCCTCCTGTACACTGACTGCTCGATCTGAAACTGCACCGGTATAACAGGCAAGGGTCTCAGCCTGCCCTGAAACCGCGGCAATCTCTCGTTTTATCCCATCAGCTTCAATGGTCAACACATCAGCGGCATTCCTGAGCACCGTGATACTATCAGATATCTGAATCCCGATATTGTCAAGTGAATTTCTTATTGTTGTGAAATCTCCTGTAACTTCAAGTTTTGAATTCATCTTGGCAGTAAAATCTCCGGATGAATACCGGCTGCTTACCCGGTCAATCTCTCCAACAACCGCAGAACACCATATCCCTATTGCATCCATTGACTCTCTCATACTGGCAAAATCACCCGGATATGCAATTTTCTCGTCCATCCGCGAGGAAAATTCACACCCTGCGAAGGATTTTGCAACCCGTTTCATCTCTAGTAATGGAGTATTCAGTTTGACCAGCATTTGGTTCATTCCGGCAATCATCGCATGATAATACCCCGAGAGTCCAGAGGTATCTCCTTTCATCGTGAGATTTCCTTCCATAACCGACATGGTGAAGGATTCAACGGTTGCAACCATTAATTGCAGGCTATCAAGTGCCCCGTTCAGATTATTGATGATCCCAGTAAACGGACCTTCTGCAGGCGCTGGAATGGAAAGTGGTATCCATCCCGAATTCATCTGAGATATTCCATCCGTAAGAGCACAAAACTGCTTTTCAATCCGTTCCATTGCATTATTTATTGCCTGAATACCCGGATGTAAATCCTCCGGCCAGAGTTCGATCTCTAATCTGTGTGAAAAATTCCCTTCAGTTATTTCGGTTGCAAGCTGTTCCAGTGAAGAAGAAAGAGCAGAATTATCCGGAGTAACTGGCTTTTGCTCATTTACCGGTGGGATAAGTTCAGTTACTGTCAAAAACAGTACCGAACGTTTAAGAATAACCACAGAACAGACCCGGACTGTAATGAGGTGTGACACCTCTAACATTTTATTTTCGTGAACAAACCTGATCTCTGTGCCTGGATGGTTTTGTACTTCCTGTATTGCAGGATTTTCTGTGAGAACATCCCACTTCAGGATATTATTATTTAGAATGATATCTGCTGGAAGAGGAATTGAAGAACCTGAAGACATTGAAAGTATGGTACCATCCATCTCGGCTAATATTTCACAGGATTCAGAAAGAGAATTCCTGATTTTATCATATGAGGGAAAGTCTGGCGGGTTATCTGGCTTTATAAAGAACACGAGCATAACTGGAAGTGATGCACCTTCAGGAACCGTAGGAAGGGCTCGAATCTCGTAAAATCCTGCATTTTCTGGAAAGACAATCTCAGCAATCCCTGATGTTATTTTTCCTGACAATGCTGCATCCCATACCGATTCTCCAGAAATGAGGGAGATTGTCAAATTTCTAAAATGCATCCCCTCCATTGTTTCTTTCTGAAATCCTGAAAAGGAAAGGAAGGCTTCATTTGCATGTGAAATTGTCAGGGTATGATCACAAAGGAGAAGTGGAACAGGGAATGAATCAACGTAATCATCCCAACATGAAAAAGCATATGATCCTTGAGAAATATGCTGAATAAATGAATCTGCCGCAGTGCCTTCCCTGGAAACTATGGAATTATGAATCATCGGAATGCACCCGCATTGCAAAAGAAGTGGGAATAGAGTCCAACAGTTCTTCCCCTTTATAAAATCGGTAACATCGCTTTGGAACCGTGATCTCAAACCTGGCCCCGTTTCCATATCTGCCGGTTTCTGTAATACTCATACCAGTCAGTGCTAGAATTTCCCTTGTGTAAAAAAGGCCAAGTCCTGAGTTTCTTCCAACTCCCCGCTCGAATATAAGACTTTTTTTTGTATCCGGAATGCCCACTCCGTCGTCTTCGATAATAAGGAGACCAGAATCAATTTGTTCTATAAACCTAATTTGAATGGTTGATACCCGGCATCCATGCATCAAAGCATTTTCAACAAGATTTATGATGATCTTTCCAAACATTGGATCAGTGTATATCTCAAGTGTCCCGGTTGAATGTAGGATAGAAACATTTCCAAATCCATGGGAAAGAGTGATATTTTCAATAATACGATGAATCGAGAGCCATTGTGGTTTTTGTATCCCAATCTTCTGGTATACATCAGAAAACATCAGATGTTCCTGAATATTGTTCAGGGAATTGCCAATCTCAATAACATCTTCTCTGATATCCGGATATTTATTGGCTAATTCAAGCAGGTTTTCGTAATGAAATGACTGGACGGTCAGTTCGTTCCGAATATCATGTCTTGTGATGGTATTGAGGATATCGAGTTTTTTATTAGTCCCTATAAGGGCTTCCATTGCATTATGCTCTTCTTTCAAAGAAAAATGGTATAATGCATATGATATTTCACGGGAAATGTCAATTAGCATGGCCTGTTCATCAGGGTCGCAGGAATATGCCGAATTAAGGGTAACTGACACTATTCCATATATTGTTCCTCCGTGTTCAAGTGGCATGGTGAGTGTATGTGATTCATGATGACCAGAATATAATGGGCATGAATGACAGGTATCATCCGGGGCACAAATAACCGGACGCCCTTTAGAATGAAGAGCCTTTCTATAACATGATGTCCGCTGGCCGGTCTTCAGGTATGAGACAAATCGTTCGATCTGTTCTTCAAGTCCTGCATGATATACTCCGCGTACTTCACCAGATCGATCAAGCAATACGATCCGCATATTCTGATACCCGGGCTCTGAAGTAATTCTCGTGCAAAGCCGGCTGAAAACTTCCCGAGTATCCTCATTTCCAAAAACAGCATCTCCGACTTCCCGAAGAACCTGAAAAATTCTAGATAGATGTCTTACTTTTTGTTGATCCCGGTATTGTCTGCAGGCTTTTAGAACCTTATCTGAAAGTTCAGCAAATTGTGATTTTGGATCTCCACCTTTCTGAACATAAAATGTGGCCCCGGAATTCATTGCAGAAATAGCAACACTTTCTCTTCCCCGGCCGGTAAAAAGAATAAACGGGGTGTCACAGTTATGTCCCCGGATAGTCTGAAGAAATTCAATACCTGTCATGTCAGGCATCTCATAATCAGAAATAAACACATCAACCGATTCACGAAGGAGATACTCAAATGCTTCCTGAACAGATGAACATGAATTAACCCTGATCTGACCGGAGTGTTCAAGAAAAACCTTTGTAATGGCAAGTATGTTTGGATCATCGTCAACATGTAGCACTTGAATCGGCTGATAATGGTATAGGGGTTGCTGATATTCACTCATGCCAGCCTCCCGATTTTATCAGCAAGTTCCTGTGCAAGATCCTGTTCTATAAACATGGATGATGCAAGAGCTACCCATTTTGCAAGTTCTATGCAATGTTCCGGTCCGATGTCTGAAAAGTTCAATCCGTTCAGATGAAATTTGGTCTGACGTTCCAGGAGGGTGATTGCTGCAGGCCCAAGATACTCAACAGACATCTCAAGCACTGCATCAGAGGTTTTACTCATAAAAAATCCCCCTTATACCTGATTACTCATGCTGGTAATCCTGGTGCATCAGGATCTTCAGACTGGTAATCATTCGTTTGAATGAGGAGGCAAGTTCACCAATTTCGTCATTTCTTTGAATAAAAATTGACACATTCGTATCTCCCCTGCTAATCTTATTTGCCGATTCTATCAGCATGTGGATGTCACGAATCATGGTTCGGGAGAATATGGCTATGATGAGTCCGGCACAGAGAATGCCAAGGAATAGAATAAGATAAATGGTCTGGCCAACAAAGTCCATCCGGTCCTGTACGACTGCTGCATGCATATCCACCCCAACTATACCAATGACCTCTCCCTTTGCATTCTTAATCGGTGCATACCCAGCAAGAACCGTCCCCCAGGGCCTTTCAACAAAGTCTTTTTCAACAGATGGTCCAGTAAATGCTGATGTCATGGCAGTTGTCGGATTTGAGACCGGAGTGCCTATCTTCACATCTCGCTTTCCGATATTGTATCCACTGTCTATGACATATTCCATCCCGCCATTTTGCTTTCTGACGGTGAATATCTTGACAATTTCATGATCTGCCTGGGACATATGGGCTAACTGTTCAGCATTCATCAGGTAGAGGATTTCAGCTTCCATTCCTGGTTTTAATTTAGCGATTTCATCTCCGTTCAGGTCTGCTGCAGTAATAGCGGCAAGAGCCACCAGTTCCTGCTGAGTTGATTCCTGAATTTTTTCCGTTGATGCACCGACGGTGAACAAAAATGTAAGTCCGGTAATAAGGATTACCAGGATAACAAAACCGGCGGTAAGTTTTGTCATGATTGAGTGCAGCATGGATGCCATTGAATAAATCTCTCCAAAATGTTCCAAATCACCGACCAGAAGACATCCGGTCAGGAACGGAATGTATGCACATGAGATCCCTCGCCGGTTCGATAATGATTGGGCATAGAGGATATTGTCAGATATAGTGAGAATAGGGAACTATAGAGATATCATACCTCTCATGAGTCTCCATACTCCTCCGTATTCTCTATCGAAAAACGGAATATTCCCGGGATGATAATGGGTGTCGGGAATTATCATGTCTCATACGATGAAAACTCCGGTTCTCCGGTTTGCAGGAATCATGCTCCTGCTCTGTGCTGTCTTTTTTGCTACTGCTCCTGTTATGGCAGAAGAGACTACTTTAAGTATCTCAGGTTCAACCACCGTTCTCCCGATCGCCTCTGCATGTGCAGAAGCATTCATGGACGCTCACCCTGACGTTGATGTTCAAGTCAGTGGCGGCGGATCTGGTGCAGGTATCAAGGCAATGGGCGAAGGAGTTGTCAGCCTTGCAATGGCATCCCGTGAACTGAAAGATGAAGAGAAGACTGCATACCCGGAGCTTCAGACCGTCGCAGTTGCAAAGGATGGAATTGCAGTTATTGTAAACCCTGAAAACCCGGTAGAAGCATTAACCCTCTCACAGATCAAGGACATCTACACCGGTACCATCACCGGATGGCAGGACCTTGGTGGAGAGACCGCTAATATTGAGATCGTCGGACGTGACAGTGCATCAGGAACCAGAGAGTTCTTCTTTGAGAAAGTTCTCCACAAGGAAGACTTCACCAAGTTCATGCTTGAAAAGAACTCCAACGGTGCAGTCCAGCAGTATGTCTCCCAGACCCCGACCGCAATCGGATATGTCGGTATGGGCTTTGAAGATGGCGTAAAAGTCATCGGAATCACAGGCGACGATGGAAAGAACTTAAAACCGTCTGTTGAAACCGTAAAGTCCGGTACATACCCACTCTCCCGTGAATTATACTTCGTTACCGCTGGTGAGCCAGAAGGCCTTGCAAAAGAGTTCCTTGACTTTGTCGTGAGTGCAGAGGGACAGAAGATCGTTGAAGAACAGGGCTTTGTAAGCCTGTAAGATAATCATATCGGACCACAATCAATTGGAGAGAAGAACCCTCTCCATTTCTGTTCTTCTATAATGTATCAGGTGTCGATAGTTCCATCCATAAACCTGATGACCCGATCAAAGTACTCCTCATGCCATGGTTCATGGGAAACCATCACGATCGTCTGACCATACTCCTGGTTCAGCCGTTTGAAGAGGTCAAGGACCATCCGTGAAGAGGAGGTATCAAGATTTGCACATGGCTCATCAGCAAAAACTATTGCAGGCTCATTCATCAGGGCACGTGCAATTGCCACCCGTTGCTGCTGACCGCCAGAAAGTTCACGCTTTAGGTGGCCACTTCTTCCTGAAAGACCAACCTCTTCTGCCAGCATCATTGCCCGATCCATCACCCGGTAAAAATCCATGCCCAAACCTAAACCAGGCACAGCGATATTTTCCACTACGGTCAGATCTTCAATGAGAGCGTAGTCCTGAAAAACATATCCCATGGTTTCCAGTCGAAATTGGGATCGTTTTTCATTGGAAAACAGAGAGACATCAGTTCCGGAGATCAGAACCTTTCCGGAGGTCTGGCTGTCAAGGAGCCCGGTAAGATGAAGAAATGTGGACTTTCCACTTCCGGATGGCCCCATAATCCCCACAAACTCTCCTTTGTGTATTCGGACTGACACACCCCGTAATGCATGTATGCTGACATCACCCATCTGATAGGTTTTTATAAGGTCGCAGGTCTCGATCATCGGTTCACCAGGTCCAAGATCTCTTCTGATGTTGCCTGTTGTGCAGGAATAAATCCGGCAACCAGGGAAACAAATCCCAGGACTACCAGTGATGGAAGGAGTACTGTCAGATCAAACACCGGATACACTGCACCGGCTGGGAACTGAAGAGGAAAAGCCTTGAAATATTCACTAATGCCCGTGAAGAGAGCTACTCCGCATACTGCACCGAAGCCGTAGATAACGGCAACCTGAACCAGATAATCCCTGATTATATCCCGCTCAGGAATACCGATAGCCTTGAGAATTCCTATCTGTCTTCGTTGATGGGTTGTATTGATGTATACCACAATGAAGATGACAATACTTGCAATAACAAGAGAAAAGACCAGCATGATAGAGTTCAGGAGGGAGAAACTCTTCAGTGCATCGCCTATTATCCCTTCTCCTTTTTCAGTTACCGTCTTGATATCATCATGAATTCCAAACTCCATAAGCCTGACCTTGGTCTCTTTGAGCGAATCTGCATCATACGCACGGATGAGGATCAAAGAAGATTCTCCGGTCTCTCCAAGTACTGATTCCATCTCCTTTCGCGTAATAAATGCCTCATTATCAGCAGAGAGAGACCCGGTCTCAAATATCCCTGCCACGGTCATTTTCCTGACAACTCCATTCTGAAATGTTACATCCAGAGAATCACCGGCATGAACACCCCCGAGTGATTCCATTTTATCCTTTTTTTCATCATCATGACCTGCAAGAACAGAACCGAGCAGAATCATATCAGTGTCGCCATCAGAGAGATACCGACCCTCGGTTATCTTCCCGGCTGTTCTGGTGACCTGCTCTTCATCTGAAGGAATAATTGTAGTAATCCCACGGGAAAGCGTTTTTTTCTCTGATTTCAGGGAGGTGCTGACGATCATGTGGGAAGAGGCTGCAGAGATTCCCGGAATCCGTTCAATAGTCCTGATCAGATTATCGGTATCTGAAAGAACCTGGTTGTCATCATCTGGTTCGATCACGAGGTCAGCATACTGGTAATCACTGACCTGCTGATTGTATGCTCCGGTAATTCCTGCGGTAAGGGATGGCATGAAGACCATCAGGACAAAGGATAATGCAACGATCATGATGGTAAGGAGAAATGTTCCTTTATTTCCCCTCTGTATCGCACGAACGGCCAGATATACAGGCAGGTAAACTTTTTTCATCGCCCGTTCACCGATTTCCGGCGATGGTACATCACTATACCGACACCAAGTAGACACAGGATAACCACTGACGGAATGAACAGAGGATTTCCTCGTGGTGCAATAGTCAGAGAGATGAGATCATCCATGACATATTCCGCCCCTTCATGCTCCATCCTGATGGTTATCGGGATCTGAACATCACCGGCAGGGGCATCCTGAAGGTAAAATACAGCGGGTCCGTCATTATTTGTTTCAATCTTCCCAACAAATGCCTCTTTTGTCCCTCGCACCGGGGCATCGATGACTGCCCTGACCCCATTCGCATCCCCGGTCCCTGTGTTTTCAATCCGAACAATGAGAGAGAAGGGCATTCCTTCAGATATCCGGACGGGATCAGATGTTACTGCTGCTATGGCAAGATCAGGTTTTCCCGATATTTTGACAGGTACCTGTTCAGTCTGGTGCAGGATGGTCCCTGCAGCAGTACTGTACTGCAGGGTGCAGGAAAGAAGTGAGATTCCCTCTGGTGTTTTCCGGCTGGTCGTAACCATGAGAGGGATACTCATATCCTCACCAGGGCCAAGCCGTGAAATATGTGTTACAACCTGGCTGGTTACAGAGATCTCAGGACTTGCCGGACTGATGTTCACCATGATTTCTGATGCAGCCGTTTCCCCGTCATTGCGAAGAACAAGAACACCCTCTGCATTTTCCCCAGGTATCACTGATGGAGGAATCTCTTTTGTAATCTGCAGTGCAGGATTTTTCTGCACCAGGCTGTCATCATTGACATTCACCGGGATCGGGTATTTCAGGCTTCTTCCCCCCTCGGTTGCGATATGCAACTCTGGAAAATAGATTCCTGATTGATGCGGAGCCTGCACCAGGAATGTCAGGGGTACTGACTGTCCAGGACCTACCTCTCCGACCCGACGGTAATCACCGGACTCCACCTGAAGACCGTTTCCAAACAGGGAGACATCTGACAGGTAGACATTGATATCCCTGGTTTCTGTAACCGACTGGCCGGTTGTCTGATCTCCACCAACTTTTGTAATTGTGGCCCCTTTTGCCGTGTTTGATACATGGACGGTAATAAGAGCAGAACCTCCTGGCATAATCACGTCTGGTCTGACCTCATACGAAGAGACTACAATGGTCGGTTCACTTGCAGTTACCACTCCGAAAAAGCCGACACCCGCCAGTATGATGGACAAAGAGATAAGGATGCAGACGATTCGATTATGTGCTGTTTCTTTTTTGATCCGACATGGAGTAGATCCTGCCGGACATGCTGACACGTGCGTCATTTATTATAACATAAGTGTCAGTTGAATGACATAAATGTTACTGACGCCAGTGTCATTATATCATCTCACCACAAACATTCTCCTATGCCTCGGGTTGTGCCGGAATACAAAGAAGAAGCAAAGAAGCGAATACTGGAGGTTGCCACCCGGATTGTCTTTGAAAAAGGATACCAGCATGTGCGGATGGACGACATTGCCAGGGAAGCTGGTATTTCACGACCAACGCTGTACTTGTATTATAAAAATAAAGAAGCCCTGTTTCTTGAGATCATCAAATCCATCATTGCAGATGTCAGTTCTATGGCACAAGAGACCATCCAGTCAGGAGAGATCCAGTCCTTTGGAGAATTTTTCGCAAAGGCCAATAACCGCTATAAGGACCAGTTTGCAATTGTCTTTGAAGTTATAGCAGGACTTCCAAAAAAACACATGATTATTACTGAGATTGCCCATCTTCATGATGAGATGATTCATCAGATCGCATTGTACCTGTCTATGCGGTTTCCTGACCGGCCGATAGAGTCTGAACCGGAAATCATGGCCAATGCTATGCTGGCCCTGTTCATTGGTCTGCAGATAAGACAAAGACTGGGCCTTGATCCGGAGAAAGCAGCACAGGTGTGGGAAACGGTGATATCAGCCCCGTTTCAACATGGCAGATGAATACGTAAAAATACTCCAGAGTGGAGGTGGGAATTTATTGTAACCCAAAAAAAAGAGTATATGAATAAAAGAGTGGCGATTTGATTTTTTCTCAAGTTTCTTGATCTTAATTGAAAATGAAAAGATCCTGATTCTTACTTAATCATAACCGTCCCACCATCTACCGCTACATAGAGGACACCATTCTGAACAGAAATCGCTGCAGGTTGATCTAATCCAATCTTTAAAGGAGTAACTTTACCATTGAGATCTACCATTACAACGGTATCGTCATAACTGACATATATTTTCTGATCTTCAATAGTCATCCCTTTGATGGGCTTTCCTAAATCCACCAAATTGCTTGAAACACCACCTCGAGATATCTTTTTAATAAGAGAACCTTTGTCATTCACAACAAACATATCTCTTGATTGGGTAACAACCAGATGTTTTGGATTTGGAAATCCGGAGGGGATATTAGTTATACTTCCAGTTTTGGTAATTTTATAGATATTCCCATCATATCCTCCGGCAACATACAACGTATCATCAGCATCGCAACCCATCGCTTGAGGGCTCCATATACCTGATGCTATCACCGTTTTTGTCCCGTCAGGGGTTATTTTCTGAATAGTTCCATCAAATGAACCTACATAGAGGTTTCCTCTACTGTCAAATACCGGGGAGCGTGGCCGATCAATACCACTGGTAACTACCTTTTCAGTCCCATCTGCACCGATTACTCCAATAGTTCCCTTTGTATAGTCTACAAAGTATACATCTCCTGCATTATTGACGGTGAATGAACCAAGATTATTGCTCGTTATCTGTGCCACGCTGTTATATGATGGAATATCACCCGTACTGGAAGGACTTATACGAACATTTTGAGATGCAATTTCCGTGTCTGTCGCAAATATTACTTCCATTATAATGGTGTAGGTTCCATAATCCGAGTATAGTCTGTTATGTGGATCAGACGGCGAACCTAATCCAATATTATACATATCTTCAAATCCATCTCCATATTTCCACCGTATTGCCTGAGCATGGGGGCAGGGAATAATTGGTGTTAAAATAACTTCTTTTGGATTAGCAGAGTTAATGGCAACAGAAAATGATACTGGACAACTGGTTTGTGGAGTATCCCATCCCTCTACCGTTGCACTGATTGTATCCTTTCCTCCATCTTTACAGGTAACCGTAAGAGTAGCCGTATATTTCCCAGGTTTAGAGTACACCCATTTGGGATCCTGGGCAAATGATACTCCTCCATCACCAAAATTCCAATGCCATGCTATAGGATCAGAGTAGGAACAATCCTTAAATTGTATCGTCAAAGGAACTGTGCCTGATGCTATGTCACCCCTACTTTCAGGTGCTATAGCGGAGAAACATGCCGTGCAAGAAGAATCAGTTGATATCGGACATCCTTTGGCATCAACTATCACTCCTGTTGGTGTGTTCGGACATGTGTCATCATCATCAGCAATCCCATCCTCATCTGAATCAGGTCTCTGTTCACTCCCAATAGCTCCTACTGCATCAATATCTGCTCCATAGTATAACTCTTTCCCGATTTCGCTCGGATTTTGAGGAGAATATGATGTAGGATCAGTAAGCCGCACATAACTAAATTTATCTCCAGAATTCACCATTCCATGAATGTCCACTCCGGTTGGCTGACCTGATATGACCCCAAGGTCAATCCATTCAATTCCGTCTTTGCTGATTTCAACTTTGAATGGTTCCACTGCAGGCCCATATTCATAAATATAGATGTCGAGTCCTTCTCCATCAATAAGGAAATTATTAGTGAATTTAAGGATGATACTCCCACCCTTGCCTAATGTGACATCACCTTTCGCTCCGATTATTGATGGACCTACCTCTCCATTGGGTGGGCCAATAACCGCAGATCCATCACTCTCTCCGGATTCACTCCCTGGAGTAAAATCAATAACGATGTCTGCAAAGGATACATCCCCCAAAGGGAACGTAACACCAGAATACGTTGCAGATTCACCCATTGCTAAGGGAGATGTTCCCCCCAGCACGAAAAAAATAGTCAAAAAAATCTTTATAAATACAATGGTTTTTTCCATATCCTTCCCTCCATTATACAATTGATAAGGAGGATTAGGAGATCAATTCAATGAGGTATTGCCTATTCCCCCTTGGTTTGGGTTTCATTATTTCCATAACCTGAAATGAGTAGGGTATAACAAAACCTGAACCCTCAATAGATCCCCAACTACCTTAAAACTTTACACCAATAAAAAAAATTTCATTTTAAAAATTTATTTTATCACCAAAATTCTCTTAAAATGGCAATTCGATTATAAAACTTGGAAAACCTTTTTTTCTATTCCACAAACCGTTTGTCAGTGTACGAAAAAAATAAATCAAAAAAGGTGAGAATCCCTAGCAGCTTACTTAATTTTTTTCTCAAGTTTCTTGAGTTTTTTCTTGGCAGATTCACTTCCCGCTGCTGCCTGCTTTGAGAGTTCTTCTGCCTTTGCCTTCTTCTCTCGGTTCAGCTTTACCAGCTGCTTTTTACTCGTTGGCATCTAACTCGTTGCTCCTAATAGGGGGTTCTATTTGCTTTTTTCCTTCTTAACCATATGTCTGTTCTTTTACACCGGAGAATGAAGGATGAATACTTCCAGACCACTCAATAACCAATAATCAGCCCATTCATAGATATATCCTGCTCTTCTTTCCGTTCATCTCCTCTTCGGTGATATGCTCTCCTTTTAATTTAAACTTCCAGCTCGGGGTCATATCATTTATCATAAGCACTCCTTCCGGACATCGAAGGACACAACCAAGACAGGCGATACATCGGGAAGGATCCGTCTCTCCGGTCATTGCATCAATTGCTCCGGTCGGGCAAAACTCCTCGCACTCCCGGCACATACAGCAATCTGCTCCTTGCCGCGTTGGAACCTGTGTTAGAATCCGGAACCTGAATCCCTCAATCTTGTCCAGTAATTCCTCCGGATGACTGGTCTTTTCAAGTTCACCAACCAAACAGGGATCCTCTCCGGAGAACCGGGCATAGATAATCTCAGCATACTCCCGTGCAACTGCAATGTCTGATTCATCCGGACGACCCTCCATCGCCTTCCAGCCACCGATATTGAAGGTATGAAATGCGAGAAATTCTGCAGATGAAACGACTGAAAACCCCTGTTTTTGAAGGAGTTGGGATGTGGTATAATGGGCCGGATTGATCTGAAAACCTCCATAGGTCAGAAAGATTGCACATTTCTTTCCGTCTCCGGAGAGATTCGGTAACCACTCCCGAACTACCCGGGGGATTCGCCAAGAGTGCACCGGTGCTCCGAGTATCAGGGCATCATATGATGTGCAGTCAAATCCGCCTTTCCTAGATGAAAGTGGAGTGATATCAATCATATCTACAGTACATCCGAATTCTTCCAGGCGGTTTTTAATGACTCTGCTTATTTTTTCCGTGTTTCCGGTTGCTGAAAAGTACAACAATCCTAGGTTCATTGATTTATTCTGATTCATAGTTTTCACTTTTGTTAATTAACTTAACAATAAATTTCTCGAAAAAAATTCAGTCTTCCCTCATGAATTCATCAGCCGTCGATTCGATTGCAGAGAAAAAAGTCATAATGGAAGCAAATTGTTCTTCTGTCATGTCGCCGAGTTTCTCATGCATCCGGGCAAATATGACCGCATGATGTGTTTCATGCCCGAGAAAAGCAATTCTTCCTCGAGGAGTTAAAGAAAGCCGAATCTCTTTTTCATTATCCGGAAGTTGGGACCGTTCCACGAGATTTTTTTGCTCCAACTTTCGAACCATCTGTGAGACTGCACTCTTCGAAATCCCCAGTTCTTCAGAGATAGAGGTGATATTCTGGCTGGGATTTTTCCCGATGACCATGATCATGTGGATCTCAGCACTTGAGAGGTGATCTCCTGATCCGAAATCACGGGGATTTTTCTCAAGTGCCATCATCTTGTTCATGATCCGAATCCAGGCCGATGAGATCTGCATCATATCAGCACAGGAGACCATTCACTATTCCTCTAGATATCATCTCTGCCATATTGTTAAGTTATTTAACAATATATGTGTTGTCCTAACTCAATATTTTGAAGGTTATATTAATTTTTAAAGTGATTCTCCAAAAAGAAACAGAATTCCATAATCTCATGGAAATAGGAGAACAAAAATTTAAGAAACTCAAGAACATGAGGATGGAGTCATATCCTAATCTCTCGACGACATTGCGATGAACTATTCTGAAATACAACTTTGCGAGTTATCGAAAAATTGCCCGCTGATTGATAGGTATGATTTATGGGATTTCCATAGGCAGTTACCCCATCACCAAAATCCCAGAATTCCCAGGTAGCATCCGGATAAGATTCAGAAATTATTGAAATATTCCTGGTTTCATTTCCTTCTGGAAGAAATAGTGAGAAATTTGCCCAATTTGGTGATATATTCCGGTCTGAAACAAGATGTATTTCATGATCTCTAGTGACTGGATTCAATATCCATGAATTATGAACATGAACCGGAATCGTATCAACAAGAAGATGGACAATATGAAAATCAGTTAATGTTGTCATTTGAAATGGGATTAACGACCCCTTCGGCACAGTGATGGTTCCGTTTGGAGTAATCATACTTCCATAATCGGATGAAACACTGATTGAGTAAAATACTGGATCTGGTGTTGGCGGAGGTACGGGGATTATTGTTGGAATCGGTGTAGGAACTGGGATTATCTGTGAGAATTCTACAAATACATAGTGCTTTGAACGAATATCAGGAAGTGTGAACACCGGAACAGGTCCCTGTGGAATTGAATCAAGGTACACATTCTTTACTGTATACCCGGCACATGGCGTACTACGAATGGAAAGATCTGAAGATTCTGAAACAATTACAATTCCATGTGGTTCTGTTTTTCCTCCATTTCCTGAATGAATAGTTATTTCATACGAAGGATTAGGAGGAGACTGAATCCTAAATATCACTGTATCAAATGACAAAACTCCATTCGGATTTTCAACATACAGGTTGTATTCCCCAGCAATCACTCCAGTAAGATCAAAGCTACCACGAACACTGGTTCCCTCTTCAGTTATCACCGTTGGTCCAGTAGTTACAACGATCTCACCACTTTCCGGATCACGAAGATGGAGAACACAACCGTCAAGAAAACCTGATCCAGTGACGGTTACCTCAACATTCTCCTCTGATGTTAATCCGGAATCCGGGTTCACTGAAATCACAACAGGAACAGGATGACTTATACTGAATACCACATCCTCGACATTACTCTGATCGTCTGGATTGACCACTCGTACCACATAATTACCCGCAGTTACTCCGGACAGATCAAAACTACCACAAACACTGTTTCCCTCTTCAGTAACCACCGTCGGTCCAGAAGTTACAACGATCTCACCACTTTCCGGATCACGAAGATGGAGAACACAACCGTCAAGAAAACCTGATCCAGTGACGGTTACCTCAACACTCTCCTCTGATGTTAATCCGGAATCCGGGTTCACCGAAATCACAACAGGAGCAGGATGATTTATACTGAATACCACATCCTCGACATTACTCTGACCATCTGGATTGACCACTCTTACTATATAGTCCCCCACAGTTACTCCGGACAGATCAAAACTACCACAAACACTGTTTCCCTCTTCATTCACTACCGTCGGTCCGGAAGTCACAACGATCTCACCACTATCCGGATCACGAAGATGGAGAACACAACCGTCAAGAAAACCTGATCCAGTGACGGTTACCTCAACACTCTCCTCTGATGTTAATCCGGAATCCGGGTTCACCGAAATCACAACAGGAGCAGGATGATTTATACTGAATACCACATCTTCGACATTACTCTGACCATCTGGATTGACCACTCTTACTATATAGTCCCCCACAGTTACTCCGGACAGATCAAAACTACCACAAACACTGGTTCCCCCTTCATTCACCCCCGTTGGTCCTGAAGTCACAACGATCTCACCACTTTCCGGATCACGAAGATGGAGAACACAACCGTCTAAAAAACCTGATCCAGTGATAGTTACCTCAACACTCTCCTCTGATGTTAATCCGGAATCCGGGTTCACCGAAATCACAACAGGAACAGGATGACTTATACTGAATACCACATCCTCGGCATTACTCTGACCGTCTGGATTGACCACTCGTACCACATAATCACCGACAGATAATCCGGAAAGATCAAAAATACCTTGAACACTGTTTCCCCCTTCATTCACCCCCGTTGGTCCTGAACTCACAACGATCTCACCACTTTCAGGATCACGAAGATGGAGAACACAACCGTCAAGGAACCCAGAACCGGTGACGGTTACCTCAATATTCTCATCTGAAGTTAATCCGATTTCTGGCTGGACACCTGTTACAACAGGAGGAATGCCAATCGTAGTGAAATAAACAAGTTCGGATGATACCTGACCATCACCATTGACAACCTGGACACGATACACCCCACCATGTTCAGTATCAACTGAAAATGAAGCTGAAAGACTATCCCCATTATGAACTACTGTAGATGCCTGATAAATGGTCCCGGATTCATGTACCAGTTCAACAAGAGAGTCAAAAGTAAAACCACTTCCCGTCACCGTACATGAAAATGGTTGTTCGTTTACCTGACCTGAATCAGGGGTAATTGCAGTTACTTTGGGAGATACTGGATACATTATCTTAAAAGGAACCTGACTCACATATGTTGCTAATGAGCGAGTCTTCATCCATATTTGGTACGAACCGACTTCTTGTTGGGCGATATCAAAAGTAACGGACAATTGGGTATCCGAATGAATTGAAAAACTTGAACATGGTATTCTATTGGTAATCGATTGATTTAGCAATATTTGATCAATTATTTCACTTTGAAAACCACTTCCAGTTATGGTAATCGTAACCTGGCCGGTATTTGTCCCACTTACCGGTGTAAAAGAATCAATACTCATTGCTCCGGCTGCTGAAGAAACCAGAAATAATGACGATAAACACATCAAACACACAAAATGGATAACAACACGACGCACAATCATGAAAGGAACCCACATGGTAGGTGAGAACAGAATATTAATGTCACGATTTTATGGCATAGGTTATATATACTAAAATAAGGAGAAAAATAAAATATTTGATTAACGTATCACCCTAACTCAAAGGTGGTAACTCCAAAAATTTCGTCAAGAGGGAGGGATGGCATCTTTTTCGTATACATCCGTGCAGTTCCGAACACCTGAGTCATTGAACGTTTTTGAGCCATTCGGACAGCTGCAGAATTTGGTTCAGGTGTATCGAAAAATACCATTTCACCAGAAATTGTTGCAGTAAGCCCATCAAATAACTCATCTGCTATTGCAGGGGAATTAGCGAAGATGGGCCCTATTTTGTATCCTTCATAGCATTTGCGGATAACTCCATACCCATTGATCTGTTCCTTGTTATCGATCTTCACGAGAGCTGTTGCTTCTGGCTGTTGTATCCAGTTTTTTAGGAATACTTCTCTTTTAACCGGAAAGTGAGCAGTATCATATTGAAGAAGAGAATCAAACGGCACATCTGTTGCGAATACAAGATCCGGCTGATCAGTTCCATTACCAATACCTTGCCACCGGATGTTTCGGTATGCAAACTGAAGACCTATCTTTGCATGATATTTATCCTGCATCTCATAAACGCCGTCTCCACCAAAGTTTCTATCACCCACATGTCGAAGCATCGCAGAAAAGATATCCCATCCGATACCATGATGCCGGAATGGTTCCTTTACAATGTAAAAACCACCAAAAGAAAAAGTGTTGTCATAATTAGTAGCAACACCAACTCCCAGAATCTCATCCTCATGTTCAGCACAAAACCAGCCATCAGGATCAACCGGATAATGACATTCTGCATCATAAAGACCGGGATTCCATCCGACATCCCGTGCCCATTCAATGGGAATATGTATCTCATCCGGTCTTATCGTTCTGATATGATATGAAAAAGACATATGAACCAAATCAGTACATCGTTCAAAAGAGTAATAAAACCGGCGATGTATGAAGAATGTCCGGGCAGGTGAGCGGAGAGTATCAGATCCATATCCTTCTATTAAGGAAAGAATAATGAAATACCATACAGGTGGACAGTATGATACATGATTTGGTTTTATTCCTGAATGATTTCATTCTCCCTATAATTTTTATCGTCAATATACTCTTTGCCATCATGGTTGTTTTTATTGAGAGGAAAAATCCCACAGCGACTATTGCCTGGCTTATGGCACTTCTTCTCCTTCCGGTTGTCGGCTTTATTCTCTACCTCTTTGTTGGTCAGAGTTTTTACCGGGAGCGAATGTTCAGAGTAAAAAAAGAGGACGATGACAGTCTTACAACCATCATTGAATCCCAAAAGAAAGAACTCTTTGTGAATGATGTACCAGGAGAGCATCCGATTTCTGATGCGTATAAACGGATGATGTTCATGCTCATGGAGAGCAATAAAGCACCAGTTACGGTGAGAAATGAAGTTAGCGTATTTATTGATGGAAATGATAAATTTAAAGCCTTGGTTGATGCCATTCGAGGAGCGCAGGATCATATTCACCTTGAATATTATATTCTCAAAGATGATGAGATTGGAAACGAAGTTTTTGCAGCTCTGACCGAACGTGCACAAGCCGGAGTAACTGTTCGATTCCTGGGTGACGGTCTTGGTTGTGCCGGGCCGGGAAAGAAATTTTTCGAACCTTACCAGAAGGCAGGAGGAAAACTTGCATTCTTCTTTCCATCACTCATGAATATATCACACCCCAGACTTAATTACCGAAACCATAGAAAAATTGCTGTTATCGATGGAAAAGTGGGATTCATTGGCGGTTTTAATATTGGAGATGATTATTTAAGCAGAATTCCCCAATGGGCACCATGGCGGGACACTGCCGTACAAGTATCGGGAGACGCCGTTCTGGCAATGCAGATGCGATTCTTTCTTGACTGGAATTATGCTGCAAAGGACGATACCCTGGAGTACTCACCACGATTTTTCCCGGATAATGGTGCCCCGGTTGATGCCTGGGTTCCCATCCAGATCGTGTCTGGAGGCCCGGATACTTATTGGAACCCGATAAAAGAATCATATCTGAAACTCATCACCCTTGCATCAGATTCGGTATACATTCAGACACCCTATTTCATTCCTGATGAAAGCATTATGGATGCCCTCCGGATGGCAGCACTATCAGGGATTGATGTTCGGATCATGATGCCGGCAAAACCTGATCACATGTTTGTTTATTGGGCAGGATATTCCTACATTGAGCAACTGGTAGAATCCGGAGTCAGAGCGTATACCTATGATACCGGATTTATCCATGCAAAAACTATTGTAGTAGATGAGGTAGCTGCTTCCGTTGGAAGTGCAAATTGGGATGTCAGAAGTTTCAGACTCAATTTTGAAACAAATACCATCATGTATGATCATACCATAGCAAAAGAACTGAAAGAATTTTTTATTCATGATCTTCAGGTCAGTACTGAACTAACAAAAGAACGGTTTGAAGCCCTGCCTACAAAAATAAAGATAAAACAATCTATTTCAAGGCTTTTCTCTCCGCTCCTCTGAACAATCATATCCTTTTTTTCGGTTACTGTACAGCGTGAATTTTCTTTGACAGGATGTTATCAGATGTGAGGTTCTTCTTTTTTGTACAGAATAATGTGCACCCAGTTTTGAAAGCGAATATGGGACAAAACTCCAGGCAATCACTCCAGCGGTGGCACCTTTGGCAATATAACCTCCTGGCCTGCCCATGACAACATTTTTTCGTTTCAGAACGCCTTTGAGAAAATCTTCAACTGAATCAGCCTGAACACCAGTTACAACATTTCCGACATCTGATAAAATATGTGCATCTGAACCGCCAGTATAAGGGATTTTATGATGTTCTGCATATGCAATAGCCTTTTTATTCAGGCTCTCGATCATGCCTCCACAGATAACCTCAATACCATCAATATGATCAAGAACTCCTGGAAGCATCTGTTTTTCAACACATTTGAGAACACCGCGATTAATCCCATAATACCCAAATGGATGAGCTGCTATCCGGAGACAATCAAATGATTCGGCAAGAAGCAGACAGTCCAGAACTGGAAGATTTTTCGGAAGCCCTGGTGTTTTTTCTGTTCGCCGCCGGGAGAATTCATCGTAAAAATCCTGCATATCACCTCCTGTATAAAAATATAACAAGAGGTGGGGACCCTCTTGTGTTTCAAGTTCAATACCGGGGATAATAAGAACATCTGATCTGATTGATAAAGCCTGAAGAGAACCACTAATTTCATTATGATCAGTTATTGCAACCCCTATCTGCCGATCTGATGCATATCTGATCAGATCCTCAATCCGTGTTATTCCATCTGAATGAGTAGTATGCAAATGCATATCCAATGGATAATATCCATGCGAAAGAAGTAAAGCAATGTCAGGTCTGGAATAATCAATGGTGCTGGAATGATCAATCATTTTTTGTTGAATTCACGAACGTATTTTATTAAAGGTATGTTTTTTTAAGTAACAACTCGGTAGGGGCTTAACCCCTTGGTATAAATCCTGTGTTTTCATCCAAGGAGTTACAAAATATAATAGAAATGGCGCAATACATCCGCTCACTATGATATTTACAATAAACCAGCTTCCCATAGTATTGAAAAGCTGGGCGGATGAGATTATTCCTCCGATTTCAAGCGTAAATGCTCCCCAGATAGCACCAGCGAGATTATTGAGAATCACTCCAAATATCATGAATACCATCAGATCATGCCAGGTTTGAAGAACTGGGTCTGCATGAAAATACCGAAATGCAATCAAGGGAATGAAAGCCTGCAAAAGATCTGCTACTGACCAGTAGAGAGAAACATCTAAAGGGAGCCCGCTCAGAATCCCCGCTCCAATAACACATCCAAAATACGCAGCAAATACTCCCCACATTCCAAACCATAATGCACACACGATCATGAATGCCACAATCAGGTAAAAAGATGAAACACCTGGAACAATCGGATAGGAAAAGACGAAATATTTCGCACCAAGTGAATGAAGACACACCAGTAAAAAAAATAAAGATAGATAAATTATTGTTGGTGGTCGGGCTATTTCTTCATTGCATAGATCTGACTGTTCCTGAACCACAGGATACTACATATGTAAGAAGAGGATATAAACAATTACCTGATATCAGAAGTCCGGAGAAATAATGCATCCAATGATAACAAAATGGAGACAGGATCCAGTAACGGGTGCATTTTTTATCGCTCTTTTACTGGCACTTATCTTGTTTCCATATTGGTGGCTTGCTGACCGGTGGTTTAGGACTATCATATTTGATGACGCAACACGGTTTACTTTTACTTCAACTACTTTTCTTCTGATACTGGCAATAGTTGATTGTGCATTTCTTGTCAGATATTATCAGATCAGACGAAAAAATGATCTTGCTCATAGTGCTGACCTAATACGAAAAGGAGCTGAAAATTATCGGTTGCTCATTGAAAAAGCACCTTTTCCCATCGTGATTACCAAACTTTCAGACAGAACAATTTTGGAAATTAACAATGAAGCTGCAGACCTCTTCTCTATTATACCATATGAGAGGATAGGAAAAAAAGTATCAGAACGATTTATCACAGCAATGAACCAGGAAAAAATTCTTGAGATCCTTTCAACAAAAAAACAGGTCTCTGATTTTGAAGTATCGTTTCAAAAAGACAATAATGAAGTTGTATACGCATCGCTATCCGCTAATATTATTGATTATCTCGGTGAAAAGGCAGTTTTTTCCGCTTTTGTAAATATCTCTGAGCGGGTTACTCTTGAAAAGGAAATATTATACCGTGAAGAGAAGTTTTCAACAGTTTTTCACGAGGTCCCAAATCCGCTGATGATCCTCTCTGATGCCGGGGAAATTATTGAAATTAATAAAGGATGTGAAACCTTTATCGGTCTCTCAAAGGATCTTCTGGTTAACAAAAAACTTGAAGACTTTCAGTTTTTCCCGGATATTGATAAGGAATTTTACTGTAAGGCAGTTCATGACAGTCAGGCAGTAGAGACCGTGATAGTTCTTCCTGATAACCGGAGGAAATTTGTATCTCTCTATATCAGGTCAATCTCTATTCATGATGCTCCTCATGGGCTCCTTCTCATCCAGGATATCGATGAGATAAAAAGAACACAAAATGCTATCAGCCAGGCAAATAATCAACTTTCAATTCTCAACAGCATTACCAGACATGATATCTTAAACAGGGTTATGGTGGTCATCTCTTATTGTGAACTATTAGGATACAAGGTGAAAGAAGACCCTGAGTCAACCTGGATACGAAATATTGTTAAATCCGGAGAAGACATTCAGGCTTTGATTGATTTTACACGACAATACCAGGATCTGGGAATAAACCCCCCGAAATGGCAACGAGTAGAGGAGATTATGAAAAAGAGAAACATTGCCTCTCTCCTTTCTGATGTATCTGTCTCTTTGCCAGATGAACACATAGAGGTGTATGCTGACCCTATGTTTGAAAAGGTGTTATACAATCTTATTGACAATTCAATTCGTCATGGTGAAAAAGTTACCCTGATATCACTTTCATATGTCAACCATGATCCAGATCTCATTCTTCGGTATACTGATAACGGTGTTGGAATTAGTACTGAAGATAAGAAAAAAATCTTTAAGAAAGGATTTGGAAAAAATACTGGACTCGGTCTTTTTCTTATCAGGGAGATATTACATTTAACGGGCATTATTATTTCTGAAGAAGGGATTCCAGGTAATGGAGTCAGATTTGACATGATAGTTCCAGCGGGTGCATTCCGAACGCAACGTGGTACGTGAAAATCATGAGTGATATTTCATGCACCATTCTCTCCCCCCGGACAAGAATTCTAACTTTTGATGATAATATTTCTGTTCTGCTTATCATCGGAAGCAGATTCACATTTTTGTGTGATACACACCTCGGTCCGGAATCGATGAAAAAAGTTCTAAATGAATTAGGTACTATCTCGCATCCGGAACAAATGGTGATATTTAATTCTCATTCAGACTGGGACCATGTATGGGGGAATTGCGAATTTTCACATAATCTTATAATCGGCCATTCCACCTGCCGGGATCGTTTAAAAGAGCGGGGTGAGTATGACCTGATATCTCATTCATCGATGACTCGGGGAATTGTAACAATAACTCTACCAAATATGACCTTTGATAGCCGGCTAACATTTGAAGAGGATGATGTTGAATTTATTTATGCTCCTGGGCATACGATAGATTCCTCACTATGTTTTGACCGGAAAGATTCAATCCTCTATGTTGGAGACCTGGTTGAGGATCCGATTCCATACCTTGATTACGAAAGAACAGATCTCTACCTGAATACACTGGAAATGTTGCTTACATTCCCGGCTGATATTATGGTATCAGCACATTCTGGAATTATAGTCAGGGATCTGATCAGGGCGAATATTGCATACATACAAGCGGTCCAGGAAGGAAAATCCATTGACAACAGCAGATTTGGAGCATATAATAATGTTCACCAACTCAATCTGAACACCCGAATCATGTTCCGTTATGAAAAAGAAGTCAGGGACATATTGAAGGAAAAATTTGATTTTCTCTCTTTCTGGTCACTTTTTCCAAACTTTGAAAAAAAATCATCGGACGAATTAGAAATAAACTTAAAACAGTACCTCATGGAAATTGAGAACGTACGACACCATCAATAATAAATTAAAAATTATTTAAAAATTTTTTCGATTCCCGCTGCAATTATTGCTTCATCAGACATGTCTCCATCATGAAGTGTCAATAATTCTAGGACACCATTTAATATCTGGGCTATCATGACCATGTGATAATGAACCGGATGATTTGAAAAAATCCCTTCTCTGATGGCTCGAGAATACAGATCTGTCATCCATCGAAACTCTTCATAGGCCCGGTTTTGAACGGCATCGCTGATGTTTGGAGAATGATGAAACTGAGTTAAGAATCGTGCTTTTTCCGGATTTGCAATACCCCAATCGATATATCGGATAAATCCCCGTTCAAGCAATGTTCTGGTAGGAAGTGCAGGATTATCTTCATTTCCGACAACCGAACTCATCTCCTTTTTTATCGACAGATATAATTCATCAATAAGAGTTTGTTTATCAGGAAAATAGTGAAAAAGTGTTCCTGTTGATACATGAGCAGCTTTGCTAATCTGTGATGTTGGTGTTGCATGAAATCCAAAGGTGGTAAAAAGGTGAAGAGCTGATGATACTATTCTCTCCCGCTTATCTTCGTTATTTATATGAGTTTCTGGTAATTTCTGTAAGTTCATGATACATCTTATAAGGAAGATCTCATTTATTCATTCTTTATTGATGATCCAAACATTCGCTTTGCAATCATGAAAACCAGTTTTGTTGTCAATCCATCCATAGTTTTCGCAACTTCTTTCAATTCTTCCGGGATTGGGATATTCTGGGGACATTTTGATACACATTTTCCACATTGTCTACAAAGAGAAGCATTTCCTGGCGAACCCATCCCTCCCATGAGTTGCATGCTATAAAATCCACGGGTCATCAGTTTATCGCCAAGCATGTGATACTGGTTATAAAAATAAAAACACATGGGGATGTTCACACCAAACGGACATGGCGTACAATATGAACAACCAGTACACCCGACTTTCATCATCTTTGTATACACATCCCGGGCATCATCGATAACCTGGATATCCATATCTGATAAACTGCCCGGAGTTGCTGCATCACATGTTGCAATATTTTCTGCAAGATGAGTTTCATCATTCATTCCGGATAAAACCACAGTAACCTCTGGATGATTCCAGACCCAGGAAAGACCAAAGGCCGCTGCAGTTCGTAATGAACCAGATTTCTCATATATATGTCGTACCTCTTTTGGAACCTTTTCAGCAAGCATACCGCCCCGGAGTGGTTCCATCACCATAACGGCAATGTTTTTTGAAGCAGCATAGAGCAAGCCATCTTTTCCTGCCTGGTTCTCTTCGTCAAGAATATTATACTGGATTTGACAGAAGGTCCAGTCATACGCATCAATGATCTCCCGAAATGTTTTTCGGTCACCATGGAATGAAAATCCAATATTTTTTATGAGTCCGGCCTGCTGAGCAGACTCTAAAAACTCAAACACTCCAAGGTCCTGAAATTTTTTCCATGAACCGGAGTTGAGGGAATGAAGAAGGTAATAATCAATATGATCCGTCTGAAGACGTTTCAGTTGAATTGAAAGAATTTTATCCATATCTTCCCTCGTTTGCACATTCCATGGTGGAAGTTTCGTTGCCAGTTTTACCTTCTCCCGGTAGCCATTCGTGAGGATCCTTCCAAGGACTTTCTCACTTTCACCTCCATGATATGAAAAAGCAGTGTCAATGTAATTCACACCCTGATCAATGGCATGGCGAATGAGCCTGGAGGCACGTTCTTCATCAATATTTCCTCTTTTTGTCGGAAGTCTCATTGCTCCAAATCCCAATGCGGATAAAGAATCACCATTTTTTGGTACTGTTCTGTATTGCATAGTCCACTCCGGATCACGTGTTGATTGACTAGTTAGTCTAGACTGATTAGTCGATCAGACTTGATAAAATTTTCGCGGAGCAATCAGTAGATCTGAAACCTTATGATGGATCACCCACATGATCTGGTAAAAAGATGATGAACACTATGAACCACGAATCAGGTTTTTCAGGACTGGAAGCTGCCTTAATCATGATTGCATTTGTGGTCGTTGCAGCAGTATTTGGCTATAGTATGATAAGTACAGGTTTTTTTGCTTCTCAAAAAGTTCAGGAGGTCACATATGCAGGAATCAAGCAGAGTTCGTCTGTTGCGATAACTGACGGATTAATCAGGGGACAATATGATGCAGGAAAGGGAGGAATCACGTCTCTGACTTTCAGCCTATCTGTTCCTGACACTGGAGAATCCATTGATCTCTCAAAGATGATTTATTATTATGTACGGAATAATGAAGGAGGGAATGCAGTTCCTCTTGATTATGTAACTCCGAAATCAGGAATTCTTGCATCTGGAGATTCTACTCGGATAAGGCTTGCCCTTTTTGATGCAGGACTTGCAGGTCCGATGGCAGGTGGTACTTTCTCACTGGAAATTAAACCTCCGATTGGTGCTTCAACATTAATTCAAAGGCAATTACCAACAGGATACAATGGAGGATATCTCTCCTGATTTAATCAATTATCTCACTTAATTTTCGTACTGTCGCTTCTATTGCATCAATAGTATGCATAATTTTTCCGATATCAAGTCTGTCCATTGTGTCAAGACTAGTATGGATAATATTCTTCATGACATTCCCTTCGGCAGCGGTTGAAAAAGCAATTGATGGAATATTTTTCTGGGCAAATATCATGTGATCTCCTTCAGGCCAGGGATCAACACGAACAACACCCGGATATTTTTTTCTAGTTTCCTCAGCTACTGCTTCATATGTATGCGGCATTGAAAAATATGCAACACTTGAGGGATTGCCACAAAGACCAATACCATCAAGGTTAATAACAAGACCGATATCTTGTAGATTGACTGAATCTGATGATAAATATGCCATCTCACCTGGGGCATTATAACATTCTTCTCCATTCAAAAAAACAAACTCAATATTATTTTTTGGAGGTCCCCTTCGAAGCCGATCTACAAGGACTAAGAGGGCTGCAACACCAGATGCATTATCAAGAGCACCAGGCGTATAATATTTCGTGTCAAAATGAGCACATAACACGATCTTCTTTCCTTCACCTGGAATCTGGCAAAGGATATTTGCAGCTCTTGATGGAGTAGTTTCAGAATCAATTGACAGATGGATGGATGTACCACTATGATCTAGTAAATAAGGAATATCTGATTCACTGATAGTCACTGATGGGAGTGAAAAATCCCCATCGATAAGGATTGGCGTCAGTTCTTTACCTGGATATGTAAAGATAACAGCGTGAGGATTTTTCTCTTCTAATAACCGAATAATCTCCTGATGTGATTCCAAATTAAAAAAAGGAAAATTTTTGGGCATCAATGGTGTTTGTGAAAGATCACCAGTAATCATTACAATAGTATCAGATACATCAGAGTAACGTAGTTCTTCAAGAGTGCGAATAATCTGTACCGACGTGGTCAGGTCACATGATGGAGAATAGGGATTCGCATATACACAGATGTTCTGATCTCCGGACTGCAGGGATGCTCTAGATACATTCCATTCTTTGCAATCAAATAACTGGTATGTTACCGGATAACCAAGGCATTCGAGATGTCTTCCAATATACTCCATTACCTGCCGGTTTGCCAGTGTTCCGGTTGGTCGTTCTCCAATTGTTTTGCAAATAGTCTTTAGGTGTCCATACAGGGTTGCCGGATTCATTAGATTGCTCTGATATTTGTATATCGGAGATTGTGATTCGAGTGTAAAAAACCCTTTTCATAAATGCAAAAACGATGGGAACCTAACTTTAATCATAAATAGAATGAAAAATTGTTGTGTATGCTGAAATTAACGGATTGTAAATTCAGCATATTCAATTTCTTTCTCGTTTTTTGGATCCCAGATATTTGAGAGAGTTGTGCTTGGATAAGCCTTCTTTTTTATGATGTCCCATCCATTTGGCATAATTGTTCCCGGACGTTCAATCTCCATGGATGCATCATAGACATTGACATGATATTTTCCTGGCTGGAATGGTATTTTCTTAATTTTTTCATTTATCTCTGCAGAAAAAATCACTTTCCCTGAGGCATCTTTTTTTACAGGAACAATAGTCAACGCATAATCTTCAGGCACATCAACAGTCAGATATGACTGTGTTCCATCAAGGTTATAACGAACAAGATTAATTCCCACTGGATTTACTGAATCACTGGAGGCTGCCAACTCTTTATACCGGACTTTTCCGGAGTTGTTCATCCGGGCATATTCTTCAGTTTCATCCCAGAATTCTTTTGGAAAGATCTCGATTCCTATTTTTTTAATCTTGTCAATGGTTGTGGAGCCGGTGATGTTAAACTTCTCTCCGGCTCCAGGTGTGCCAATAGAATCTATGGTAATATTCGAATTTGCTGATGCAAACCCAACCATTCCAATAACAATCATTGCAATTATTAATAATTGTTTCAGACTCATTTTTATCATCCACGTGACATAAGAATGTACTAAAAATTGCATTTAATCAGCAAAATTTATTATATGATTCTGTTTTTTTCCCATAAGGGGTTTCTTCTTTCATGTAAAAATCAGAAATTTAGAATTAAGGTATTGTGTGTTTTAATGATTTTTTAAAAAAAGATATTTTGAGTAAACACCTTGGATATATATAATTCGTTAGATATATCTGATTTGATATGCAATTTCCTTATAAATCGATTATCTCCCTGAACTTACCGTTGCTGAACCTCGTTGCAAAGCAATCTTTCCGGTTCTGACAAGTTCCAGTATTCCATATGGTTTTAGCAGATCTTCAATCGCAGCAATTTTTCCACTGTCGCCGGTGACTTCAACAACCAGAGTATCACTCCCGACATCAATAATTTTCGCCCGGAATATTCCTGCAATCTGCATTATCTCTGAACGGGCCGTTCCTGGTTCAGCTTTTACCTTTATCAGGGCCAGTTCCCGTTCAACATGCTCATATTCAGAAACATCAAGAACTTTAATAACCTCGATCAGTTTGTTCAGCTGCTTTTTTACCTGCTCTATCTGAACATCATTACCAGTAACAACGATGGTAATACGACTCGTCGCAGGTTGTTCACAGTGCCCTACAGCAAGACTTTCAATATTAAAACCGCGGCGGGAGAAGAGCCCGGTCACTCGGGAGAGAACACCAGGGCTGTCCTCAACAAGAACACTGAATATATGGGCAGTCATGGTTACTCCTCCTCATGACCGGTGTGGTGACCGACGATCATTTCACTGATATTTGCTCCTGCCGGAACCATCGGGAACACATTCTCTTCCCGTTCAACCCTGACATCCAGAACATAGGGCCCAGGATGTTCCAGAGCAGTACTTATAGCTGCTTTTACATCAGATGCTTTTGTGACTGTTGCAGCTTCAATACCATATGCTTTTGCAATCCGTTCAAAATGAACTTCAGGCAACTCGGTGTATGAGTACCGGTGCTCGTAGAAGAGCTGTTGCCATTGTCTGACCATTCCAAGAAACTGGTTATTCAGAACAATGACTTTCACAGGAATATTATACTGGGCTACTGTCCCAAGTTCCTGGATATTCATCTGAAATGAACCATCTCCGGCCAGGACAAAAACCGGCTGGTCAGGACATGCTAACTGTGCTCCCATCGAAGCAGGAAATCCATATCCCATTGTTCCAAGGCCACCAGAACTAATCCACTGTCTTGGCCTGGTGAATTTAAACCACTGAGCGGTCCACATCTGGTTCTGACCTACTTCACTGACAATAACTCCCTTTTCGCCTAGGATATCAGCAAGAGTTTTGATAACAAACTGGGGATAGAGTTTCCCATCAGATCGGTATCTGAGCGGATGATTTTTTTTCCATCCTGCTACGGTTTCAGACCATTCCGGATGTGGGCATGACTCCGGGATCTTTTTAATAATCTCGGTGAGTACACTTTTAGCATCTCCGACAATTGGAACATCCGGCTGCTTATTTTTTCCAATTTCAGCAGGATCAATATCAATATGGATGACTTTCGCTTGTGGTGCAAATGCTTCAATCTTGCCGGTCACCCGGTCATCAAACCTGACACCAATGGAAAAGAGCAGATCTGATTCAGTTATTGCATAATTTGCATACTCAGTCCCATGCATCCCAAGCATACCAAGGTTTAGCGGGTGATCTGTCGGAATACAACCAAGACCCATCAGGGTAGTGGTTATGGGCATGCACATTCGTTCAGCCAGGGCAACTAACTCTGCTGATGCATCGGATGAAATCACTCCACCCCCTGCATAAATAATTGGGCGCTTTGCCTGAAGCAGAAGATCTACTGCCCGCTGAATCATCTTGCTATGACCCTGGTATTTTGGTTTATATCCTCTGAGTCGTGGCTGCTCTTCCGGACCGTCCACATCAGGCACCATTGCTGTGCTGACATCTTTTGGAAGATCAATGAGGACAGGTCCTTTTCGTCCGGTACTTGCGATATGAAAAGCCTCTCTGATAATCCGTTTTAGATCACGAGCATCTGTTACCAGATAATTATGTTTGGTAACCGGCATCGTAATTCCAGTAATATCAGACTCTTGAAAGGCATCATTTCCCAGAAGAGATGTCGGAACCTGGCCGGTAATTGCAACTACCGGAATTGAGTCCATATATGCGGTTGCAAGACCGGTGACAAGATTGCATGCTCCCGGCCCTGAAGTGGCTAGACATACGCCAGTCTTACCACTTGCCCGTGCATATCCATCTGCTGCATGAATAGCGGCCTGTTCGTGGCGAACAAGGATATGACGAATATCAGCATCATAGAGTTCGTCATAAATCGGAAGAACAACACCACCCGGATACCCGAAGATGATGTCAACTCCCTGTTCCTTTAAACCTTCAATCAGTATTTGTGCTCCGCTTTTCATGATACTCCCTCAGCAGACGGTTCATCCCCGTGATGACCGCCTCCACGCTGGCCTGGATAATGTCAGTTCTGGCCCCGCGTGATGTTATCGTGTGTCCATCTTTTCTAAGCTTTACGGTAACTTCTACCATGGCGTCTGTTCCGCCGGTGACTGCATCTACATGATACTCATCAAGTCTGATGTCTCCGGCCACTGCAACGGACTGCTGTAATACCCGGAGTGCAGCATCAACCGGGCCATCTCCAGTCGCTGCACCAGTCACTTCCTTTCCATTTACCTGCATGGTAACAGAAGCAGTTGGAATTACATTTGTTCCTGAAACAACTGTATACTGCTTAAGTGAGATGACCGGCCTGCATTCAAGAAGCATGACCGCGTCTGATATAGCCATGACATCGGTATCAGTAACCCGCCGTCCTTCATCACCCAGAGTCTTGATTCGTTTTACAATCTCCTCAAGCTGACGGGGATTTGGAGAATACCCAAGCTCAGTCAGGGCGGCTTTTACCGAGGCAGACCCGGAATGTTTCCCAAGAACAATACGCCGCATTCTTCCCACAAGCTCTGGTGCAATCGGCTCATATGTCCTGGTGTCTCTGAAGAGTCCATGAGCATGGATCCCACTCTCATGAGTAAATGCCATAGTCCCGACAATCGGCTTGTTTGTAGCAAATGGAACACCAGTTAGTCGTGAAACCAAGGTCGACAGAGGATAGATCTTTCTTGTTTCTATACCTGTGTCCACCTTATACAGATGTTCAAGAGCCATAACCACTTCTTCGAACGGGGTGTTACCTGCACGCTCCCCAAGTCCGTTGACCGTTACATGACAACAGGATGCTCCGGCTTTCAGCGCAGCAAGTGTGTTTGCAAGGGCAAGCCCAAGATCATTGTGACAATGTATACTTAGTGGTGCAAGACAAAGAGGTGGTATTATCTCCGCAGTTACTTCCGGAGTAAGCACTCCGACAGTGTCACAGAAACAGAGCCGATCTGCACCATGCTCAATACCTGCAGCATAGAGGGTTTGGAGAAATTCCATGTCTGCTCTTGATGCATCTTCACCAGAGAGTTCTACAATAAGACCGCGGGTTTTTGCATATTCAACAGCTTCCATAGCCATTGAAAATACCTGTTCACGAGTCTTTTGCATCTTGCGTTCTATGTGAAGGTCTGAAACAGGAACAACCAGATGAACTGAATCTGCCCCAGCATCAGCAGCACAGTCTATATCCTGTGGTAATGCCCGGACATAGGTGCAGCATTCAGCGGACAGACCTGCCTGTGCAATAAGACGGATAGCTTCCCGTTCACCTTCAGAGGCAACCGCAGACCCTGCTTCGATGACATGAACCCCGATGTCTGATAATGCAGTGGCTATCTCTACCTTGTCTGTTGGAGACAGAGAGACGCCAGGGGTCTGTTCGCCATCTCGAAGCGTTGTATCCAGGAATCGAATCTTTTTATCGCGCAATAAAACAATCACTCATAGGATGTCACTCCCGGATCAATGTCGTCGTTGGAATGCATATAAATTTTCCATCCATTCAATGAATGTTTTAAATGATGGTGCAAAATTGTAAGAAAAGTGGTGCATATTTACCCCGTTCGAGCATAGGGTATGATCCTGACACACTTTTTATCGAGCCTTGGCCTGCACCCGTGGCTCAATGAGCGTCCATATCCAGTCAGCCATCTCACGAATGTTCTTTGTCTGAACATACACATCCCCGGGTCCGGTAATATCGGTGACTAAAAATTCCCCACTCAGAAGAGTTTCTTTCCATCCACCAAATTTTGTTACCTGGTACTGACATGAATCACTAAATGCAACCAGGTGGAAGTTATCAACAATAAGCCGTTCTCCAGCTCCAAGAACATGCTTGTCAATCGCTCCAAAGGTATTGATAAAAAGAAGTCCTTCTCCGGATACCTTAATCATAAAAAGTCCCTGGCCAAACAACCCCTTTGAAAAGCCCTGCCATTCCACATCAAGATTGACATCTTTTTCTGAAGCGAGATACGCTGATTTCTGGATGATAAATCCTTTTCCCGGTGAAACCTGCAAGGTGTCTACGTCTCCTAAGGGGGCCGCTGAAAATCCGGCTTTTCCAGGTGAGTTTGTGGCAGTAAAATCATTCACAAAGAAAGACTGACCGCCGATGAGGGCCATTCCTATCGAACCAAGAAGCCCCTTTTTTCGCATCCGTGTATGAACCTCAATAGAAGGCTGCATCCAGCTCATCGATCCTGCTTCAGCAGTGATGGATTCATTCGGTTGAAGGGTCACTTCAAGCATTGCGTAGGATGGTTTGTACTTGATCTCATACTGCATGGTATTTCCGTCAGATGAAGCCTGGATGTCTGATGAGATAAGCACTCTGGTTCGTTGATCTTTTACAGTGGTGCATTTAATGCGCGACAATGCACCACATTACCAACGGTGCATTCATGGTCCGGATTCGGATCACACATGAAGGAAAAAAGATATCAGGTCCACCCCAATGAATGAGAAGAGAACAAGACAAGAGGCTATCATGTTAGAGAAATACTATGACAAAGATGCCGACATGTCAGCTATCTCTTCAAAGACGATAGCAGTCATCGGGTATGGATCCCAGGGCAGAGGACAGGCATTAAACCTGAAAGATAGCGGTCTTAACGTTGTTATCGGTCTTCGTCCAGGTAAGAGCTGGGACCTGGCAAAAAGTGAAGGCTTTGAAGTGATGGAAGTCGCCGATGCAGCAAAAAAGGCAGATGTAATTCAGATCCTCATCCCTGATGAACACCAGGGAGCAGTCTACCGTGAACAGATTGCAAAAGGACTTACCAAAGGCAAGACCCTCATGTTCTCACACGGATTTAACATCCACTTCGGCCAGATTGTTCCCCCGGCTGATGTAGATGTAGTCATGGTGGCACCAAAAGGACCAGGACATATGGTTCGGCGGACATATACCGAAGGAAAGGGTGTTCCCGCACTCATCGCTATCCACCAGGATGTTTCTGGAAATGCACGAAAACTTGCTCTTGCCTATGCAAAAGGAATTGGAGCCACCCGTGCAGTTGTCTTTGAGACATCATTCCGCGAGGAGACCGAGACTGATCTCTTTGGAGAACAGGCAGTTTTGTGTGGTGGAATGACATCACTCATTCGGGCAGGATTTGAAACCCTTGTTGAAGCTGGATATGCACCGGAAATGGCATATCTTGAGGTACTCCATGAGACAAAACTCATCGTTGACCTCATTTATGAAGGTGGATTTACTAAAATGCGTAATGCAATCTCGAACACTGCACAGTTTGGAGACCTGACCAGGGGACCCAGAGTTATTGGTCAGGAGTCATATCTGGCTATGCAGGAGATTCTTGAAGAAATTCAGACAGGAGCATTTGCAAAAGAATGGATGCTTGAGAATATGGTCAATCGTCCTGTATTTACCGCACTCACCAAAGCCGATGAAGAGCACCTCATCGAAGAAGTTGGAAAAGAGATCAGGGCAACCATGCCCCAGTTTAAAAATCTCTAAATATTCTCAATATTATTTTTTCCTGACAGACAAAGAACCATAAAGCGTTCAATATCCGGAAGAATATCAGACGAACGCTTTCGGATAGAACGGATGCTGTCATCACGCTGGTTCATTCCACAATGAGCAAGATTATTTCGAAGATCAGATACCCGAATCCAGATCCTGACCAACTCTTTCCAGTCTGGATACAATATCAGATCATCTGAATATTGGGTTTTGTCATATGATTTTTGTTGCAAATCCAAAGCTCCACCGGTCAATGTTCTGGATACCTGGTGGCGGATATCAGCATCCAACCAGTTTGCATTCACATTCATCCGAATCATTAAAAGAGTTATCAGTACTTCGCGGGCAAGAGTAACTGCCTGGAGATATAATCCCTTATCAAGCTGGAATGATATCACCCGGATCTGTTTTTGAATATATTCTTCCGAGCAGTGATCAGGTTCAGGTTCTGCTGCAAGATCTGCAAGTTCCCTGGTTGCTCCAAGAACGGGAACAAGGGATGGAGCATACCTGACCAGTTCTTCATTGACTTCATCCATATCACGGACTATTCCTGATGCAGCATACATCGCATCAACCGGACGAGCAAGGCGGACTGCGTCACTAAATTGCCAGAGTAGGCTTGCCCAACCAGTCAAACGAACCGGAGGATTTTGTTCTTCTCCTGACCGGTGAATGTTGCCTTGTAGATGATTGAGAAGGTTGTATATTGGCTCTGCATCAACATAGTGCGTAACTGATCTGACTCCTGCAATCCAATCCAAAATGTCCATCAAGGGTTTGAGGTCTACGAACCTGCAAAATCCATCATCACCAATAGCAGGTGCATAGATAACACCATGAATTGTTACATGTCTGACCGAGTGGAGATAAGAAGCGGCCAGGAAGGTCATGAAGGGTAACGAATGGCACCCTGCTGTGATATCGAAGAGAATTTCTTCATGATCAAGGGGGAGGGTACATAAAATACTAAAAATCTCCCACAACTGATCTTCATCAGTTCCACATGGGATCCATACTTTGTTAACCGGAATATTACGGCTTTCTAAAGATGAAGCAATATGTGCAGCAGCCGGTTCAGAAAGGCAAAGAATAATCTCATTTGGATGATACAAATGAAATATTGCCTCCTGAACAAGGTCTGATTCCATACAGGTTGTGTCACGACAATATCTTCTTTTTTCTAATAGGCCAGGACCAGCAAATGAGATACATCGCATCTGATTCATTCATTTGTTTACATGCCTATATGTAACTGAACGAATATCTTGTGGCTTCATCGATGAAAATTGCATTTGTATATGATGTGCTCTATCCAGATACCATAGGGGGGGTAGAAAAGCGGATATATGAGATTGGCAAACGTCTTGCGAAACGAGGTCATGAAGTTCATGTATTTCCTATGACCACAGGATCAGGGAATGAGATTATCCGCCGCGATGGACTAATTATACACCCGGTATGCCGACCAATTGGGCTTTATACAGGAGGGAGACGATCAGTCTTTCAGGCAGTCTGGTATGCTCTGCACCTCTTTCCAGTTCTTCTCAGGATTCGGGTTGACATCATAGATTGTCAGAATTTCCCATATTTTCCCATTGTAATATCCAGGATCATCGGATGGCTTAGACATGAAAATTATGTAATTACCTGGCATGAATGCTGGGGAGAATTTTGGTACCAATACCTTGGTCTTGGTGGATTTTTTGGGAGACTAACTGAAAAATTTTCGCTTCTTTTATCACATCATTCCATTGCAGTGTCACATCATACAGTAACTCGGATGAAAGCAGAAGAAAAAACATGTGAACCGATAATAATCCCGAATGGCATTACTCTTGATGATATCACCATAATCCAGCCATTTACAAAACAGGTGGATGTTATATTTGTTGGCCGGTTTATACCAGAAAAACATCCGGAACTCGTTATTGAGGCTATCAGGATTCTTGTACATACCTATCCTGCAATCACCTGTTCACTGATAGGAGATGGACCGATGATGTCAGAATTACATGAAAAAATTCACGATTATAGACTTTCTGATAATATTCATCTTGAAGGGTTTATCAGCGATTATAAAGAGGTTATCGGAAGAATAAAATCTGCCCGGGTATTTGTGCTCCCCAGTGAGCGGGAGGGATTTGGAATTGTCTGTGTTGAGGCATTGGCATGTAATGTCCCCATCGTAACTACACAATATCCCCTGAATGCAGCTTGTGACCATGTTCTGCCAGGATGTGGGTATGCTGCGATGCCAAATGCTCAGGATATTGCTAAAGGGATTCAGATGTACCTATTCAGACAACCAGATGTGTCCGTTATTCACGATTATATTAAGAAACATGACTGGGACACAATTGTCTGTTTGCTTGAACAGACATACAACAAACTGATCTTATCCAAATGAGAAATTCTTCCCTGTATTGAGGAGAGGCTTAATGGATCTGAGAAGAATACTATCATGGAAGAAATAAAATTTCTCCGGGATAATACTGAAGTATCAGGGTATATCATTCCTATTGGTCCAGTCAACCTCGTTTTTGCAAAAACCAATAAGGGTATTGTCGGATGCGGTGCCATTGATGTTATCGCCCTTGAGAAATTTCATATTCCGGCAGTTAAAGTCAAACCCTCCTCTGGAGATTCAATACATGACATTGATGAACTTCTGAAAGGGGTTGTGGTTGTAGTAAATTCTGATGCAAAAGAAGCAGGTATTCATCTGGACATGACCGGAGAAGAAGCGATTTTATCACTTCTCTGATTTTCATTTGATACAACCTGGAAAGGCACATTTTTAAGGAAGTATGAGGTAATGAAAAGTATGTTTTCCCATATTCTAGCTGGAGTAGATGGCTCAAAGGAGAGCTTTCGAGCACTTTCTTTTGCATTAACCTTAGCAAAACAGTTTAATGGAACGGTTGACGCAATGTATTCAATCCCCCCACGGATATATGCAGAACTAGCCGAACGTGAAGTAAAAGTAGAAGAACCCACAGGTGATGTAAAATTTATAAGTATGCTTCAACAGGAAGAAAACCACATCAGAGATTTAGTTCTGAGTTATGCTGAAAAAGAAGGAATTTCAATAGGATTTCATACCCGAGTAGGTGATCCTGTAGATTCGATGATGGAGTTTGTATCAACATCAAATATTGATCTAATTATCGTCGGATCATCAGGGAAAGGTATGGCAGACCGGTTAATCCTTGGAAGTGTCAGTACTGGGATCGTACATAAAAGTCCAGTGCCAGTGCTCGTTACGAAGCCTGAATCCTGAAAAATTTATTTTTATCCCTTCAGGGACGGTTATAATAAACATTACCGTTTATTTTAGCAAGAAATACTGACCAGAGTGGTGTTAATGCCAGTAAGGCAAGCCATCCCAGAATTGGGATCATAGTTAAGCCGGAAATTATGAAGAAAAACACTGTCGTCAGTAACCATACAATAATCCACATAACAATGTAACTTCCCCATCCAATTCCATCAGATATATTCCGGGTTATTTCTCCAATACTAAAGGCGTCTAATAACCTGCCAGATCGTGAAAAGTGCACATATGCCATGTTCATCACAAGTGTTATGAGAAGGAATACCAGGAATGCGAGGAAGAGTCCGATACTTCCAACCATAAGTCCACCAATATGAGTCATTTTTCCTTCGGCAAACAAACCGGCTAGCGCAGAAATTACACCAACAGCTCCAAATGCAAGTGCGATGATAATTGCTGGTATCATGTACAGAATGGTAACTATGTTCATCTTCCAGCCATCGACAAATAATTTACCATACTCATCTATCTCTGGGGCCATATCATCCGGTTGTGCATATACCCGGACCAGGTATCCACTGACAAGGGGTATGATGTTTATAGTGAACATCTGGATGAGTGAAAGAATAATTAGAACTATCCATCGTTTCCAGTGATCTATTAGACCTGTTTTTACGTACTCTGAAGCATTTGAAATAATTGCGGAATACGATGCCATGTATGTTGATTGGTTTTGATATAATAATATAATTATGAAAAGATGAAATCCGGTGGGTGATTTGGATACATTTCTAAGAAAATATATTCCGGATAAACCGGAATATCAGAGGTATTCTGGATCGTAAAAGAAATTACACGTACAATGACCAGCCTGTTCAAGTTCATGTACATGATACTCACAGGGACAAATGATGGCCTTATCTTTCTCTTTATCTCCTGAACGAATACGGCACGGACAATACCGTTCACCATGTCGGTCAGAATTCCGGGACAGCCCCTTGATCACTGCATTTCGTTGTTTTTCATCAGGATTGAGAACCCATCCTTTCGATCGGGAATACTCCAGAGCCCAACTTTTTATTTCATCTTCAGTTTCTGCCACAGGATCTCCCATGTAAGTTTCAGCTCACACAGACTTCAATATAATGGACTAAAAAGTTCCACATTTTTCCACCGTGATTCTATCCAATTGATCTGAATATGTCTATCCTGCAGTATTTTTTAAAAAATGATGCTCATTTTTGCCAATTTAAACCTCTGGATCACATTATCAAGAAAGAAATTTGAACAAACCATACCCATTTATGTTTTCCATGGATTTTTCGCAAAGTTATCTGGTTTTCGTTTCCATTGGGATCACGTCTTCCTTTTATGGTAAAAGAGAGGTAATAACAGCTGTTAGTAATAATTATGTATATTTGACAGAATTTAAGGGGAGTATTTTCTCCCTGCGCTGCTTAATATATCCTTCCCTGTTGTTCAATCAGGTGCAAAATTGGAACAACATTTCGCTCACTCATCTGACATCATATCAAAATTTGCCAAGAAAGAAGTAACCATCAACGAAATCATAAAATTTTGTGAAAAAAAGAAAATCGAAAGGGGATTTTCCTATATGGAAAATTCAGGAATAATTCGTTTTAACACATTCCGGTACGCGGTAATGACATCCCCTTTATCAAACCGGTATACATCTTTATCAAATGATTCGCCGGTTTCTTTATCCCACAATCGCATGGAATCCATACTAATCTCATCACCGAGGAAGATGTTCCCGCCTGCCTTTCCAAACTCAAGTTTGAAATCAACCAGACGAATGCCGCATTCATCAAAGAACCGGGTAAGAACAGTGTTTACCAGTAATGCTATCTTCTTTACCTGTGTGAGTTCATCGCCGGTCAGAATATGCAGGACCTGAATGAGATCATCATTTATCATGGGATCTCCCCGTTCATCATCCTTGTAATCAATGGTAACTACCGGCCAATCCAGGACAGTTCCTTCAGCAACCGGATACTTTTTCGTCATCGAACCGGCAGCAACATTCCTGACAATGACTTCAAGGGGGATCATTTCCAAGCGACGGACGATCATTGTGTCAGGAGCAGACATTCGGATATAGTGGGTTTTAATTCCCTCGGCCTCCAGCATCTTCATAAAAAAATTCGATGCAGTTGCATTCAGTCTTCCCTTGTCAGTAAACAGGTCATGCTTGACCCCATTAAAGGCGGTCATATCATTTCGAAAGACAACAATCAGTTCATCAGGATTTTCACTGGTATAAACTGATTTTGCTTTCCCCTCATACAGGGGTTTTGCCGGTATCACGGATGAACCTCTCATAAGTATTGTGTTCTCAAGACTGATGATACGTTCCCTGATCTTGTCATGATACCAACCCTTCCGGATGTACTGCGGGTAGATACATAACCGCTCCTGTAATGTATATCCCTTTGTCAACGCTGCAAGTTCATCAAATGCCGGCCAGGGATGATCAGGATTTACATAGTCAATTGTTACTGGAGAGATACCACCAAGATCAGTAACTCCACAAAGAAGAATTTTCTCTGCATCCGCAAGATTAGGAGGAATCTGAATAGCAATATCCGGAGGAAGAATCTCTTTTGCCATCCGGACGGTCTCTTGCATGTCACGAAGAGATGCTCCAGGAAATGCACTCATCTCTGTACCTGGTTTCGGACAGAAATTTTGAATTATTATCTCCTGTATATGCCCGTATTTTTTATGTAAATCTGCAATGACCTGCAGGGATTGTCTTCGGTCGGACGGAGTTTCACCGATTCCAAGTAAAATGCCTGTAGTAAATGGAATTTTTAATCTTCCTGCATCCTCTATCATAGCAATCCGCCGACCGGGCTCTTTTCCCAGACAATTCCTGTGTGCAGGAATATCAGCTGTTGTCTCCAGCATCAGACCCATACTGGCATTCACATCTGACAGGTACTTCATTTCATCTGCGGTCATAACTCCGGCATTGGTATGAGGAAGAAGGCCTATTCGGAGTGCCTCTTCTGCCATAGCATGACAATATTCCAGGATTGATGAGTACCCAAATTGTTCCAGGAAGGGCAAAAATCCATCCACTTCTTCAGGGCGTTCCCCAAAGGTAAAGAGTGCCTCGGTGCATCCAGCCTCTGCCCCGCGCCTGAGTATCTGAAGAACTTCGTCAGGAGAGAGAACACATCCATCGCCGGGCGGGCGCCGGAAGATACAGTACCCACAGGAATTTCTGCAAACAAAAGTTAAAGGCAGAAAAACATTCCGCGAATATGTAATAACCGATGACATGGTACCTGTCTGATGTGCCGGGGATCCTTATGGTGGTTTTGGGTTTTGATAAGTACTGCGATTCCTTTTTCCATCTCTGATGGCAACCATGTTTTCAAGATGCGGATACCGGTTGTCATCCCCTACAAACCAATAAATCCAAAGACTCGTCTTTCATGCATTCTAACCGAGAATGAGCGGGAAAGTTTTGCTTATGCAATGCTCCGGGATGTCGTTGATGCAGTGAAAAGTGCAGGATGCTCACCTCTTATCCTTGCTACAGCACCAGTTACACTTGATGATGTTCCAGTCCAAATCCTGGAAGAAGGACTAAACGAAACAATAAATAAGTTCTGCGAGGGAAATGAAGAGCCGATGGCTATTGTTATGGCTGATCTTGCTCTTGCTGACCGGTCGTCAATTCTCTCTCTTCTCACTTCCGGTGGCGATCTCGCCATTGCTCCAGGACGAGGTGGAGGAACTAACGGAATATATGTCAGATCTGCAACATTATTTCAAGCTCAGTACTATGGAATGAGTTATGAAAAACACGTCAGGTATGGGACAGATACCGGACTTATGGTAAAAATAATCGATTCATTCAGATTATACTGTGACATTGACGAGCAGGATGACCTAATAGAAATCTTCATCCACAATAATGGATATTCACGGGACTGGCTTATCAGACAAGGATTTGAAATTGCAATGAAAAAGAGCAGAATTGGTGTAAAAAGGCCTGATTGTGAGAGTGATCTTTAATCATTTCAGGTCAGGGAGCATTATCTGAATCTTACTGTTATATGTCATTGGTATTTCCATTCCGGCGCATTCAATTATCATCGCTTCAACCAGAATAAAAGCCTCTGCTTCTCCACGAAGACATCCCGTAAGAGCCTCATCTCTCCTGCCTCCAGAAATATGCAGATGAATTGCAGGACCATCAGTACCAGTTCTTATAAGTCCGATTCCTATAAGCTCATGAGCAAGGACGACTGATTCTTCATGATAAATCGGGGGTAGAATATCAACAGCCGGTCCGGTGACAAGTTGTGCGTTTTTCACTGCACCTATGAAATGAATAACACCAGCTTTGATCTCTTTCTCCTTTACAAAGGTATTGATGGTCTTTATTGGATCTTCACCATGCTCAATATGGAGGTAAAAAATTCGTCCGCATGTTCCGGAGGTATATTTCATGGAATATTGTTAGTAGTCAGATAATTTCAGATCATTGGTTTATTGTATTCGTATTAGACTTGGACATGCTCCTCATCATCTTGGTACTCACGGCGGGTATAGGAATACTTATCAGATATTCCTCCCTGGAGGACTATGTAATACCATTCATATATGGTATTCCAGAATCCAAACTCATGATACCTTCTGAAATCAAAACCAACCTTCATATCTGGAGCGAATTGAACCTTCCCCATCTTTCGCATCCTGACTGCAATCTCAAGATCATCTCCAGCATCCATGATCCGGTACATCCCGGCTTTCAGAAGAGCATCCTTTCGAAATGCAGTATTACATCCAAGTGTGTAATAATAAAGTCGTGAATGGGCACCGAATTTAATGAGGCCATTGAATAACAGGGAATACCGTCGGTTTACATCATTCCGTTCAATCGGTGTCACCGGTCCAAAGGATAGGACAACATCTGGATCAGAAAATGAACCAATTGCCTGTTCAATCCAGTTTGGTGCAACAATACTATCTGCATCGGTTGTTGCAACCAGCCCATGACGTGAGCGTAGAAAACCATCATTTCTCGCTCCGGCCACGCGTTCAGACTCCTGAACAAAGACGAGGTCTGCATAATCCTGAGCTATTTGACAAGTTTTGTCATGAGAACCACCATCAACAACAATCAGTTCGTACTGATCACGAGGGACGGTCTGGTTTGACAAGGCAATAAGACTTCGTTCTATTCTTTTTTCTTCATTAAATGCTGGAATAACAACGGATATCATGATAATAGATAACTGCCGGGATTTCTGAATAGTACTATACCATCTTATACTGCTACCCGCTTACATAGAAGGTTTATTCATGATGGCTCTGGGTATATTATTCCGGATTATCAGGAGACTGAAGTGAAACTTTCATCACGTGGGCTTTTTGCAATCTCAATGCTATTTAGTTTCTCGGTTATAATTGTGGTATTTGGAGCCACATTTACCGAAGAGACAATTGGATATATCCTCTCCTTTAACATTCTCTTTCTGATTCTGGCCATAGGATTTCGGATCCTGGCCCTTATCCTCTGGGGTATCCGTATAGTGCTCATGTCGCGGTCACTTGGTTATCAGGTTGGATTTTTTTATTCTTTGAACATGGTTCTTGCAGGATTATTAGCTGGCACAATAACACCAGGCCAGGCAGGGGGTGAGCCGGTAAGGGTTCATGAATTGTACCGGGCAGGAGTGAAAGTGGGAGATGCAACAGCGGTTGTGATTATGGAACGGGTTCTTGATGGAATCATACTGACCGTGATGGGCATTGTCATTATGCTGATGACAAAGGAGATCTGGAGCACCTTTAGCACAAGCCTGATCATCCTTATCATCGTCGCCTGGGTGTTTCTTCTAAGTTTTCTTTTTATTCCCTTCCTTGCGATCCGGTACCCTATTAAAATGAAGTGCCTTATACTCCGGCTCATTTCATGGATTACCAATAAACTATCAAAGACCCGTTTTTCTACCTCCCGGATATGTGCTTGTGCTGATACAGAAATTGACAATTTTTTTACCTGTTTTAACCGGTTTGCAGGTCCGGCACGGTGGGGTCTCATTGCAGGCGGGGTAGCAACTGGATTATTCTGGATTACTGAATTCATTGTTGCATCAGTCATACTGATGGGACTCGGACTTGATCCATCCATCATCCTATCATTCTTATTTCAGATCCTGATCGCAATTATTATGATGATTCCAACAACTCCAGGATCATCTGGAATAACGGAATTATCAACATCGTCACTATATGCTCTAATCGTTCCGGCTGCAATGCTTGGAATATTTGTCCTTTTATGGCGATTTGTTACATTTTACTTGAATATTATTCTCGGAACTATAGCGGGAATGTTTATCGTCCACCGGGAAATTGCAACCAGATCAGAAAATCCTGAAAAAGAATAACACACGAGCAAAACAATTGTAAAAAAAGAGGTGACGATGAGGATTAAATTCGGTTGGTTGCAAGTGCCTGACCTGCACAATCTCTTGCAGGGTAGGTCACATGTTCCCACTGATCAAGTACTTCTGATCCTTCAATAAATGCAAGATCATGTTGCTTTGCATAACGAATTGCATCTTCTTTGGATAAGGCATTCCCGGACTCATCATCAAGCATCTCACATATCGTGATTGTCTGAGGTATACCTGCCATTTCAGCCATAGCAACTGACAATTCGGTCTGCCCATGCCTCTGGGAAAGCAAATTTTCTGCTGCAATCAGAATTGGCATATGTCCGGGAGTCCTAAATTGTTCTTTAAAAGAAACCTGCTTTCCATTTAGAACATTCTGAACTATTTCAGATATGGCGTTGACTGTTTTTGTCCGGTCACGGTCAGTAATGCCAGTAAATGTATCACGGTGATTGACCCAGAGTGAGAAAGAAGAGTTGTTGGATGGATCATATGGGATATCTCCAAGTTTTTCAACCATGGCACAATTTCGTAACACTTCCCGTGCAAAAGGAAGACCCAACTTTTGAGCTGCAAGATAAGGAATTGCTGTACAGATAAGTCCACCTGCTTCATTTCTCATCTGACAAATGTGCCGGGGATTCATCATATCTGAACGCATTGCAAGGTCTGTTTCACGTTCACGGTCATCAAAATCATACAGCAGGACCATCTCACCCTGCCTCAGTGCGGTAAATGCGTCTTTTGTCATAATGTCACCTCTATTGCTATTTCATCGCCATCTTTGAGAGAAAACTTTTTTCGAAGTCCTTCAGGAGCGACAACTTCGATAAGTTCTTCAGGATAATGAGTCCGGCCAGGAATGATGATTCCACAGGGAACCTCGCTGATAAAACAAGGCAGACACCGTACATCACCAAAGGTCCGGCCTTCAGATTCAAATCCCTGTACAACCTTCCAGTCTGCACTTGAAAGACGCTTTCTCTGCCGGGCTGCACCTGGGAGAAGTCGGATATTCAGTGTTCCGGGAAATGGTGTAAATCCAAGCAGATCCTGAAACTGATCGGCATATGGACGAAGACTCATATAGTAGGCACCTTCACCAAGTCCTGACTGAACTGTACCACCAAGCATCAGGGTTTTTTCCTGGCGTCCGAATAACCGGTAATAGTCACAATATTCTTGCCTGAGAGCATCCTCCCCGTCATGGGTGATGGTCACCTGTTGTCCGTCGGTCCCAAGCACCCGGCTGATAAACTGTTGCTGTTCAAGCGAGCGCAACCTTCTCGATGCCGTCTGAGGACTAAATCCCAGTTCTGAACCAAGACTAATCGTTTTTAAAAAAACCGGAGTATTCAGACCGCCCATAAGAGCAATCCGTTTGAGACATTCCAGATCCTCCGGGGTAACCATGATATCATATGTGAGATGGATCCTATTAATGTGTTTCCATATATGGTGATCATGCCAGGAGTGATATGGACGATCAATACAATTCATCACCTCGTCTTCATCTTTCATCATGAGAAAAACATGAACGATCAGAGATCTCTCTCTCGTATTCAGAATTATTTATTTTAAAGCAAATTATTTTATATCAAAGCAATCCACATCACCATATGTCAAAATGGTACTGCCCCCGTTGTGGATTTATGTATAATGAAGCGGTCGGAGATGAAAATCTAAAAATTCCTCCAAAAACTCTATTTTCATCATTTGATTCATCCTGGGTTTGCCCACGTTGCCAGACTCCGAAAGAATTATTTGTTGAAGTGATGGCTTAAATCCCTATCACCTACTCTTTACATAGAAAATATTTCATAGAAAAATCCATCTGTTCTTTTCTTCACCGAATGACTAGTGAGCTTAATCATAATGAGTGAAACATATGGTACATAGATTTCTTTGTCAGATGATCTGCATCTTATAACCGGAGAAAAAATGGAAAGAACCTGTAATAGATGTGGGACCTGTTGTAGTTACATGGCCGATGTATTTGGTATCATGGAACAGACCGGCCCATTTGATTACCGGATACAATATCTGATAACAGGAGTTCAGCAGATTGTAACGATCGACCCGGACAAAAAAGAAATATTCTCGAGTAACACCATCCACGACAAACGCCCGCTTGCATGCCCGTTTCTCAGGTTAGATACAGAAGGACTGGCAATGTGCACCGTACATGAAACCAGGCCGGACCTCTGTCGGATGTACTTTTGTGGACGATAAAATAGATCATTTTTTCCAATTATGCAAAGTTGGTGATACTTTCACCCTATCATGGAATAAATCGTTACCATTAAACACATATTGAACATATCTCCATTCATTCCGGGTGATGCTATGAAGAGGTCTAATTATAAGCGATTATTTAAATTATTTTATGGATATCGGCGCTGGTTTCTTCTTTCAATTATCCTCAATATATTTTTTGCTGCTGGAGCACTAGCGATACCGGCATTAAGTGCTGCATTAATTGATTACGGAATTCTTAAAGGTAATTTTGGGCATGTTCTGGATATCGGATTTCTCATGCTTATTGCAGCAGTCATTGCAGGAATCTGCCAGATTGCAAATGCAGCAATTGCAGTCTGGGCCTCTGAATACTGTACCCATGTTCTTCGAAAAAAAACGTTTGAAAAAATCCAGACACTCTCTTTCGGAAATATTGACCGATTCAGATCCAGTGATCTTTTAGTCAGGCTGACAACTGACATCATGAATGTCAAAACCGCTGTTATGCAGACAATCATGAACCTGATGCAGGCACCACTTCTTCTTATTGGTGCGATTATTATTCTCCATTTTACTGCTCAAAGTCTCATGTGGATTATTGTATCACTTCTGATAATTTTCACCATAAGCCTCATCATTTATTTTGTCATTGTTGAACCAGCCTTTAGTCGGAAACAAAAGAAAATTGACGGAGTAAATAAGGCACTTCGAGAAACTCTGACTGGAATCAGGGTAGTCAAGGCGTTTGTAAGACAGCAATATGAAATCGATAAGTATCAGGGTGCTATAAACGAATTAAAAATCGCTGCTCTTCGCCCACAACATGTTATGGCATACCTCATGCCCACCGTTATCGCAATTTCATTTCTAGGTTTTGGGGCGGTGTATTATTTCGGTGGGGTGAATGTCCTGTCTGGAGAAGGGCTGCTCATTGGGAATGTAACATCAGCAGTTCAGTACATCCTCATCCTGATGATGCCGCTTATGATCATTGCAATTGTACTCCCATTCATAACCCAGGCAAATGCCTCGCTAACCCGGATATTTGAGATTATGGATGCAATACCGGAAATATCTGATCCAATCAACCCAATCCAGGTAAATCCGGACACGGTGAAAGGAAGAGTCATATTTGAACACGTGGATTTTGCATACCGGAATGAAAATGGAGAACCAGAAGGCGAAGTCCTCAAAGACATAAATCTTATTGCAGAACCTGGAGAAACTATCGGATTTCTTGGATCCACAGGGTGCGGAAAATCCTCTCTAATCTCACTCATTCCCCGGTTTTACGATGTAACAAGAGGAAAAGTGACCATAGACGGTGTGGATGTCAGGGACATGAAACAAAGTACACTCCGTTCAATCATCGGAATCTGTCTGCAGGAACCAGTACTCTTTTCCGGTAATATTCGGGATGCCATAACATTCGGAAGGTCTGACATGACCGATGATGAGATGATTGTTGCATCCAAAGCTGCAGATGTTGACGGATTTGTTAAGAACATCCCTGAAACATATGATGGAAAAGTTGCCAGAAGAGGGGCCAACTTCTCCGGAGGACAACGGCAAAGACTTTCAATCGCACGAGCTCTTGCAACAAAGCCCAGGATCCTCATTCTGGATGATAGTACCAGTGCCTGTGATGTAGCCACTGAAGCACGAATTCAGGATGCCATCACAGATATGATGAAAAACGTCACGAAATTCATTGTTGCACAACGGATAAGTTCTGTTATCACTGCAGATAGGATTGTTCTGATGGAACACGGGAGAATTGTTGCAAGTGGAACCCATACAGAACTGCTTGCAGAAAATGCTCTTTACCAGGAGATCTATGAATCACAACTTGGCAGTGGTCTTCATCCAGGAGGAGCATCATGATCAGAACGAATAAGTCAGATCCCATGACAAATGCAGGTGATCTGAAAGCCATGAAGGAAAATATCAAACGTTTGTTCTCTTACATGGCAACGTACCGGTACCGGCTTTCCTGTGCAATAATCCTCATGATTGGATTCTCGATTGCTATGGGAATCCTTCCAACCCTAATGGGAACCGCTACAGATATCATTACCGGGAAAGGAAGTCTGGAACAATTGCAATATGTTCTGATATTTTTCATTCTGGATGCAGCAGCATTATGGGTATGTGGTCATTTTTCTCAGCGACTTCTCTCAGATATTTCCCAGGATGCCCTCTATACCTTAAGAAACGATCTCTTTACCCATATGCAGACTTTATCACTTGGATTCTTTGATCGCCAGCCAATTGGAGAATTGATGAGCAGGCTCTCAAACGACACTGATGTGATTGATCAATTCTTCTCGAATGGTATCCAGCAGGTTCTTCAATCGGTGACAACCGTCATCATTCTGACAATAATTATGATCATTATTGATCCATTCCTGACCCTTTTAGTATACCTGGCTGTAATTGGGCTACTCTGGATCTCCACCACTATAGCAAGAATATCCGGACCAGCATTTGATAACATGCAGGAAGAGCTGGGTGAACTGAATGGGTATGCAGAAGAACGACTTGCAGGACAAAAAATCACTATTGCTTACCAACAGGAAGAATCAACAGCAAAAGGATTTTTATCCGTATCCGAACATGTCGCAAGAATCGGGGCAAAGGCAGAATTTGTTGCTCTCTCATCTGTTCCTGCCACGACCATCATGGCAAATCTTCAGATGATCCTGCTCTTGGTAGTCGGAGGAGCCATGATCATTGATGGAGACATTCAGCTTGGAGAACTGGTTGCATTTCTCGGTCTTTCATCAAGCATTTCAACACCCCTGTCCCAGATATTCTCTGAATATGCTTTGATAATGAATGCAATTGCTGGAGCATCCCGGGTTTTTCGTATACTTGATGAAAGACCAGCCGTTGCAGATGGAGAAAACGCAATACCTATGCCAACGATATCAGGTGATGTAATTTTTGACCATGTTGATTTTGCATATGTTCCCGGGAGAACTGTGCTCAAAGACAATACATTTCATGCAAATCCGGGACAGATATTTGGATTATGTGGGCCGACTGGTGCTGGAAAAAGTACAATAATCAATATTCTTACCAGGTATTATGACATCATGTCTGGATCAATTCAGGTTGATAATGTCAGGATAGATTCTGTTAAACAGGATAGTCTGCGGGCACAGATCGCTCAGGTGTTGCAGGAACCATTTTTATTTTCCGGAACAATCATGGACAACCTTCGGTATGCACGTGAAGATGCAACAGATGAGGAATGTGTTGATGCTGCAAAACAGGCAGGTGCCTATGAATTTATTATGGCACAACCAGAGGGATTTGATACATTTCTCATGGATGGCGGTGCCAATCTATCCCAGGGACAAAGGCAGATGCTTACAATTGCACGGGCGATGGTGGCACATCCAAGACTTCTCATCCTGGATGAAGCGACCAGTAATGTGGATACGAGGACTGAAAAACTTATTCAAAATGGCCTTTTGCATCTACAGGAGGGGAAGACATCATTCATTATTGCACACAGGCTCTCAACCATCAGGCATGCAGATTGTATTCTCGTCATCAACGAGGGTGAAATTGTAGAGAGAGGGACTCATAACGAACTAATCAGGAAAAAAGGATTCTACTTTAACCTATATATGAGTCAGTTCAGGGGAAAACTTAGTGCAGTTACTGGAGTATCATAATTTATTTTTTGAATCAATTTAAAACCTGGAATTGTCTGCAATTTCCTTTACAAAAAATTCTCCCGTACAGGGATCATTCTATTCATTAATTTGATATATACTCACGTTCACTAACTGATATACCCAGGTCTAATCATGATATCAGTTCTGTACGTTGATGATGAACCTGACCTCCTCGATATTACCAAACTCTTTCTCGAAAGGACTGGGGAATTTACTGTATATACCGCACTTTCTGTAAACGAAGGTTTTCAGATCCTCAATTCTCATCCAATCGATGCAATAATATCAGATTATCAGATGCCGGAAAAAGATGGTATAGAATTTTTAAAATCGTTTAGATCTCTTCAGGATAAACGCCCGTTTATTCTTTTTACCGGACGAGGAAGGGAAGAGATTGTAATTGAAGCCATTAATAGTGGTGCAGACTTCTATCTGCAAAAAGGAGGAGATGTAAAAGCTCAGTTTGCAGAACTTGCCCTCAAAGTAAGACAAGGCGTTTCACGATATCAGGCAGAAGAACTTCTCAGAAGAAATCATGAAGAGTTACAGGCCACAAACCAGGAACTCGCTGCATCTGAAGAGGAACTAAAAGCAAATTTTGAAGAGTTGTCAACCAGCAGAGAAGCACTGTGGGAGAGTGAACACAGACTCTCTGATATCATCAATTTCCTTCCTGATGCAACCTTTGCCATTGATGCACAGGGAACAATTCTCATCTGGAACAAGGCCATTGAAGAAATGACCGGATTTAAATCTCATGATATGATAGGAAAAACTAATTATGAATATGCCATTCCTTTTTACGGAGAGCGAATTCCAATCCTGATAGACTACATACTATCTGGTCTTCCACATGTAGAGCATCGGTATTTTCATATACAGTCCGATGGCCTTCGAATATCTGCAGAAACTAACTATCCAAAGCATCAGGGTGTTCCTATGACTGCCTGGTGTATTGCTTCACCCCTATTTAATGAGAAAAGTGAAATTATCGGTGCAATTGAGTCGATACGGGATATCACAGTTCAGAAAGAGAACGAAGAAAAATTGAAAAAAAGTGAGGAATTATACCGCAGTGTCATAGAAAATATCCAGGATGGATATTATCGCAGTGATGCTGAGGGCAATCTCATCCTTGCAAGTCCTAGTTTTATTCGTCTTTTTGGATATGATTCCCTTGATGAGGTGATTCATCAATCAATAGCTGACACATTTTACCATGAACCATCGCATAGAAAAATATTTCTTAAAAAAATGGAGAATATTGGATATCTCGAGAACGAAGAGATAATGGTAAGAAAAAAAGATGGAACACCATTTTTGGTTGGTGTTTCTAGCCATTTTTACTATGACCAGAATGGGAAAATTGCAGGTGTTGAAGGGATTTTTCGGAATATCTCAACTCAGAAGCAGGCTGAAAAAGAATTAAAAGAAAAAGAAGAACATCTTGAAGCAATAATCCAGAACTCACCTTTTGGTATTTTTACCTATCAGCTTCTAGATGATAATCGGTTAGTGTTGACCGGGCATAACAAGGCAGCGGATATCATTCTTGGTATTAAGAGTGATTCTTATTTAGGAAAAACAATTGAAGATGCATTTCCACACCTTCTGAAGTCTGATCTACCCAATATTTATAAAAAAGTTGCACAAACCGGCGAAGTGATTACAAAAACCGAAATGGAATATTCACCAGATGGTAAATTACATAGGATTTTTGAAGTTATTGTCTTCCAAATTTCGAAAAATCGGATTGCTGCATTTTTTCATGATATTACAGGCACCTATACACATGATACTCATTGAAAAAAAAATGAAAATTCGCTTTTATTCATCATCTACATTCATCCATGTTTAAGCGAACAATATCAAAGGGTGAAGAAGAGTTTCGTGAAACACTATTTCTTGAATGGACCAGGGGATTATCTCCACGAGAACAGAGAATCAGCATTTTTTCCCATATCAGAAATATTCCATATGCAATCATACCAGATTGGGAAGGATCATCAGACCTTGTGAAAATGATGATTACACATAATAGAGGGTGGTGTGGACCAAAACACATACTTCTTATCTGGATGTTTCAAAAACTCAACATCCATATAGAATATGTAATAATTCCATTCAGGTGGAAAGACCAGCAGGTAAAATATCCTCCATCGTTGCAGAACATTGTGTCTTATCTCCCTGCAGTATATCATTTATGTTCTAAAGCATTTTTAGACGACAAATGGTGTCTTCTTGATGTTACATGGGATCCTCTCTTAAGAAAAGCGGGATTTCCAATCAATGATCCCTGGGATGGCATATCTGAAACCCTCCCTGCAGTTATCTCAACAAATTCCGTGAAAGAAAAACCAAAGAGTAACTCCACTTCACAAAAACTGATAAAAACAGTTGAATTTACCCATTACCTAAATAAATGGCTTGAAGAGGTTCGCATTTCAGAATAGTCAGAAAGGATTTTCCTACCCCCTGCCGTAATGGAGAGTAAAAAGTCCGAGATATTCATCAGCATAGCAGGTACAATCAGACCGGAGCGTAAACTCAGAGCCCAGAGATTTTTTAAATAAATCATGCCATTGAGATCGGAGCATGTGATAATCTGTCCTGACACCACGTGGTTCAGACATGAGTGAAACAAGTTCAGTCATCAGAAACGAATCAATGCAACTGATCACGACCTCAACTGGAGCGTCATATGAAAATACAAAATCCATTATGCGACCATATGACTGATATACAGATAATGCAAGTTCCGGTGAGTTCATGTCAGGTGTATCGTTATTTGCATCCATCTCAAAGAGAAGGAAATGATCAATCCATGGTTTGAGCTTGGATAAATGAACTTGTTTATCCTCAACCGGCATATGATGATAGGCAAGTGAACTCATCGCAATATCATAATGTTGATGGAGATATATTGAAAAATTCTGGATTTTTGCATGGTCTGCTTTTATCAGAACATCAGGAAATGCTTTGGAAACCTTTTCTTCCGCTATGGAGATCATTGCTGGTGAGGAGTCAATTAACAAAATCTCTGATAAACCAGGAATTTTTTTTGAATTTACTAAATGCTCTAAGAACCTGACAGTTAATGCCCCATCCCCGCATCCAATATCCATAAACCGAATTGGTTTATCATATTCTGGCAATGAATCAGCAAAAAACCTGATCAGATGCGTTCTGGCCTGTTCCATTATGGGCACCGTTGAAAAATGGATAAATGGACGGGGATCCTCGAATGCTACAGCGGGTTTTATCATCATTCCATTATGCCTTTTTAAAAATCCAAGCAAATAGGTTGATGAATACAAACCTGCTTCTTCACATAATGTTCCTGCATGTAGCCATTCACTCGTACGGTCATACTGCCCGGATTTTGCGAGGAGAGTCCCAATATAATAATAAAATGCTGACAAAAGGCTGGATCGTATTTTTGTCCGATATTTATCAGGAAATTCATCGTTCGTTAGTATATTTTGTCCGTAATTCTTCCAAAGGTTTTTTTCCAGGTCTGATAAAAACAACATAATGGTTATTCCGGTTTCAGAAATATTGGTGATCCATTCCTCTGAAAAAAATGGAAGGCCAAATCTCTAGTATCTTTTCAGATACTTGGGGATATAAATGTCATCATAGAAAAATGTATTCGCATTCGTGTGATGTAAGAATTATATCTCCACAAATCCGAACGACGGTACTATTATGACTGGTTTTTTGTCATCAAATAAAAGAACACCTACGGGGAATAAGAGTATCTCTACTGTTTGTACAGAACTTGCAGAAATCCAGGTACGAGGAGAATTAGGACACGCTATCGCGGACATTGTTCTTACTTATTCACCAAAAGATCTGCAGAAGATGAAAGTGAACTTCTCAAATAAGGTTGATTCTCTTTCTCCAGATTATAAAAATGAACTTGAAAAATCCATTGCCATTTATCTAGACGGTACATATCAGACGATACGGCTTATGAATCAACAAGGATCATTTGCCACGCTTCAGGGACCAGTTTTTAAGCAAGCACCCGAATACTGGATGATGGTAGCAGATAACTGTTCAGATTCAGATAATCCAACAACCAGATTACGTATTTTAAAATTTCTTTTATCAGGATTTTGCATGTTTGTTCAGGAGATTCCCGGACATCCGGTTGGTATGCCATTTCCGGGTGGGGATAAGGTAGAGATCATCGATGGAGTGTATTACTGCCCTGTCCGGACGAAAACACATGATGTAGATGCTGCCCTCTGTCCTTTTTGTCCGGCAGAACAAACACCCGAGATTGGATACTTAAAACCTCCAATAAAAGGAAGCAAACATCGAAAACAGGAATATATCAAAAACATATATGATTATCACCATTTTAATGGATGATAGTCAAATCTGCAAAAATTGAAAGAAAAGACTTATCCGGTACCTCTGTCCATATACCGGTGATAATATGGATGATGAAGTACCAACAAACGAAGAAATTGACGCGGTTGTCCGAAGTATGCCCTGGTGGCTGGTCCTTGTATGGGGACTTCTCGCGATCATTATCGGACTGATGTTTATAACAACTCCGCTGATTACAACGTATTATCTGGTTTTGTTTATGGGAGTATACTGGTTTGTCGGTGGAATATTCACCCTTGTTAGTTTGTTCAGTGACAAATCCAACATAGGATGGAAGATATTCCTTTCAGTAATCAGTATGCTTGCCGGAATCGCAATTATGGCACAACCTTTATTTGGTTCAATTATTGTGTTGACAATGCTGGTATTTTTCATTGGATTCTGGGGTATCTTAATTGGTGGAACAAAACTCTACGAAGCATATAGATCGAAGGACGCTGGAGCTGGAATTCTTGGTGTTTTAAGTATTATCTTTGGTATCATTCTGCTGGTTTTCCCTTGGGGAGCAGCATTAGCCCTGCCATTGATTGCCGGAGCGTTCGCTCTACTGGCAGGTATTTGTTCAGTTGTAGTTGCTTTCCAGGTAAAAAAAGCCCAGGCTTGAAATTTCCCAGTTCAATCTTTTTTATAATGCCTTCCCTCTTTTTATAAGATTTCACGGAAAAAAGTAATTATATCGTGTTAGATGGGTAAAGAGGGATTTTTATAGGACCCAGATCCAGATTCCTCCTACCACAACCGAGTTATCATCGGTAATATGACCATAGATAACATGTATGAAATCGTCAGACATTATTTCACATATAGGGAAACCATCCATAGCAGCGAAATGAACCGTCTTATTATCAAGTTCAATTACCCATATACGTATTTCATTCATTCCTTTGTCCGATGAAAATTCACAATATTGAACCCATCCTTCCTGTTCAGTGATTTCTACATGAGCTGTAATAGAACTAATTTTTCCTTCATGATGAGTATACTCTCCACTTTTCTCATCTTTCATTAAAATAACACCTTTTGTTCGACAATCCAACGGCCAGTCAGATTCTGGATATAAAAAAATGATTACTGAACCTATCGGGAAAAATCTAAAAATAATAATATTTTCAGAGAGAAAAACAATCTTTTTATATCTAAATAAATTAATTCTCCTATGTTCATATATGAGGATTTTTGGGATATTTTTAACTCTTTTCTGTCTCGTTTTGATATGCGGGACCGGGTTTGCGGATAATAGGAATGATGCATCGGAGTATACCATTGCTATCCATGAAAAAATGAATGATACACCTGCCTGGGATAACAATGAAGAAGATTTTGATTTTGCAACCAGAGGATTTATTGCGACGGATGATCCGCTGACCATTCCTTCAGTATATCCAGGATATACTTCGTGGGACATGGAGGCGTACAAATTCCTAAATAACGAAACTCGTCCGGAAACGATAAACCCGCTTTTATACAGACAGTCCCAGTTAAATAACATCAATGGTCTGTTTGAAGTCACCGATGGGATCTATCAGGTACGGGGATATGATGTCACCAGTATGAGTCTCATCAAAGGAGAAACCGGTTGGATTGTCATTGATCCGATGACTTCTGTAGAAACAGCAAAAGCTGCAATGGAACTGGTAAATAAAACACTCGGAGATTTTCCTGTCAAAGCAGTCGTTTATTCTCACCCCCATGCTGACCATTACCAGGGAGTAAAAGGAGTTGTCACTGAAGATGAAGTTGATACTGGGGATGTTCAGATCATCGCTCCGGAGCATTTCATGGAACATGCTCTCAGTGAAAATGTATATGCAGGAAATGCAATGCAACGGAGAGCAACGTACCAGTATGGTATCCAGCTTCCAAAAGATGCAAAAGGGAATGTTGACATAGGCCTTGGAAAAAGCCCATCGGTTGGGGTGGCCTCACTCATAGCCCCGACCATTGATATCACCCATACCGGACAGAAGGTATCTATTGATGGCATAGACATGGAATTTCATCTGACTGCAAATACTGAAGCCCCGGTTGAACTTGATATATGGTTCCCACAGAAAAAAGCTCTCCTGATGGCAGAGGACTGCACGGCCACGCTTCATAACGTGCTCACCCTCCGAGGTGCACAAGTCAGGGATCCTCTTGCCTGGGCAAATGCCCTGGATGAAGCGAGACAATTATACGGAGATCAGGCAGAGGTTGTCTTCTGTTCCCATCACTGGCCAAGGTTTGGAAATGATAAAGTGATCGAACTTCTGGAAAACCAGAGAGATTTGTACAAATATATCAATGATCAAACCCTGAATCTCATCAACAAAGGGTATACTATGGATGAGATCGCGAGTATGATTGAACCACCGGAATCTCTCAGGGAATTCTGGTATACATACGGATTTTATGGCCAGATCTACATGGGAGTCAAAGCAACCTACCAGAAATATCTGGGATTTTATGATGGGAATCCAATTAACTTAAAACGCCTTCCACCAGAAGAATTTGCCACTTATATGACCGAATACATGGGAGGGGCCGATTCAACCATGAACCGTCTTCAGGAGCATTATGATGCCGGGGAATATGAACTGGTCGCCTCTATTGCACATTATCTTGTCTTTGCTGATCCGACAAACATGGCTGCACGGGAGATGGAAGCAGCTGCTCTTGAACAACTTGGATATCAGACAGAATCAGGAACTGCACGAAATGCATACCTCTCAGCGGCCCAGGATCTCAGGCGGGAAGAACCAGTCAATGAAATGAGCGGGATTTCCGAAGATATTATGAAAGCCATGTCTCTGAGTCAGTTACTTGATTACATCTCTGTACGGGTAAATAAGGAAAAGGTCACCGGAGAAGATTACCAGATGAATTTGTTCCTCTCGGATTCTGGTGACAAAGCTTTGATACAGGTCAAAAATGATGTGATAGTCTATTGGGTTGATGTAATCTCATCCGAAGCAGATGTGACCGTTACCATGGCAAGAAAGACCCTTGAAAATATTGCCCTCAATCCAACAGTTACACTGGAAGATGTTACTGTAACTGGAGATTCAGGATTATTTGACCGATTTGTCGGTATGCTTGATGTATTTGATCCAGGATTTAATATTGTTCTACCATAACTTATTTTCCATTTTTTCTGATTGATAATAACCTTTATACCCGCTCATAACAGATTCACAGTAATTATCTCAAGCAAAGCAGTATTTTGAAATTTTGAAAAAAGGTGGAAGGTTAACGAGGTACCATGCATGAAAACCGTCTTTGTCAGGCAGGAGCGATGTGTCGGATGCAGGCATTGTGAGGTTGCCTGCGCCATAGAACACTCGAAGGGTAAGGGTTTACTCTCGACGATCCAGGAGGAAACAAAATCGTACCCACGCATCTTTGTTGAGGTCATTGACAATTACTTAAAATTCCCGAACCGTTGCAGACATTGTGATCCTGCTCCCTGTATGCAGGTCTGTCCAACCGGATCACTGTATCGGGATGAACAAACCGGCTCTGTTCTCATTGATTATCTAAAATGTATTGGATGTGCGGTCTGTGCAATGGCATGTCCCTTCGGTATTATTCAGTTTCAGAAGATCCAGAAATATGAAATGAACCGTGAAGTTAATGCAAAATGCGACAATTGTATCGGAAGACTTGAGGAAGGAAGGATTCCAGCATGTGCTGAAGCGTGTAAAACATCTGCATTAGAATTTGGAGAGGCAAATGATCTTATCCGGATTGCGAGGACGGATTTTACCAGTCGGATGATTACATCACGGGGATCAGAGACCGAAGTTCCCGTCATTCCAGAGAACATCAGGGCATTTCAGAAAGTAATGGAGAAACTTGCATCGTTATCATAAGAGGAGGGTGGAGACATGACAGATCAAGAGATAAGAGCAGAAGCAGAGAGAAGAGCATCTGACCGAACTGACCAGGAGATAATCAGGAAAACACTGGATGAAGGAGTACAGACCGTCTGGGATAGGTTTGCCTTGCAACAGCCCCAGTGCGGATTCGGTCAACTTGGAGTTTGCTGTAATAATTGTGCTATGGGCCCTTGTAGAATCGATCCTTTCGGAGGAAAGACTTCCCTTGGCGTATGCGGTGCAAATGTGGATACCATTGTTGCCAGAAATCTTCTCGATGATTTGAGTGTGGGGGCTGCTGCCCATTCAGATCATGGGCGGGAGGTTGTCCAGGTTCTGCTTGAAACTGCTGAAGGTCATGGGCAAGGATACCAAATCAAGGATGTAGAAAAGCTTCACCGGCTCGCAACCGAATACGGAATTCAGACAGATGGGCGGGCTACAAATGATATTGCAAAAGATCTTGCTCTAGGTATCCTTGAAGAATATGGCACCATTAAAAACAGGATCCAGTTAGCGGAACGGGCCCCTGAACAGACGAAAGAGATCTGGAGAAAAACCGGAATCATGCCCAGAAGCATTGATCGTGAAATCGTAGAGGCAATGCACCGGATTCACATGGGGGTTGATGCAGATTATGTAAATCTGCTCCTGCATGCGATGAGAACTTCACTCTCTGACGGGTGGGGAGGTTCTATGGCTGCCACGGAATGTTCTGACATCTTGTTTGGCACTCCGACTCCGCTCACATCCATCACGAACCTTGCAACACTCAGCAGGGAAAAAGTCAACATTGTCCTTCACGGCCATAATCCACTTCTCTCTCAGATGATAGTCAATGTCGCCGAAGATCCTGATCTGAAACGAATGGCTGAGGAAAAGGGAGCAAAAGGTATCAATCTTGTTGGTATGTGCTGTACCGGGAATGAACTCCTCATGAGAAGTGGCATCCCCCTGGCTGGTTCATTTTTTGACCAGGAACTTGCTATTGCAACCGGAGCGGTCGAGGCAATGGTTGTTGATTATCAATGTATATATCACTCCATTCCACTAACTGCCGGTTGTTATCATACGAAGGTTTTTACGACTAGTACCAAGGGGAAGATTTCAGGAACAATTTATAAAGAGTTCAAACCAGAAAATGCCCGGGATACCGCTCATGAGATAATTAAACTGGCTATTGAGAACTTCCCGAACAGAAATCCGGACCGGGTCAGAATTCCTGAACGACCCATGAAGGTCATGGCAGGATTCTCAGAAGAGACTATCAGAAAAGCTCTTGGTGGAACATACAAACCCCTTATCGATGCCATCGTTGCCGGAACAATCAGAGGGTGTGTCGGAATTGTCGGATGCAATAATCCCAGGATTAAGCAGGATTATGGACATATAACTCTTGCAAAAGAACTCATTAAACGCAATATCCTGGTTGTCGAGACTGGATGCTCTGCAATAGCCTGTGGGAAAGCCGGTCTTTTAGTTCCTGAAGCCGCAGATCTTGCCGGAGAAGGACTTGCTTCAGTCTGCAGATTGCTTGGTATTCCGCCAGTCCTCCATATGGGATCCTGTGTTGACTGCTCGAGAATTCTCGTATTAGCAGCAAACATCGCCAAAGAACTCGGTGTAGGTATCGGGGATCTCCCAATCGGTGGAGCCGCTCCTGAATGGTACTCCCAGAAAGCCATCTCCATCGGTACCTACTTTGTCTCATCCGGTGTCTACACAGTCCTCGGTATCCCACCGAAAATCTTTGGCAGCAGTAATGTTCTGAATCTACTCGCCGACGGTGTGAAGGGAATTACAAATTCTGCCTTTGCAGTTGAGCCGGATCCCCTGAAAACCGCCGATCTCCTTGAAGCAGAGATCAACCGGAAGAGAAAAGCACTGAACATCTAACCTTCCTTTTTGGAGAACATAATGGATGAAAAGACGCTTGACGGAATTATTGACAAATATCCCTATCCTTCTGGCAGAACTTTGGGAATTTTGCGGGAAATTCAGATACATGAACGACATATCCCCATGGATACCCTGAAGCAGGTCTCAGAAAAATTACAGGTTCCTCTTTCTGAACTCTTTGCTCTTGTTACTTTTTACTCATTTTTCAGTCTGAAACCAGTTGGAGAGCACCTGATTACCGTCTGTATGGGGACCCCCTGCCATGTAAAAGGAGCAGAGATAATTTTAAAGACCATTGAAGAACATCTCGGGTTGTCAGGAGATACACAAGATGGCAAATATCTTCAGACGACACCGGATAACAAATTCACGGTTGAGATTGCACGGTGTTTTGGAGCATGCAGTATGGCTCCCGTGCTCCATGTTGACGGAGACCTGCATGGATACGTAACTCCTGAAAGAATACCTGATATATTAGAGATGTACGGGTGGACGCGATGAGGATTCAAACACCCGAAGATCTTGACTCAGTTCGAAAAAATGGGCTGAAAAAAATCCAGCCAGGAAGACCCAGGATCGGGATTGGAACATCATCATGCGGGATAGCTGTCGGAGGCATAGCTCTGTATGACAGGATCAATGAGATAGTTCAAAATGAAAACCACGACATCTCACTTGTGAAGACCGGATGTATCGGGTTTTGCAAAGAGGAACCAATTGTATCGGTCAGCATCCCGGGTAAAGCCCTTGTTTTACTTCGAAAGGTGCACCAGGAAGATGCAGAGAAGGTTATATCCCTCGCTCTTCAAGGTGATGTTCCCTCTGATCGGGTGCTCTGTAAAATTTCCGACTGGGACCATATCACAGGCAACCTTGTGTATGGGAACGGATTCGATAGTATTCCTGAATATGAAGAGATACCATTTTTCGCCCATCAGAAAAAAGTAATCCTTCGGGACAGCGGCCTTATTAATCCAGAAGACATTGACGAGTACATTGGCATTGGTGGATACTTTGCATCATTTAAGGCACTTACGAGCATGGAACCTGATGCTATCATCGATGAGGTGAAGCGATCAGGTCTTCGGGGACGGGGAGGTGCCGGATTTCCTGCTGGCCTGAAATGGGAGATCACGAAAAAAGCACCCGGCGAAGAGAAATATATCGTCTGTAATGCCGATGAAGGAGACCCTGGTGCGTACATGAACCGGAACGAGATGGAAAGTGATCCCCATATGCTTCTTGAGGGGATGCTCATCGGGGCATTTGCCATGGGAGTTCATGAGGGGCTGATTTACATCAGGGCCGAGTATCCACTCGCTATCGAACGTCTCATGCTTGCCCTGGAACAGGCACGGTTATATGGATTGCTCGGGAAAAATATCTTTAATACTGGATTTGATTTTGATATCCGGATAGCAACCGGTGCAGGAGCATTTGTTTGTGGAGAATCAACCGCACTTGCAGCATCCATCGAAGGAAAAACCGGCAGACCACGTCTCAGGCCCCCACGACTAACCGAAAAAGGAGTCTTTGGAAAGCCAACTGATCTGAATAATGTTGAAACCTGGTGTAATGTCCCGGTTATCATTGCCAAAGGAGCTTCCTGGTATTCATCAATTGGTGCAAAGGGAAACACCGGTACCAAGGTCTTTTCACTGGTTGGAAAGGTTGATAATGTCGGAATGGTCGAAGTGCCTCTGGGAACATCCCTGCATTCGATCATCTATGATATCGGAAATGGTGGAGCACTGGGAAGAGAGGTGAAGGCAGTCCAGACCGGGGGTCCGTCAGGAGGGTGTATCCCGGTCAGACTCTTTGATACTCCGGTTGATTTTGAAAACCTGAATAAAGTTGGTACCATGATGGGATCAGGAGGGCTTGTGGTGATGGATGAGGATACCAACATGGTTGACATTGCCCGGTATTTCATTAATTTTGCATCAGGCGAATCATGCGGAAAATGTGTCCCCTGCCGGGAAGGTCTCAAACATATGCTCCTTATTCTGAACCGGATTGTCGCTGGGAAGGGCACTCATGAGGATATCAACCTGCTCAAAGAATTGTCAGAAACGGTTCAGAAGACATCCTTGTGTGGCCTTGGGCAGACTGCACCGAATCCGGTTCTGACCACGATGCAGTATTTTCTCGAGGAATATGATGACCTCATCTCACCGGAGGCCTGATATGTCACTATTCGGCTCCATGAACCGGATGGTTACCATCACCATCAACAAAAATCAATACCTGGCTGAGGAGGGAGAAATATTCCTATTAACCGCTATGAGGCTGAATATTGACATTCCTCATCTCTGCTATGAAAAAGCCCTTGAACCGTATGGAGCCTGCCGTCTTTGCATGGTTGATGTGGTCACCTGTGGAAAGACAACGATGACTCCTGCTTGTACCATCAAAGTCCACAATGGTCTTGAAATCCTGACCGATACCCCGGAGATCATAAAACACCGAAGCCTGCTCTTTGAACTCTACCTGGCTGAAGCACCAAAATCAGAAGTAGTCCGTGAGATGGCTGCAAAATACGGAGTCACAAAGACCAGGTTTCTTAAGAAGATCGTTCATGATGACCCGCTTCTTGGAAAATGTATTCTCTGCGGATTATGTGTCAGGGTATGTAATGAGATCATGGGTACATGTGCAATCAATTTCATCAACCGGGGGCCATATACTGTTATCAATACACCTTTTTTTGAACAGAATCCAGACTGTGCAGGATGTGCTGCCTGTGCCCAGGTTTGTCCGACGAATGCTATCGTATTTGATGATCGGGGTTCGAACCGGATCATGCAATCATGGTCCCATACAACAGTTCCTCTTGCAACATGCTCATCATGTAGGAAGTCATTTGCTCCGGAGAAACTTATGCAAAAGGTGCTGAACAACCTTGAACCTGAAATCATCGAAGAGATCAGAACCCTGTGCCCTGAATGCAGGAGAAAATTAATCACCCGAAAAGAGGTAGGGAAAATCCCAAAATCCTGATATTATTCTTAAAAACCGTATTGAGGAGTAAAATAAAACAATGAGCACTCATGGATTCCGGGTAGTCATTACCGGGAAAGGGGGCGTTGGAAAGACAACGATAACCTCACTCCTCTCTCATCTTTTTGCAGCAAGAGGATATTCCGTCCTGGCAGTTGATGAAGATCCCCAGATGAACCTTCCCTATGCTATCGGTGTCTCTCCCGAAGATGCTGAATCGATTGTCCCGCTCTCAAAAAACCTGGATTATATTGAGGAAAAGACCGGAGCCAGACCTGATTCCGGATATGGTCTCATGCTCTCCCTTAATCCGGATGTATCAGATGTAGTTGAGCGATTTGGCATGAAAGGGCCGGATCGTGTCAACATCCTGGTTATGGGAACCGTAGTAAAAGCTGCTACCGGATGTCTTTGTCCGGAGAACACCCTGCTTGACGCAGTCATGAGACATATCAACCTGCGGGAAGGGGAGATAATTCTCATGGACACCCAGGCCGGAGTTGAGCATTTTGGACGGGCACTTGCGAAAGGCTTTAATCAAGCGGTTCTGGTTGCAGATCCGACATATAACGCAGTTCAGGTTGTTAAACATGCAGCAGAACTTGCCAGGGAACTGGAGATACCAGACATTCACCTGGTCGTCAACCGGGTCAGATCGCCCGGAGATATATCACGGGTTGACAGATTACTTGCCGATTATGATGGGTATTTTTCGGGGAAATTTTACATTCCGTATGATGAGATGATGCTCCTCTATGATCCGGATGTACGACCAATGCTTGAGGAACAGTCAGAATTTGTGGATGGTGTCAGGGAACTTTTGATATCTCTTGAGATGCATGGGCTTATGAGAACGTGAAAAACGACCGATGAGTGAGTTCATATTTTTATTTTTATCCCTATGACATCAAATTTAATCTCTAATAATACACTCTATTTCACATCATATGTCTACTCTCTCTCCTTCTGAAGATATTCGATCAGTAACTGATCTCAAGCGTCACACCCGGGAGATCCTAAATCATATTCATACAACTGGTCGCCCGGTTTTCCTTACCGTCAATGGCCGTGCAGTTTCTGTATTGCTTGATGTAAAAGAGTATGAAAAATAGATTCATGCCGGGAATATTGCCTGATTACTTACATCTGCAGAACCGGATATAGAACAAGGAAAAACCAGAATGTTTAGTTCCTTTATCCAAGAGTTCAAGCTTGATAACGCCATTTGAGATTGTATATTTTAATCAATAAGCAGAAGAGCCATTAATTCAGGATGTCCGATAACAGGAAAACGGATTGGCATTCCTGCTGCCTCTGCTGTCTTTTTCATATTTATTCCAACCGCATGTTCAGTCATACGTGCCTGTGTCGGATGAAGACAGAGCCCTTTTTCAACATTGCATGTTTCACATAATCTGCAGGATCCGTTCATAAACGCCAGTGCAAACGTATATCCTGCATTAAAGGCCAGCCGTTCCAGTTCTAACATCATGGGAGAGAGGTTCTTTGTGCCATTAAAGTGATTAGTCCAGAAATCCTGTGCCTTCCTTTTTTTATCCTCCGGAGCTTTTGGGTCAAGCCAATATCGGTATATTGAACAGATAATATCAGGCTCGGCTACTGCTGGTGAGAGATATTTTACTAAAAGTGCATATTGGTATTCACTGACTATCTTTCGGAACTGGTCAGGTGTGGGAACATATGGAGGACAAGTGAGTTTTTTACCATACGATATACAGCCACTTTTGCACTTCAGGGCTACTCGGTCTTCCACACAGATATGGGATGCTGGAATTATTTTCGCGTCGGCTGCACCCATTTCAAGGGCTTTTTTCACAAGAAATGAAAAATCATCTTCGTCATTCATATGTGAATCAGACATAAAAATCCAGTAAGAATATATGGGTTTATGGTATGAGAATCCTTCTCAACCCTATTGTTAATAGAAATTAATTTGGCGAACACAAATGATTATCCATCTCAGCGATTTAATTTCTGTCATGAGAAGGCACATAACGATTCTGATATTGTCACTTATTTTTATTGCAATCAATATCTCTTCAGTATGGAGTGATTCTCCAGAGTCCCAGTATGTCAATCTGGTTTTTTCGAATATGACGGATGAAGAGCGGGTCGGACAGATCTTCATGCCTGCAATCTCCTCATTATCAGGAAATGGGACACAGGAGATGACACCAGAACTTCAATCAATGCTAAAGAGAATTCATCCAGGCGGTATTATCCTGTTTGCACGGGATCTCTCATCAGTTGAACAGATAGTGACACTCACCAATGCCCTGCAAATTGAAGGGCCAGTGCTTGAACATGGTGGCAAAATCCCATTTTTTATATCAATAGACCAGGAAGGAGGATTAATTAACAGAATTCCCTTTGGTCCCAGGATGCCGGGAAACATGGCTCTTGGTGCTAGCAGGTCCGCAGAAACCACCAGGCATGTAGCAAAGACAATAGGAGATGAACTTTCTTCCCTTGGAATTCATATGAATTTTGCACCGGTCCTCGATGTGGAAACAAACCAGAATAACCCGGTGATTGGAATCCGGTCATTTGGAGCCGACCCGAATCTGGTTGCAGAGCTTGGAGATGCCTATATTGCCGGAATACATGATGCAGGAATTATATGCAGCGGGAAACATTTCCCTGGCCATGGAGATGTGGACATCGACAGCCATCTCGGACTTCCACTTGAAAACCATACCAAAGCTAGGATGAATGAGGTAGAACTGGTGCCCTTCAGATCAGCTATTGCATCAGGAGTAGATGCCATAATGACTGCTCATATCATCTTCCCTGCATATGATAATTCTACAAACCTCCTTGATGACGGAACAGAAGTTGCAACGCCGGCAACACTTTCAAAACCTATCCTGACCGGGCTGCTTCGTGAGGAACTCTCCTTTGATGGCCTCATTATCACGGATGCCATGATGATGAAAGCAATTATTGATAATTTTAAGACCGGAGATGCAGCGGTGAGAGCTGTCAAGGCTGGAGCAGACATCATCCTCTATCCTGACCCGGTAGATGAAGCATATGAAGCCGTTCTAACAGCATACCAATCTGATCCGGAGGTGAAGACCAGGGTCGATGAATCAGTGAAACGAATCCTTGCCATGAAAGAAAAGTATGGGATAATCAATCCTCTCGTATCGGAAAATAATTTAAACCTTGATATAGCATCTCGAATTGCTTATGCACAGGAAGTTTGTCTTGGAGAAAAAACCTATACAATTGAACGGGAAGCATCAGAGAAAACAGTCACCCTTCTATCAGATCGGAATATGCTTGTTCCTTTTTCATGCTCTGAAATGAAAAGCATTGCGATATTCACCCCGACATTGCTCTTTACCAATGAAACATCTCTGGCGGTTGAGGAGATATGCAATGGGCAAAGATACTCTCCGGAAATATTAACTTATACCTATCAAAATGAAACGGAGTTATCCGAGGAGCAGCAACAGGCGGTGATGAATACTTCTCTGGTAATCCTTGGAACAAGTTCATCTAATGCAACACAGCGGACTGATGAATACTACATCCCACAGTTTTCACGGTGTCTTTTGGATTTTGCCAATGAGTATGAGATCCCGGTCGCAGGTTTAGCGTTAAACCAACCGTATGATATCATGTTCATGCAGGATGTTCCGATATATGTTGCGACATATGCCGGAAGGGCCGGAGGACAGAATATCCACTCTGCAATTCGTGCACTTTTTGGGGAAATTCCGATAACAGGAACCCTTCCGGTGAATATTGAGGACGAGAACGGGACTATTATTTTTCCCATGAATTCCGGGATCATCCGGGATTTTCATATCTGATTCGATTATAAACACTCCTGTTTTACGCTCAAATTTTTTCTTCAAAATGGTGTAAATCTTCCATAATTTCAAATAAATCACTTTATATAGTTCCATACAAAGTGTGTATTATCCTGTTTTTACAGGGAGTGCGAAAAAATGATTCGAAAATTTGTTATTCTTATATGCGGGATTGTCCTGCTGACCTGTTTTTTCTCATGTGCAATGGCTGAATTAACCGGAGAACGGATAACACAGGCCCTCTCAGATAAAGAGATTACTGTCCCGGTTGTATGTGATCAGCCCTATGTATTATGTGATACAGCATATTGTGTCCCGGCACAGGATGATCCATCAAAAGTCCTCTGTTCCTGTTACATGGTTGACGGACCGTCTTTAGGTGGCAATAATTGTTCAGTTTTAGCTCCAATTGGGATGTATGTTAATGAATATGGGGACTGGATGATTAAAGCGGGTTATCCAGTCGGTCAGATAACATCTACGTACTCATTTTACCACGCAGCCCCGATCGAAGGTAATGAAATTGATCCAAATAACACCTCACCTGATTATTCAGGAGATATTTATCTGAAACAATGTATGAATGGAGACTGGGCTGACTGTTGGAATAAACCATGTTCTGTTCTTCCCCAGGACATCCATGCAGACATAAATACTGACAGATTAGCGTCAGAATATGCGGTATGTGACTGTGGTCTCGTGGTGAACTCATCCGAATGGTTCATCGGAGTATATGGAACTGAGCAATGTGAGGATGAGACACTGTGTAATGATTACATAATCTCTGGGGCGAATGTAAAGAGTATGGATCCGGGTATTGTGATATTGAAGAGATATTTACAGGAAAACCCTGATCCCAATCAACAGTACACGATGGGATACTGTGAAGGGTGTGTCGGGTGTGATGATGAATCATCTGATGAACCAGTTGAGGAGACACCTGATGAAGGGGTAAATGAAACTTCAGATGAATCAGTACCCATTTAATCCCTTTTTTACCCTTCAATTTAAAAAAATCTATATTTTTGCCTGAAACATATAAGATCAGGCGGATTTCAATCTTCATTTGAAAGGCCTAATCCCTCTTCCTCCAGCCATTCCAGAGCTCTGTTTCGTGACCGGTGATCTTTCCATGTGTGCCACAGATCTTGTAGGTCAGGATAAGTCTGGATAAAATCTTTAAATCTCCGAAAAGGTTTAGGGCCCCTGATGGCCTGATAGGCGAGTTCATGGACTTCCGGGTCATTTATTGTCTGGATACCCATCCCGTGACCCTTTACGGATTGGAAACCGGACATATCTTCCGGTTTCATCGTTATCAATCTTATCAAATATTTCATGGATTAAATCTTTAGACATTCATTTCGCCATGCTTCCAGGTCTGCAATTATTTCTGGTTTTTTATTTTTCAATTTCCATCTCTCGATAACATCATATGTCAGACCATCATCATTGTCGACAGCCCAGTCAGCAAATTCTCCGGCTTCTTCTGACATGTAAACACAGATTCCCCGGATTATCCCCCTGCAGTATGCATGAGCATCATCAACCATTTTTCGATCTAAATATCGTTCCATCTCGTCTAAAAATGGTTCGATTTTTTCTTCCATCATTTCGTATGAATGTTCGCAGGGTTCTACATACCCATACCGTGTTCTCCCTGATTGTTCCCAGAGGTCATGGACATCCAGTTCTGATAACGCATCACAAACATCCTTACAAATTTCTTCCTCATCTACATCGGACAATAGAGTTTTTGCAATTGAAGCAGCTTTAGAAATCAGTTCCGGGTTTTCATTAAGTAAATGTGTAAGAACTCTCGAAGCCTGGTCATCAGTTATGGTAGAGAGAAATGAGAGATCATGCTTTTTTGTCATAAAAAAATATACGTTTTTCTGGATATTGAATAGCCCGTATAATTCCGAAATAATATGAATGACCGTATCAGAACCTATTCCCTCAAACCAAGTAAAAAATAAAAATATGAAAGGTTTTTATTTAATAAACGTCCCATTCCGGTATTCTGCAAATGCCTGATCCACTTCTTCCTGGGTGTTCATGACTATCGGCCCACCCCAGGCAATCGGCTCTCTGATAGGTCTTCCGGAGATCCATAAAAACCGGCAGCCATCTTCCCCGGTTGTAAGATCAAGGACCGCTCCCGGAGCCAGGTGTGCCAAACTACGATTTTTCAAAAAAACAGGTTCTCCCATCCCAACCGTGCATCGTCCTTCAAAAACATACATGATCCCGGTAAAACCAGGCCGGACCTGGTGATAGAATTTTGAATTTGCAGGAACAGACACGTCGAGATATTCTGGATCAACAATGATCTCACGAACCGGCCCTGTTAATCGCCCATATGTTCCTGCTATCACCCGGACTTTCGAACCATTCTCAAGAGTATCTACTGGAATCATATCAGAAGAAATCTCCTGGTACCGGGGAACATGATATTTTTCTGACCGGGGAAGGTTAACCCAGAGTTGAAATCCGCCCATCTTTCCATTAACCGGTTTTGGCATCTCCTGGTGAATAATTCCTGAACCTGCTGTCATCCATTGAACTGCTCCGGTTCCCACAATTCCGGCATTTCCCATGCTATCACCGTGCTCAATCAGTCCATCAAGCATGTACGTAACCGTTTCAATGCCCCGGTGTGGATGCCAGGGAAACCCTTTCACATAATCAGCCGGAGAATCTCCCCTGAAATCATCAAGCATCAGAAATGGATCAAACCGGGGGATCTCATGGTATCCGAAGGCACGATGTAGCCTGACTCCGGCTCCTTCGATTGTTTCACGAGCAATAAGAATTTCCCATACCGGCTGATTTAACCCCATAAAACATAATCAACGTGAGACATATAATAAATATGGTCTAAAAAAACCTGACGTACGTATGTCCACTAAAAATTACCGTTTTCGCCCATAGGGACACACATACAGACACAGTCCACAAACTGGTTCTTCATTCCTCTTTTTCATCTCAAGAAAATACCCGTCGCATCGTTCAACAGCAAATCTGGCTTCCCGTGGTTCTTCTTCTCGAAAAGATGCTCCAGTATATGCTTTCACCGGACAGATATCAACACAAGCCTGGCAGGATCCACATCGGTCCTCCATGGGTGCAGACACTGCCTGTAGGGGGGCATCGGTCAGAACGCTCCCCCATCGGACCCGTGGTCCGTGATCTGGGGTGATAAGCATGCAGCTCTTGCCAATCCATCCAAATCCAGCCTGTCGGGCAGCCAGTTTATGAGAGAATACTGAGCAGATTTGTTCATCATCCACCCGAACAGAAGCCGGAACAGGAAGAGCGGAGAATCCGGTCTTTTGAATAAGATTAGCCACACCGGATGAGATAATATCGAGCTGAGTATTGATTACCTGGTACGCATGATGATGATAGAGAATCTTTGCAGCCCGACTCCCTTGTCCGAGAAGATCTACAATTGAATGCTGCAGTTTAATCCCAAACACCACGGCGTAAGGAAACCGGGTCATTTCACCTCCCTGTCTTATGACCTCATCCTGCACAGATGTGAGATCTGCAATCCCGAAATATGATGTCCCCTGCATCGTGCAGAAAGAGGAGAGTGAATCATACAGATCAGTCATAATACCTCAATAACCTTAAAACCCTGATTTCCAATGCAATATATGACGAACATCTGTATATGTGCCTGCGGGTATTCATACCTGAGCCCCTCTTTATATCCCAAAATCTGCTTCGTATCTTCGTCTCTGACAGTAAAAACCTCTATCGACGTATTCATCCTGGACCATTCAGTGTTTGAAAAATATTTAAACTCAATAACCCACCGGATGCCGGCAAATTTTTCATGATATTTCCCGACAAATTCAAGATCACTACGACCTTTCGGGTATGATCGTTCAAGATTCCAGGTAAACCAGGTAGAAAGATACCTGCTGCAGAGTTCATAAAATGTCGTCCGGTAAAAATTCTCATTCACTCTGTTAAACACTGCTTCCGGAAGCTGCCCAACATAGAGTTGCCAGTAATCAGCAAAGAGCTTCTTTAAATCAGGATTATTAAGAAAACCCTGCATCATTTCAGCATACCGGGTAGAGACATCGATGTTATAGAGTTCATTAAAATATTCTGCAAATATCTTTTGCATGTTCACATTTGGAAGTTTAAGGAAAAATTGATCCTTTTTTGTCAGCATACCAAGATAAAAGAATGAAATGGGATAGTAATGTTTGTCAAAAAACTGGGATCTGTTAAATTTCGAGACCAGATATTCTTCATCATACGGGATGGATTCAGTCTGTAAAAGTTCACTGACAATATCCCGGGTGTTCTCCGTGCTGCTGGTTATCCGTTTCACCCAAGAGAGATCAGTCCTCAGGTTTAAATCGGTCAGTTGTTTAGGAATTTTTTTCTTATCGCAGAAATCCTGCAAGAAATACATCAGCATGGTAGAATTATATATTGCATCACCATCAGGATCCACGAAATGGTATCCGTTATACTGCGTTTTTATTATCTCTTGAATTACCGGGCGAATGATTGGATCAATCTGATATTCATCAAATATCATATCCAGAAGGGCATTTACTTCTCCCTGTGTAAACCCAAGCATAGATTCAAAAGATGAATCAAGGGTAAGAAATGATGCAATATTATAACTTGACGTCAGATCATCAATTGTAATGGGGAGGACTCCGGTGATGAAAATATTTGCAATAATTCCCATTTGTCTTCCCTCTTTGAGTGTCTTAAAAAATGTTCTGAGAAAACTATCACCGGAGGTTACTTCCTGATACAGGTGATCCTGGTGACTGGTAATATACTGATTGACAAAATTATCATATTCATCAATAATGACATATACCTGTGGAGCATCAGATTTTTGCAGATATCCAAGCCATAATGAAAAAGCAGTTGAGGCATCAGTATCCGGAGAAAAATCAGGGAAATCATACATCAGGTTAGGATAGGCATATTTCAATTGAGATATCCGCCCTACACAAATTTGGTTAAAGGCCGATTCAGTTTTTTTTATATCTTCAGAAACTGAAATCACGGAAAAATCAAATTTTAAGACAATATATTGATTATGAGTATCAGTAGGGTTATTTCCTATCCAGGTATTCCCAAAAAGTTCATGAAACCGTGATGCTTCTTTCAGGTCATAGTAATACTGAAGCATTGAACAGAAGAGAGATTTCCCAAAACGCCTTGGGCGAAGAAAAACCGGGTTTTGATATTTTTCTAATTTTTCTATATATTGGGATTTATCAACGAAATAACTGTTTTTTTCGATAAGCTCAGCGAAATTCATAATCCCATACGGGACTCGGCGGTTCATAGTTATTTCACCCTGGTTCTGTGGTTACACGTTATGTAATATGGATATTTATATGTCATGATATCATTGAAATTAAGAATAGTAATCAAAATTAATACAATAAATGAAAGAGGTATCTTTTGTAATTTTTTATAAAATGAGTCTCAAATTTTAGTCGATTTATAATTTAAACATATTATAAGTTTTTTTGCCCTATCATATCCCTGACCGTTACCTCCGGATAATGATACCTGCCCCTTCCTTTCGTTCCCCTCATGAGATTCAGATCAATAGCCTGAACCGGACAAAAATTCAAACAGGCACAACAGAGTTCGCACTGATGATGATAAACAGGCTTTCCGTCTTCAAGCGAAATGTTTTCAGTCGGACAGACAGAGACACAAATCCCACAGGAGGTACAGGTATCTGAAACTGAGAATTTTTCATCGGCCTTATGAACTCCTCTGACAAATCCGCCATATAATACAGTCTGCATGAGAGAAGAGATGGGGTACATCCCAATTTTCTGATTTTTACATTCCCTGATTATTTCTGTGATCCGGTTTATTTCAACATCCGCAGATGACAGAATGGACATAATTTTTTCTCCTGAAGGGGGAGTAGAAACAGGAGGGAAATTATTGGGCATTCTGATTAAAAATCCGGCATTAAGTCCGGTCGGATTTTTCTCGAGAAGAGTAACATCCATCATCTTCAAGGCAGAACCACCTGTCCCTCCCAGGGTCACAATACCAAAAACATATGCTGTATTACCTGTGTTTAGCCGCTTGAGAAAATTTCGGACGATGACGGGAACTCCAGCATCATATACCGGACAGATGATACCAACTCTTCCCTCAGGGCTGATAATTTCTTCTTCAGACTGCATCAGAGGGCAAATAGGAACGAGATCAGTATCACTTAGGATGTCTCTAATCTTTCTGGCTACCGATAGAGAATTTCCAGTTCCAGTAAAATAATATATTGTTGTATGCATGATCCCTCCTCACAGAGATGAGATATCGCGGATGACAGTTTGAATGGTTTCAATCTCTATTGATCCTGCCTGATCAAGCACCACAGTGCCGGATATGGAGATTCCTTTTGCTTTCAGCCGTTCTACCATCGATATAAGTGCTTGCTCACCACTCTCTGTACTTTTACAAGTCAGTAATACAAAGGCATGTTTACCCTGGCATCCTGTGAGACCTTCAATTCCTCCATTAATTACAGGTGTTGGTTTTCCTGCCCAAACCGGTGAGGCAATAATAAGGAGGTCATAAGCAGATACTTCAATTTTTTCTGGGAGAACAGAATCATGTAATCCTCTTAAAGCCCGGTAGCATCCTTTTGGAATTACCATGAGAGATGAATACGGATGTATTGGGGTTACTTCAATAATATCGGCAGATATCTCATCATGTATCTTCTGAATTACATTTTTGGTTATCCCGGAATGGGAATGATAAATAATTGCAGTTTTCATCTTCTTCCCTCACACGAAAGTAAATTTTGCCAGTCAGTCAAAACGTTTTTCATCTGATGATTATACTGGAAATAATAAATCATATGTCCGGAAATAATGTATTGAACATATGAGATACTCGATTACCATCAGATTATGAAATCACCAGGAATTATCTGTAATAGATAAAGATCCAGATGGTTCAAATTAGATCTTTCAAACCTGAACCATATAATTAATTGCTTATATTCTTATAATATTCTTTCTTAAGATCCTGACTTGTGGAGATGGATGGTAGAAATTATAATCCTAAACAATTCAAACCCCGGGCATTACAATTGAAAAATCTGTTATAGTATTCCTTATCAAACTTCTCAATGCAGAATAATTCTGATTGTGATCAACCACAAATTACCTCTCTTGAAGAAATTGGATGGGATAAAGAATGGGATTTAATTTTTTCCCCATATAAAGGCCCGTATATATCTGGCAGAGTAGCAACTGCTCATAAAACGAAATATGATGTACTCATACCTGGAGAGATCATCTCATTACCTATTTCTGGAGTAATGAGATCTAAAAACCTCCACCCGGTAGTGGGAGATTTTGTTGTTATTTTAAATCAGGATCCAACATCCCGGATGATTGTATCAATATTAGACAGAAGAACCTGTCTGTCACGTGGAGGAGCCGGAGAATCAACCGGAGAACAAATATTAGCGGCAAATATTGACACGGCTTTTATTGTCACTGATCCAGGAATGGATTTTAATATCTCGCGGATTGAGAGATATCTCCTCATTGTAAGATCATCTGGAGCTGAGCCGGTAATCATCCTGAACAAAACCGATACATGTGATGATACCACATCCAAAATAAATGAAATTCATACAGAACTTGGACACATTCCGGTTGTTGCCATCAGTGCCCTTCAGAAAAACGGCCTCGATCAATTAAAAGAGTATCTGAAACCAGGAAAAACAATAATCTTTCTTGGATCATCAGGAGTAGGAAAATCAACACTGATGAATGCCCTTTCAGGATTTAATCTTCAACAAACGGGGAGTATCAGGGAGGATGATGGAAAAGGCCGGCACACCACTACTGTCCGTCACCTAATCGTACTTCCATCCAAGTGTTCACTGATTGATACTCCTGGGCTTCGGGAAATCCGGATCTGGACCGCTGAAGATCAGGTTGAGGAATTATTTCAGGATATTATCCGGATTGCCAGAGGATGCAGATTCTCTGATTGTTCTCACCAGCAGGAACCGGGTTGTGCTGTTAGACAGGCAATAGATAATGGTGAACTATTAGAGAGCCGATTAGAGCGATATCGAAAAATTCTGAAAGAAATGTCATTTGAAAGAGAAAAAGCTGAAATTGGATTAAAACGATTTGAAAAGAAAAAGTTCAAAGGGATAAGTCAGCTTGCTCATGAGCTTCATGAGAGTCCCAAGTGGAAAGCACAACGGTAAAGGTACTTCTCCGTAAAAAGATTCATTGTTATAGAAAGAAATACGCTGATTTCTTCCTATAAAAAGAGAAAATCTTTAGGTTTTAAATGAGTATAACAGATTACAGGAGGTTAAAAAATGAGATCATACATGTTTACAGGAGGCATGGTTATCCTTATTCTGATAAGCATGAACTTTGTCCTCGCAGAAACTCCTCAGGTTTCATCATCTGATAATTGGTGGAATGGGTCATGGATGTCTGATGATTATACTGTACTCATCCTTCAAAATGATGCGAATATTGCCGGAAGTTATGACCCCGAAGACATCTCAGTCTTGGATTCTGGTCTACTTAAAGGAACATTATCAAAAGACAAAAAAACATTTTCAGGAATATGGTCAGAATCAGGAACGATTACATATATTCTGTCAGATGATCTCATGTCATTTTCAGGAGTAGGAACAGTCAATCAGGAAGGAAATATTGGAGATCCCTTCACGTATTTAAGTAACGCCACACGAGAAGGAGAAGTGAAAGACCTGAATAATACCTGGACAGGAACCTGGAAATCAGCCAGCAATATCTACACATTTACTCAGAATGGATCGGTAGTTTTTGGTTCTTACTCTCCATTCCATAGTGAAGAAGATGAACCAGGTCACATAGATGGAGTAGTTTCAGAGGATGGGAAAAAATTTACTGGCTCCTGGGTTGAAACAGGAAATTTCACATTTGTTCTTTCAGAAGATAAGAAGAGTTATACTGGGACATATACAACTTCATTTTCTGATTCCGGATCTCTTGAATTCTGGAATGGTACAAAAATGGAATAATCATTTTTTAAACAGGCACACAATATACCACAGACTACAAAGTTCAATTTGACCTAATACTTCCCATCAGAATTTACCAAAAATTAATTTCAAATAACTGTTATTATCATCTCTATTATCAGACAGCCGTTCTGCAAACCTATGAAAAAAAGGAATTCTGTTAAGACTGTTCATCAATGTGGTATTTTCCTTTTGGAACATCTATTACAAACAGACATCCATCTCCAAATGATCCTTGTTCAGAGATAGTAATAGAGGAGATGGATAGGATTTCCCGGGTTAAAAAGAGTCCATACCCGGTATTTTTGCCAAACCCTCTCTCGAAGATTAATTTTTTCTGATCATCAGGTATCCCTACACCATCGTCTTTGATCTTTATCAGAAGACCTGTGTTGGCCTCATATGATGTAATATCAATCCGAGTCAGTTTTTCCCCATGCCTGATAGCATTTTCAATGAGATTATAACACACTTTTTCAAATAACGGATCAACAAGAATGAAAATTCCAGATATAGCAATATTGACCGTAATATTTCCGGTATCAATTTCTTTCTCTGCTCGGCGGAATATTTCACCTACATCCTGCCACTCCGGAACCTTCATCCCCAGTTCCTGGTAGGTTTTGGAAAATGAGACAAAATGCTCAATTTCACTCAAAGAACGTTTTATGGCGTCCATATACGTTTTTTGATCAGGGTTCAGATCAATTTCTTCTATAAATGAAAGATACGCTTTAGAAATCATGATTTTATTCAGTATATCATGTCTGGTAATACTGGATAACAAGTTCAATTTATTATTTGCAACAAGCAATGCCTCTTCAGCTTGTTTCAGAGTAGTAATATCACGAATTGTTTCGATGGCACCGATAATGGTTCCAGTCGAATCATAAAGACACGCAGCGATTGCAGATATATATTTCATCTCTCCGGAGATATCAACCCAGAAACTGGATTTTATAATGTCTCCTTCTTGTTCAATTCGGTCATATAAGTTATCAGATGAAATTTCCGGATGAAGTACAAGGTCAATGAGAACTGGTCTTTTTATTCCATGAATGGGAACAGAATATTCATAATCTCCCTTTCCAATCATTGAGGCCGATGAATATCCAGTCAGTTTCTCAAATGCTCTGTTCCAGAAGAGAACATATCCATCAGCATCTATTACAAAAGTCGGATCAGGGAGAAGCTGCAGGATCATTTGAATTTGAGAGAAAGATTTCTGAAGTGCTTCCTGTTCGGCGAATGAAATTATTGCCTGACGCTCTTTTGTAATATCTCTGATATGAACAAGACTTAATATCCTGTTGTCTTCTGGGATCTTGGTTATCTGAATATTGAGGTACTGCTCTCCGTCATTATTGATCCTGGAGATGGTTTTAGACAGATATTCATTATTTTCCAATCGGTATGAATTAATCATTTCACAAATTACCGGACCGATCTCATCAAAAAGCGATGAAGCCTCTTTTCCACATGCATCCACAGCAGAAATCTGAAACATCTCTTCAGCAGCCCGGTTCATCTCAAGCAAGGTACATGTATCAAGAAGGAAAATAGCATCTGCTGATGACTGAAAAAGGCTCAGATATCGTTCTTCACTCGCTTTAAGTGATGAGAACATGGTCCGAAGTTGAACTGCCATTTGACTAAATGAATGTGATAGTTCTCCAAGTTCATCATCCCTATCAAGATCAGTCCACAATGAGAAATCTCCGCGTGCAAGAGCTTTTGCAGCCCTATTCATGGATAAAACTGGTTTTGTGATATATCTCGCCAGAAATATACAAAGTATAATTGTCCCAATAATCGCACAAATTAAAAATATAAACGTTATCTGATTATGAGCATAAATACTACCCATAATATCAGATTCAGGAATGACAACCACAATGAGCCAGTCAAGTCCATATTGATCCTGGTATGGAGAGATTTGAACAAGTTGTCTGGTTCCCCCATAATCACACTGGAACTGTTTTGAGCTTATAATTGTTTGATTGCCTAAATGTTCTAATAAGTAATGAGATGTTCTCTGAATTACTGGATCTTTACAGGCTGAAGCAGATAGGCGAACAAGCGTCCCATTTTCATTAACATATGGTTCCCGGACCGTTGAAGAAGCGACAAGTACACCCGATTTTTCAATGATAAAAGCCTGACCGTGTGGTGATATCTCGATTTTTTGTAAAAAGTCACTAATACCAGATAAAGTCAGAGCAGTATCCATAACCCCAAGTAATTCACCAGTATCAGAATAGACAGGACGAACTGCATCTATACTGACTATTCCCTCAAGCCACATATAAATCGGTGTCCAGACAGGTTCTTTTGCCTGAACTGCTTCCTGGTACCAGGGTCTGGTACGGGGATCGTAATCTGGAATGGTGATTGTTTTTTCTCCAGTCCGACCATCCGGAAATAAATGGTATTCTACAAAGGAAAAATTTGTGTTCTGATTTGAAATTCCATAATATCGTTCTTTTCCTGTTGCAAGACCTGGTGATCCAACTTTTGAAATAATGGTATAATTACCCTCTTTCTCATGTCCATAACAAATAGCTTCTACAGTATCAAATTGGTGTGATAATTCCAGAAAGTATTCTTTTAAATCTTCTGTATCATGAACAGACACACGATTATGTTTAAATGAGTCAATGCTGAGTTGGTTAACAAAGTGGGGAACCTGCAGGTAAGAATCGAGCTGATCTGATATTCTGTTCGCTACTTCATGTTGTAGCTGACCTGCAAGTTCATTTGCACTATATTGGCTGTTTTGAAATGCTAACAATCCAGTAATACAAATTGCAAGAACTACAACCAATCCAAAAAGAAGGGTAAGCACGGTCCTTAATTTCAACCGGCCAAAAAAGCGATGAATCTGATGAAGGGGCCCTTTATCTTTCTTTTTATTTGGGGCAGATGAGTCATTTGAAACCGATACGTATTCATCATCTTTCATGCATAACTAAAGAGACCGATATAGTATCATTCAAATCCATTGACGATAAACGTATCCCTTTGATATTCCCTTACCCAGGTTAACAGAGAAAAAACTTGTGTACATAAATCAATTTTACTCAATCATATGACCGGATCTAAAGTTTTTTCCGGACCAAGAGTAAAATAAAAAACAGACCCTTTTCCAGGAGAAGATTCAGCCCAGATTTTTCCGCCATGTCGATCAATAATCTGTTTTACAATTGCCAGACCAATTCCTGATCCTTCGTACTCATTCCCGAAATGAACTCGTTCAAATAATTTGAAGATACGATCTCCATAATTCATATCAAATCCAATTCCATTATCCCGAATAAAATATGCAAATTCTCCACTTGAGGGCCCAAATCCTATTTCGATGATTGTTTGAGGTTTTAAACGGGTAAATTTTAGTGCATTCGAAAAAAGGTTTACAAACACCTGTCGAATGAGAACTTTATCTGCATACCCGTTAGGAATAGGTCCAATAATGGTAATTATATCTCTTTTTTTATTGTCTATCAGTAATTCCTCAAGAACTTCCCTGACAAGTTGTTCCATATGAATCATGTCTTTTTGAAGGATATGATGTGTGGATTTTGAAAGAAAAAAAAGCGAATCGATCAACTGATTCATTTTCGCTACGTTTTTCCGAATTATTTCTAGAAGACGAATCGACTCTGAAGGAAGATCCTTTGTATATTTTTCTAAAAAAATAGCAGTAAATCCATCTATCGCACGAAGAGGTGCCCGTAGATCATGGGTGACAGAATAGGTATACATAGAAAGATCATTATTCACTGCTGAGAGTTCACGTGTCCTCTCTTTGACTTTCTCTTCCAGCTCAGCATATAATGTAACCAGTTCATCTTCAGCACATTTTCGCTGGGTAATATCACGACCAACAGCCTGATATTCTATCAATTCTCCATCAGGGGTGAAAATAGCCCTGATATTCAATTGTTGCCATCTGATAGAACCATCATTCAGGATCAGACGTATCTCTATGGTTGAGATTGGATCAGAAGCGGTGAGTTTAGTGAGGTGTTTTTTTAATAATTCAAAATCTTCATTAAAAATAAACGGGATAATTGTTCGTTCGGCCAATTCTTCAGGTGTGATATCAAAATATGTAAAAAATGCATCATTAGCAAAGATATGAGTACCATCGGGTCTGAAGCGTAAGATAACATCCGTCTGACTTTCAACAACCGCTTTATATCGTTCCTCACTTTCAATAAGTTCCTGCAGGGTGTGTAGCCGGAGACATGCAACTGAAGCCTGTGATACAAATGCTTCTAATAATTCACGATTTTCCAGTTCATGTCCCTTTTTCAGAGTTATTGCTACATGACCAAATGCTTCTCCCTGACTTGAAAATCCCAGAATATAACTATCCCCAAGTGATAACATCTCTTCTATTCTCTTGCATTTTTCTTCAGGAACCATGTGAAAGAGTAAATAATAGAGTGATGGGGCTCTTACGGGTCCTTTTTTTAAAAATACTACTTCAGCAGAGGGATCTAATGAAAGTGGATACGCATAACCGGTAATATTACTTCCAAGTTCCT